>JADGFG010000056.1:9270-24821 GCA_016743995.1 Kangiellaceae bacterium | reverse complement strand
GAGATAAACTCATTTTTTTATCAGAATTAAACTCACGAAATTTTGACTTAGAAAATTCTAACGTGCCCTTCATGTGCGAATTAAGTTTTTCAGCATTTTCAGCAGGAAAGAGATTTGAAAATCTATTTAACGCAGCTATCCCATCTTGTTCTAAAACTGATTTTTCTTTTATAACATTGTTATTTACTTTTAACACAACCCAACTCCTTCCAGTATTTATCCCCTTCAATACTATTGTATATTCATTGTAAAAAACTACTTTAGTTCCGTAATATTCTGTAATGCTTATCTTCTATCAAGAGGAAAATACACTTCAGAAATATCAAGACGAGATTTATTTCAGATAATATAATATTCACATGTCCTCAAAAATGGAACTCAATTGAACAACCAGTAATTAGCAGCTATAGTTTAATAAAACTAATCTCATACAAATATTCAAATTAAAAAAAACTACACCATTTCAAATAGAGTATATTGTTGAATGTACACCAAACAGACCAACAGCGAGGCCAAAAGCAAAGAATCAGCTCGCACGACAACTCAGCAACAATCAACAGGCAGTAGTGACTTTAACCTGCAAGACCAACGCAGCGAAACAGCCACCCAGAGTCACTTGCAAACTATGGCTCATAATAACTCTGAAAACAATCAAACGGCTCAACTACAAACAATTGCTAATAACCATATTTCAAGACAAACAAACCCAATTCAACAAAAATCCAATAATACTGGCCTGCCTGACAACCTTAAATCTGGAATTGAAACGCTATCGGGACTATCAATGGATGATGTCAACGTCCATAAAAACTCCGATAAACCCGCCCAGCTGAATGCACATGCTTATGCCCGGGGAAGCGATATTTTCCTCGCAAATTCTCAGGAAAAACACTTACCACATGAAGCCTGGCACGTGGTACAACAGAAACAGGGAAGAGTAAAACCAACCACACAATTAAAAGAGAATATTCAGCTAAACAATGACTCAAAACTTGAGCGGGAAGCTGATGTCATGGGGGCTAAAGCTTCACAATTGAAGTCTTCCGAAATAGATGACAACACAAAGCTAGCCGAAAACAAAGCGTCATCTGGCATGGCCATTCAAAGAGCCTATACTGGTGTTAAAAAACTCAGAATTGGCATTATTTCAGCCAATACCAACATCGGAGTCTATGCTAACCAGTTGCCACTACAAACCTATGTCTGGATTTTATCCAACAAACCGGTTGATGCCGATGCTCTGGATAATAATGGCGTAACCCGAGGTCATAATAGAGCGACTCCTAAAGAAATTATCAACGCAAACCAGGCAAATGTCATTAATAAAATACTGCTGGATGAAGCCCGCTCAAACGGTGAAGTTGTCAGTCGACTCTTTCAGTCTGGTGCGTTTGAAATACCCCGTAGTAGTACCCCCACTAACCGGAATGAATATGATTATTCTTTCCTCCGGCTGGCCGCTTTGGAGTCCTATAACTTGTGGCATGGCGCTGTCGGGGCAAACCTTGGCTGGCCTGCTATCAACTCAAATAAAACATTATTAGAAACTATTGATAGCGACATTTCTGGCATTACCGGTTCAACCAATGAAGGCCGCGTTGATGAGAGCACAGATACTATAAAAACAGACTGGTTGGCAGAAGCTGGCGTTTACCAGTGGGACTGGACTGAAATAAAAGACGAAGCTTCGATAAATAATTTATTTACAACCGAAGATAATCTGGACACAGCTGAAAGAGACAAAGCGCTGAAACTGTTTGCAAAAAAATACCTTGAAGCCGAAAAAATCAGGCGTTCTTCCGTCTCGGCTGAGATATTTAAAATTTATTTTCCAGAGCCCGCTACCAGGATCAGTCCCGCAGCGCTAACGCTTTTATCAAATTCAGCTTTTACCGATATAAAGATAACCAGAGGACAGCAGATAGGACATAAACGTGAAAGCGTGGGTTTAATTGCAGGGTTAGTTCACCTTGATACAGGGGGTGATAAAGCCAAAAATGGACGCTCTAAATCCAAGCTTAAATTTAACCCCGCTTATGTCGTAAAAACAGGACTCGGCAACAGAAAAGCCTCCTATAAATCTGTATTTATCCAGTGGTATAACGCTGCAAAAAATGATGATGATGGATATGATAACGTTAATTTCAGCACACTCGATAGAGCTACAGCTTTTGATCAATCTTATATTAACCCCGCAACCCCGGGTAAGGTCCTTAAATGGCATAATGATACACTTAAATCAATGCAAGACGATTCGCCGAAAGCGGGTGAAAAGTTTTTTCACCCTAAATAGTAAATAATACTCACAAAAATGAACCGTCTGCGAGTTAAAAAAATCAAACGGACTTCAGCCTGGCAATTCAGCCCATTTAATCCGATAAAGTTGAATGGTGGTGTTTCTCAAGCAGTTTCTTAAATTCTTCGATAAATGTAAGCTTATTCAGTATTTCCACATGCTCTGCATTATAACCATACATCTGGGTAGCAATTTTAAAAAGTAACTTATCCATTAGAACTCAGCCGAATAGCTTTTTTTGAGTAACGGTTTAAATTCGTTTTGATTATAATCATCCATCAATCGCTCCTGCTCATATTTTAAGATAGCTTCTGAAATTTCCGGTGTTTTATCCGCTAGTTGCAGAAGTATCAACTGATTATTTAGATAAATTAACTGACTGGCATTAGAATAAATATCTTTAATTAGACTTATCTCAAGTTCTGTCTTTCCTGAACAAAGGTTATCAAAAGATTCAAGTGTTTGTATGTGCTCCTTCGTTTTAAGGCTCCACTCTTTAAAAGCTTTGTTTTCTCTACTCACATCAGATTGTATAATGGCCTTATTAACCTCATTTAGCGCACATTGATAAACCTTAGTCACCCGCTGGTGTAGTGGAACTTGAGTCATAGTATTCATCCACTTAAAATCACCCGCAATCGCTTCATTCGCATTAATACGTCCTACTTCATTAAGGAATTGAGCAACGTCATGATGGTGGGTAACATTAATTGAGTTAAAAATGTCTATCGCTTCCTTTAGCACACTTTCTGTATTTTCTGTACTTTTTAGCCGTTCTAAAATTTCGTTAAAAGACAAATAATTATCCAGCAACCAGTCAGCGACTTGAAAAGCGGCCTTATTATCCTTGACCCCCTGCCCTTCGTACTTTTTCGAAAACGCTATAACATCGCTGATATAAACCATGTAAAGATTGGATAAATGGTGCACGTCTGCAACTTGCGGCTCAATTGTGCTTGTTTTCAAGGTTTCATTAAATGGCCGAAGAAAGGCTTGCAAATCAGCATATTTCTGCCTGTAGCCTGATAGCTTTTCAGTAGTTACCACTGTAGTCAGCTGATTATTACTATTCTGATAATTAAATGAACAATTTTTTTGTAACCGGCTTGCTATAACCGACGTTGCATCGTTCTGACTTTCATAAACTGGATAAGAAAAAGGCCTGGACGTTTCTTCTCCGGTAACCAGAGGATTTGTCAGGTAAGCACTATAAGGAAGATTATTTAAGCATTCAGGCATATTTTGTATTCACTGTACAGGGTGGGAATATTCCATTATGCGAAAAGAATAGCGCCTTTCATAGCAAATATCTCTAATTAATATAACGCGAACACTATTCTTCGGTATTTTGTCATGCAATACCTCTAATGAACCATAAGTACAATTTAATAATATAAACTTACATTAATTCCATTGCCGGAGAAGCGACACGCATCACTTCAGTAATCGTTGTTACCCCTTCTGCAACTTTTCTTGCACCGCTAATGCGTAATAAATTCATTCCATTTTTTAGCGCCTGCTCACGAATAGGATTAACCTCTCCTCCTTCACTGACCAGACTTTTAACTTTTGAGTCCAGCTCTAGCAATTCGTAAATACCAATACGCCCGGAATAACCTGACTGACGACACTCATCACAGCCTGCTGGTTGAAAGAGTAATTTGGGTAAAGGAATATCAAAACCAACGGTCAGCTCTTTCCATGCCTGCTCGTCTGGCGCAACCGCTTTTTTACAGTGAGAACACAAAGTTCGCACCAGGCGTTGTGCCATGACACCAAGCAAAGTCGCGTTAACCAGATAAGGCGGAACACCAATATCCTGCAATCGAGTAATCGCAGAGGCGGCATCATTAGTATGCAGCGTGGAAATAACCAGATGCCCGGTTAAAGATGCCTGAATAGCCATTTCAGCCGTTTCTTTATCTCTTATCTCTCCGATCATTATAACATCGGGATCCTGACGCAAAAGCGCCCTGATACCACGGGCAAAATCGACATCAATATCATGATGAACCTGCATCTGATTAAAAGCAGGCTCAACCATTTCAATCGGATCCTCAATCGTACAGACATTAACTTCGGGGGTGGCGATTAATTTTAAAGTCGTATATAAAGTTGTAGTTTTCCCCGAGCCTGTGGGGCCTGTCAGCAGCACAATTCCCGTTGGCTGTTTTGACATTCTTAGCCAGGATTTTTCAGTCTGAGGCTCCAGTCCAAGATGTTTAAAGTCTCGCAACAAAACATTAGGATCAAAAATACGCGCAACTAGCTTTTCGCCAAAAGCGGTCGGCAGTGTCGACAAACGAAGCTCTATTTCCAATCCTTTGGGTGTTTTCGTTTTAATACGGCCATCTAGCGGTTTACGCCTCTCTGCCACATCCATACGCCCCAGAATTTTAAAACGGGCAATAACCGCGCCAGCGATATTGGCTGGCATTTCATAAACCTTATGCAACACACCATCAATTCTCAAACGTATATTGGCTTTTTCTCGACGCGGCTCAACATGAATATCACTGGCCCTCTCTGAAAATGCATATTGTAATAACCAGTCAACTATCTGAACAACGTGTTGGTCATTCGCATCAATATCATCAGCTTTACCAACCTCTAATAACTGCTCAAGATTGGTCACCGTCATATTTTGAAAACTTTCGCCTGAAGCCCCCTTCATTGAACGACTTAAATTATAAAAATCTTGCTGCAGGCGAAGCAAAGTTGCCGGATTAACAAAAACTCTTTTAATGGGTTTGCGTAGAATGTGAGTTAATCCCGATTCCCAGCCTGTTTCCTTTGGATCAACAACAGCAATTTTGACTTCATTTTTAGTCACTTCACAAGCCAGAATTTCATGACGCAAAGCAAATGCTTTTGACATCACTTTGGTTACGGAGTCGACATCTATTTTTAAAGGGTCAAGCCGGACATAAGGCAATTGATGTAAATCGGCAAACCATTCAGATAATAGTTCATCGGTAAGCACTTTATTTCTGAGGGATTTGGACTTGAGTTTTAAAGTAGCTATCTGATTAACAGGATGACCTGAAGTTTTTTTATGACGTAACTTCTGTAACGCCAGTTTTGCCTGTTCAGACTCCAGTAACCCAGTCTTTTCCAACTGAGTTAATACGCTAACCAAATCCACTGCATGAGATTTATGAGTCTGCATTGATTCTCATTCTACATAATTTTACACCGTGTATTAAAGTCTAACTCATTGAAATTAAATAGCAAAGCCTTTAGTCATTAATCAAAATTTAATATTGAATAAGCATTTTTTGTCGTTTGCTCAGCAATTTCCTGTGATGACTCTTCTCTCAGTGAATCCAGGCTTTTAAAGTTATCAAAAAGATGCAGTGGTGTATTATAAGATTGCTTGCAGCTCACAGGGGGCATATCAGGTGCGTCAGTTTCCAGCACAATTGATTCCAGTGGCAGGCTAGTGGCCAGTTTTCTGATTTTTGCAGCTCGTGGAAATGTCATAGCCCCACCAAATCCCAACTTAAATCCCATGCTGATATAACGCTCTGCCTGGTATTCACTGCCATTAAAGGCATGCACAATACCGCCAAAGTTGAAATGGTTATTTTTTAACAATAACAATACTTCGTCATGTGCCTTTCTGACATGCAGAACAACAGGCAACCTGGCTTCTCTGGCTATCACAAGCTGCGCTTCAAAGTACTCTTTTTGTAACTTTCGATCATTTTCGGCTTTATAATAGTCCAGTCCTATTTCGCCAATTGCTGCTATTGGTCCAACAGAAAGTGCCAGTTCAAGATCATGTAAATGCGATTTCTGATGTGCGCTCACATACATAGGATGTAAACCTAATGCCGTATGGCAAAGTGGATAACGGGCGGTCATCTGACGAATTCGCCTCCAACCTTCATGCTCAACGCCAGGAATCAAAATTCCGCAAATACCCGCTTCACGGGCCTTATCCAGCATGAGTTCAAGTTTACCTTCAAATTGTTTAAAATCGAGGTGGCAATGAGAATCAAAAATTTTGAGTTGCTTTGGCATATTATTCTATTTATATCTCAAATTAATACTTATTATCCGAAACTACGTTATCTTAACTATCAGGCACTCCGGATATTAATTAACCAAATCCTGACTTGCTGACATCCATCATACTATTTTAACCAGAAAGGCCTTTTTCTCAGTTTAATGTAGAGCTACTTTATTTAATTAGCAAATTCAACACGAAAGATGAAACCGCAAAATACTTTAGCATTTCCCGAGATTAGTCCTGCACTCAGAAACATTAATGCTCTCTGGTTTTACAAAACCGAATTTCTGGCCAGCGTTCCTGCATCAGATTTAAATTCACTCGAGTTGGTGCAAGGTAAGACAAATTGTCTCCGCCATCCAGAGATAAATTATCAGCAGCTTTATTCTTAAAGTTATCCAGCATTTTTTCATCATCGCACTCAATCCAGTGAGCGGTATAAACAGCAACGGGTTCGAAAATACAGCTCACCTTATATTCCGCTTTTAGCCGATGAGCGACAACATCAAACTGAAGAATACCTACCGCACCAAGAATTAGATCATTAGAATTAAATGGCCTGAATAACTGCGTTGCGCCCTCTTCAGAGAGTTGAATAAGTCCTTTAAGCAACGCTTTGTTCTTGAGTGGATCTTTCAACCTTACTCGCCGGAATAACTCTGGCGCAAAATTCGGTATTCCTGCAAATTTAAGTTTTTCCCCAGAAGTAAAAGTATCACCAATCTGTATTGTTCCATGATTATGCAAGCCGATAATATCACCGGCATAAGCATCCTCAAGAGTAGCTCTGTCACCAGCAAGAAAAGTAACCGCGTTACTCACCTGAACATCGCGGTTAATCCGCACATGTTTCATTTTCATACCTTTTTCATAACAACCTGAAACAATTCGCATAAATGCAATGCGATCACGATGAGCCGGATCCATATTAGCCTGAATTTTAAAAACAAAACCAGTAAAATCAGCTTCTTCCGATTCAATGGTTCTTATGTCAGTTTGTCTCGCCAACGGTGCTGGAGCCCACTCTACAAAACCATCAAGCATCTGAGTGACGCCAAAATTACCCAGTGCAGTACCAAAATAAACAGGAGATAGCTCTCCTTTCAAGAACTCTTCAAGGTTAAACTCATGACTGGCACCAAGCACCAGCTCAAGCTCTTCACGTAAATCCTGAGCCATTGAGCCAATACGTTCATCCAGTTCAGGGTTATTCAAACCATCCAGTGTATCAACCTGCTGAATGGTATGTCCCTGACCAGTAGAATAAAAGTACACCCGGTCTTCAGCAATATGATAAATACCTTTAAACTGCTTTCCCATTCCGATTGGCCAGGTAATTGGCGCACATTTAATGTTAAGTACGTCTTCGACCTCGTCCATTAGCTCAACCGGATCTTTGATATCTCTGTCCAGCTTATTCATAAAAGTAACAATAGGCGTATCACGAAGACGGCAAACGTCCATCAGTTTAATCGTACGATCTTCAACCCCTTTACTACTATCGATCACCATCAGAGCGGAATCAACAGCGGTTAATGTTCGATAAGTATCTTCTGAGAAATCTTCATGTCCGGGTGTATCGAGCAAGTTGACAATTCGGCCATTGTAGGGGAACTGCATGACTGAGGTCGTCACGGATATGCCACGCTGTTTTTCCATCTCCATCCAGTCAGATGTCGCGTGTTTGCCTGATTTTTTACCTTTGACAGTGCCCGCTTCCTGAATTTTTCGGCCTAATAGCAGCAACTTTTCAGTAATAGTTGTCTTACCTGCATCAGGATGCGAAATAATTGCAAAAGTACGTCTTAATTCAGATTCAGCGCTCACAAAATCATCCAGGGTCATCAAAAATCAAAGACGCGATTATCCGGCATCCTCGGCTTTTTTTCCAGCTTAACCTGAATTATTCAGATAAAATCAGATAGAATTAACAAATGCCTGCATAACCCTCGCATCTTCCCAACCCTGCGTCTTCCGGTAGTAATTCTTTCGCACGCCAATACCAATAAAACCAAACCGGCTATACAGGTTAATGGCAAGACTATTAGACTGCCTGACTTCAAGATAGATAGAGTGCACAGATTGGTTACGAGCTTGCTGAAACAGATGGTTGAGACAATAACCTCCTAGTCCCTTCCCCTGAAAATCAGGGTGAACCACTATATTTAATAACTCCCACTGATCTTCTATGGGAAGCACCACCATATGACCCACAGGTTTATTGCAGTAGCTAAGCAGCCATGCCTGCTGCTTATTATTTATACTGGCTTGAATTGATTCTACAATGAGCTTTTCTGACCATGGCGTAATGTGTGCCGCATTTTCATTCACAATAACATCGGCTAAATCTTCCGGAACAATGCGCCTGATATCTCTATCCATACCATGTTCTTTTTCATCACTAGCCATATTATTGTGTTCTTTTCCTTATCATGAACATTGCTATTATTAGCCTGGTCGGGCTTCCTCAAATAAGTGACATCATATAATCAGGACTAAACATTACCCTCTGATATGAGTTTAACCAATAATTTGAGATCTTCCATTGCAAGAGGCTTTAGATGTGGATTTTTGATTAAAGTAAAAGGATGATAGCTGGTAATAACAGAGTTTCCATCACCAAAGCTCTGAACTTTTCCCCTTTTGACAGCAACGTCATCATCAGGATTAAACATTTTTTTGACGGTTTCATCTCCCAGCACCAGAATAACTGCCGGTTTTACCTGCTCTAAGACATCATTCATTGGCAAACAGTCATGACCTAACCCCGCCTCTGACAAATGTGCCAGACGTACATCTAAAGTAATCCTTGAAGTTTCCAGCAGGCTTTGTAACGCCTGAACAAAATCGGTCATAAACTGGCTCGGTGCGGTACTACGAGCAAAACTATGGGCAGGTTGATCCGTTTCATGTCGGCAGACCACCAAAATAGTCTGCTCAGTATCTGAATTACTTCGCCAGTTGACCATTTTCAGATAATTAACGGGTTCACTCTCTGACATAGAGCCAGATTCAGGTTTGATATTATGTTGAGCGTGATGCGTAATAGACTCAGCAACATTGACATCTCTTACCGTTTCTACACTAGAATCAGGTGTCAGGTCTACCAATTCTTCATCAGGTATATTAACTTCTTTCTTATCCCTTAAAATCCATTCAGAGACTTCCATTGCCTGCAAATAGCTAAAACGTTCTTCTTCAGTTAATGTCTGGTTAACGGCCTGAGCCCCTGTCATTGTCATAGTTTTTCGCCACAATACTTACAAAACTCCGCATCATCGTCATGACCTTCATCACCGCAGCCAATACAGGCAGTATTAGAAGTATCAGAAGACTCTCGATAGGCTTTTGCCAGTTCGGTAGAATAAATACCGGTCGGTACCGCAATAATAGCATAACCCATAATCATCACTGCAGACGCTATCATCTGACCCAGGTGTGTCTGAGGGACAATATCCCCATAACCGACGGTTGTTAAAGTCACAATAGCCCAGTACACCGATTTTGGAATACTGGTAAAACCGCTGTTAGCTCCTTCTACCAGATACATTATGGATCCAAAAATAACGACAAAAATAAATACGGTATATAAAAATACTGTAATTTTTTTACGACTCGAACGCAGTGCCTTCATCAGCGCATCGGCTTCACCAAGATATTCAGCCAGTTTAAAAACCCTGAATATGCGTAATACCCGTAATACACGAACGACAACCAGCGTTTCCGCTCCAGGGTGAAACAAACTGATAAAACTGGGAAGAATGGACAATAAATCAACAATTCCAAGAAAACTGGTTGCATACAGCAGAGGTTTCCTCACTGAAATCAGGCGTAAAACATATTCAACCAGAAAAAGCCCGGTAAACATCCACTCAGCAATATCCAGAGAAAAACTATATTCCCTTTTAATTGCAGCAACACTTTCAAGCATTACTGCAATAACACTCAGTGTAATTATACCAATTAAGACAACATCAAAAGCCTTACCTGCAGGCGTGTCAGCCTCAAATATAATTTCATGTATTTTTTCACGCCAGGGAGCCAATGGTTCGCCCTGACTATATATTTTTACTCTTTTAGTCATTAATTCTGTTAGCCATAATTTTCATTAGTCTATATTTATCGATTTAACATTTTATAATGACACTATATACCCCAAAATACCCAAACCTGATATACCCAAACCTGATGGCTTATAGCTTTGCCCTACAGGTGAACAGCACTGAAATCTGCACCTCCAGGGAGTTTGAGTATATACAAAAATAGCCACTTAAAAGTGGCTATTTTTCTTCAATCCTTACATTGCAACCTATAATATACCAGGTCTAAGTATTTAACTAGCTTGACTAACTAGCCTGGGTATTTATCTATTGCTCTATAGCACGAATTTTAATTTCTACTCGTCTGTTTTGAGATCTGCCTTGTGGTGTACTATTAGAGGCAATTGGGTTCTCAGGGCCTTTTCCAACCGTAACCAGACGCTGGGCTAATATTGAACCTTCCTGTAAATAACCCGCAACCTGCCGGGCTCTCGCTTCAGATAACTTCATATTATACTGGTAACCACCAGTCGAGTCAGTGAACCCCTGTACCTCAACAATCGTCTTATCATATTCACGTAATACAGTGACAACAGAGTCCAGAACAGGGTGAAAATCAGGTTTTATATCTGATTTATTGGTAGCAAAAGTAATATTTCCTGGCATGATAAGTCGAATTTGATCGCCTTCACGCTTAACGCTAACACCAGTACGCTCAAGAGATTCGCGTAACTTTGATTCCTGAGAGTCCATATAAGCGCCAATTGAAGCCCCAATCACACCGCAACCCAGTGCAGCATTTCGAGCATGCTTTGATGAATCTCTAGAACCGATAATACCACAAATAGCCGCACCAATTGCGCCATACTTGACAGCGTTACTTGTTTTTTCTTCCCTGGTATAGGGATCAGAAACACAAGCCGATAATAACATCGTGCCAACGATCAGACTGGATACCGCTTTAACTTTTGATAATTTCATGTAACTACCTTTCCTGTTTAATTTAATTAATTATAAATGTTAATAGTCATATTAACTACCTGTAACTTAATCAAGACTGAACCAGAGCACATATTTTTATATCATCAAAAAAAAACCACCCTGATGGTGGTTTTTTGCTCAAAAATGACAGCTCACCTTTCGTAATATACCCAAAATACCCAAACTCCCTGGATATAAATTACTCAGAAGCGCCTGGTTCTCCATCAATATATGCTTTTGTATAGTCATCAACCTGAATAGCATCCAGTCGACATCGTTCTGCTTCAATGTAATCATCAGCTTCGCTCTGCGTTAATATACCAGACGCCAATGCTGTTTTAATCGTCTCAGATAATTCTCTGTCAGGCGTAAGATTCCCGGATTTTATCGCCGCCTTCACCTTTTTGGCAACAGCCTGAGTGTCCAGAACCTTAAGAAATGCATTCTCTACGCGCCCAACGGGATCTGTAGCATCGCCAACAAATGCATATTTTGTCAGTCTATCTCTCAACTCATTACTATTGAACATTGGTTGAACAATTTTATGGTCAAGTTTATCATCAGGTTTTTTATAACGATTACCGAACGGAAAAACAACTTTTCTTAACATAAAAGCCAGCCATGAAGGCTTTAAATTATCAAAAAACTCATTGAATGCCTGTTGAATCAGATAAAGATTATTCGCAATATTCCACTCAACATAAGGTAAATCTGAGTCACAGCGACCACTATCTTCAAAATATTTAAGCACCGTAGAACTCAAATACAAATGACTTAACACGTCTCCCAGGCGCGCAGATAATCGTTCTTTACGTTTTAATTCTCCACCAAGTACTGCCATTGAAACATCTGAAACTAAGGCCAGCGCAGAGCTCATTCGAGTTAACTGCTGATAATAACGACCCGTTGGCCCTGTTACTGGTTTTTTTACGATTTTGCCCGCAGTAATTCCCAGACTTATACTTCGGATGAAGTTACTTAGCCCATAACCCAGATGTCTGAAAAACAATGAATCAAACTCATCAATTCCCTGCTGTTCGTTCTCCTGACTGGCAGCCAGCATTTCACGCAATACAAAAGGATGACACCTGATAGCTCCCTGACCAAAAATCATCAAGTTTCGCGTCAGTATATTTGCGCCTTCAACCGTTATACTGATTGGCATCGACATATAACCACTGGAGAGGTAATTTCTTTCTCCCATAATGACCCCTCTGCCTCCATGAATATCCATCGCATCCCGCAAAATATCTCGCGCCGCTTCAGTCATGTGATATTTTGCAATGGCAGTAATAACTGAAGGTTTTGCACCAATATCTATAGAGCCTGCAGTCATAAGGCGAGCCGCTTCCAGCTGATAGGTCGTTCCGGCAATTCTGGCTAACGCCTCTTCAACGCCTTCAAACTTACCAATAGAAGTTTTAAACTGTTCACGTATATACGCATAGGCTCCGGTCGCCTTATACGCAAGCTTTCCAGTGGCAGTTGAAGAAGATGGTAGTGATATCCCTCGACCTGCTGACAAACACTCAACCAGCATACGCCAGCCTTTCCCCGCGTACTCCTGCCCACCAACAATCCAGTCCAGAGGAATAAACACGTCTTTACCGTAAGTTGGACCGTTCATAAATGCCTGACCCATTGGGTAATGCCTGTTTCCAATTTCAACACCAGGATGGCTAGTGGGGATCAGGGCTACTGTAATACCAATATCTTCGACTTCACCAATCAGCCCCTCAGGATCATACATCTTGAATGCAAGACCTAAAACAGTGGCAACTGGCGCTAATGTAATGTAACGCTTATTCCAGGTTAAACGAATTCCAAGCGTTTCTTTGCCCTGGTATTCTTGCTTACAAACAATACCAGAATCAGGAATCGCTCCAGCGTCAGAACCTGCAGTGGGTGCCGTTAAAGCAAAACATGGAATTTCATCACCAACAGCCAGTCGCGGCAAATAATGGTCTTTTTGTTCATCCGTTCCGTAATGTAACAATAATTCAGCAGGTCCTAGAGAATTAGGAACCATTGTGGTAACCCCCAGTACACCGCTTCGAGTGGACAACTTAGTCACTATGGTCGAATGCGCCAGAGCGGAAAACTCCATACCACCGTATTTTTTAGGGATCATTAACCCCCAGAAACCTTCTTTTTTGAGATACTCCCAGACTTCGGGGGGAAGATCTTTATCTTTAAAGTTAACATCCCAGTCAGACACCATTTTACACACGGTTTCGACCTGATTATCCATAAAACTCTGCTCATCTTCAGATAATTCGGGTTTAGGATAATTGAGTAAAGTTTTCCAATCCGGATTACCGGTAAATAACTCACCGTCCCACCAGACATCACCGGCTTCCAGGGCTTCTCTTTCAGTCTGATTCATCGGTGGTAGCACTTTTTTAAACAACCTGAAAACAGGACGAGTAATCTTGTCCTTTCGCAAATCATCAGCAAAATACAAAATGGCAACAACAGAATATAGCAGCCAGGGTATTATTTTCACTTCCCCCAGATATGAAAATAAAACCAGTGTGACACCTGCAACCAGCAACGCAGTCCCCATACGGACTCTCATGTATGCTGAAGCCCAGATTACGCCAATTAAAGCAATTAGCTGGGTTAAAATAACCATATTAAGCTTCTCCTGAAGACATTTGTGTAACGGAATTTTGTTTGACTGAACCCTGTTTAGCTAAACCTTGCTCAGACGAATTAAAAGTATTGCAAAAACCTGCAGATAAAAAAGGAATCAAACGAATTAGAATTTGCTCAACACCAACTTTTTCCTGAAAGTCACTTTCTGATATTTCTTCAAGTGCTTCGTGCCCTGCCAGAGTAAAAATAAAAGACCCCAACATAAAATGAAGACGCCAGAACATCTCCGAAGGCGCCAGCTCTGGGCTGGCTTTATGTAACAACCCGGTAAACTTCGCAAAAACAGCAGAATATCTTGCCGTTGCAAAACGTCTTATATGTCCCTGGGTTTCAGAATAAGCTCGCCCCAACAAACGCATAAAAACAGATGCACCTTTAGGCCTTATTTCATCCATTTTTATCAATGGCCGAACCAATGTATTCAACACATCATGAACCTTAATATTACCTGCCTGCAGTTCCAGGGCAGCCATATCCAGCATAAGTTCCTCGGTGAAACTATTCATAAAGCGTTCAAACACAGCTTCAATTAACGACTTTTTAGAGCCAAAATGATAATTAACCGAAGCCAGATTAACTTCTGCACCGTACGTAATTGCACGCAGACTGGTTTCTGTAAACCCCTGTTTTGCAAATAATTCCTCTGCAACATTTAAGATTCTGCTTTTTGTCGACCCTGGATGTGACATTTAGAGATTACTGCCGATTTCAAACACCTGTTTAAAACATACGTATTAATACAACCAATGTCAATATTCCAGCCCACTTATTTAGTATTTTATTTCATAATATAGCTACATCAGATAAGACCTCGCGACTGACGGTTCAATCATTGTTTTCAAATATGACAGACTTATATCCAAACTCCCTGGAAATGCTGATTTGATAAAAAAAACAGCATATTGAAGCAACTCATCTATACTCAATTTTGTGGATAGTTAACCTTAATACTTAACGTTTGATTTTTGAGCTAATTTAAACAATAACAAATCGAGGGAGAAATTTATGGCCGCATCCACCAATCAAACAATGTTATTACAACTTGCAGCTGCGCAGCTTTCATTATCTCTGCAAGAAACAGAGAAACCATTTAACGACCTGACCAGTTTATTTCTGGAAATTGTTCAACATCATAGTCAGATAGATGAGCTACTCAACCAGAAGCCCAAACCTGACATTAACAAATTACATGCTCTGCACAAAGAAACAGAAAAAAAAGTGAAGCGCTCCGTTATTGACTTCCAGTTTTATGACAGAATGAACCAACGATTGCATCATATTCTTGGCAACCTCCAGAAAGCGATACTGGTCCTGAATAATAATGAGGAATATAAAGATGAAAATAGCTGGAGCAAAATTTTTGAAAGTATAGAAAAAAGCTATACAATGCGTGAAGAAAGAGATTTGTATGAAGCGATTAGACGCGGTGAAGGTTTTGAAACTGCAGTGCAAACACTTATTTCGAAAACTCATGAAAAAGACGCAATCGCATCAGAAATAGAGCTATTTTAAATCTCTCTTTTTTTAACCATTCATTTCAAAATCAGATTTAATATTAATT
>JADGFG010000056.1:0-9260 GCA_016743995.1 Kangiellaceae bacterium | reverse complement strand
CTATAATAACAATCTTGGCGAACCTGTTTTACCTGATTATATAATTGGAATTGATTCCGTTTCTACCAATCGAGAAATTTTGTTAGATGATTTTGTTTGCTGCGCAGTTAAAATAAGCTCTTTTGTTAATTGTGGTGCCAGCGTTTCAATAAAAGAAAAGATATATTCTCTGAAGTAGAGATTACGATCAAAAACCACATTAACCAGTGAAGGTGCAAAAAGATGATCAAGTGAAATACATTCAAGATCTGAATCATTATTGGGTTCAAAAGCCATATTAGCTATAATTCCAACTCCTAACCCCATTCGAACATAAGTTTTTATCACTTCACAATCTGTCGCACTAAAAACAATTTCTGGTGCAAAACCAAATTCTTGAAACTTTGCCTGTATAGGGTTTTTAACACCTCCTAAACTGGTATGAGTGAGCAACGGGTATTGCGCCAGAATGTCAAAGTTAATATTTTCTTTTCGAGCCAGCACATGATTTTTAGGAACAATCAGACATTTTCTCCAGAAAAAACAAGGCAGATGTACTTTATCAACAAAACCTTCTTCACCATCATGAACCAGCGCAAAATCGAGTTTACCTTCATCGAGTTCTGCATTGGTCCGTCTACCACTACTTTGTAGAATATGTAAAGCAACCTTAGCGTATTTTCTTCGGTACGCACTCACAACTTCCGGTAAAAAATAACGAGAGAAAGTGTGAGTTGTTGATAAGTTAAGGCGTCCTTCTTTGTGGTTAACATGGCTCGCGGCTATATCCTGAATTTTTCTGACCTGTTTCAGAATATGTTCTGCCACAGGCAATATTTCTCTTCCTGCTGGCGTTATATTAGTTAAATGTTTGCCGCTTCGAACAAAGACTTCGACCCCTAACTCATCTTCGAGCAAACGGATCTGTTTACTTATTCCAGGCTGTGAAGTGAAGAGGCTCTCAGCAGTCGCAGACACATTCAATTGATTGCGAGCAACCTCGAAAATATATTTTATCTGTTGAAGTTTCATTGAATTTCCATAATCAAACAACATTAAACAAATCGGTGATCATAACCGACAATCTCTGATAAGATTGTCACATTAATACTCTATATGTTTAGCAGGTAATCACCTGCAAAAAACCTGATTTGCTTATAGTTAAAAACATTAAAACTCAGATTTAGTATAAGGATAGCCTCAATTTTTCAATAAACAAGATTTTAAATAAAAAAGCAACTAACCAGTTCACGAGGCTAATAAAAAACAACTGTAAATAAAAAAAAGGCTACCAGGCCTCTCAATAAGCGGCCCACCAGCACATTCCCTGGTGAGATACTGCCGGTTTATTCAACACCACTGTTTTTTACTTAAAAAGATAAAACTCAATCAGTAAGATATTAAAATTTTGTAAATGCTACAGACAGTTAGGAGAGTGCACGACTCAAAAACAACGCAAGAATCTAATTTTACAAGCAGGATAATCCTTCTACAAAAGCTAACCTTTTATTAAATAGCTATATATCAGCTTATTATTTATACCAATCTGATTAAAACAAAATATTCTCAGATATATCCAGATGCCCTGGAAATACAGGACTCAGAGGTCTGGACAAGGTTATTGATTAGCAATACCGTGAGGCACATGGCCTGTTGCTACATGCTCAACGGCGTCATCACAATGTACCGGTTGGTCATCAAAGAAAACATCCGCATCAAAAGAACTCAGAAACTGTCCCTTAGCCATACCGCCTAAAAATAATGCCTCATCAATACGAATTTTCCAATCTCTTAGCGTTTTTATAACCCTTTCATGTGCAGGCGCAGAACGAGCTGTTACCAATGCAGTTCTAATAGGGCAGTTATCCGGTGAATATTCTTTCTGAAGTCGATGAAGTGCCGCAAGAAAATCTTTAAAAGGTCCTCCAGCCAATGGTTTATTCGCCGATGCTGTTTCACTATCAGTAAAAGCTTGTAGACCCTGCTTTTTATAAACTTTTTCCGCTTCATCAGAGAAAATGACCGCATCACCATCAAATGCAAATTTTAACTCACTTGAGCTTTCATGCTGATTGTTTTCACGAGGTAATATTGTCGCAGCAGCAAAACCGTCGTCCAACGCTGCTCTAACATCCCCCGGGTTTGTAGAAAGAAATAAATGACTGGCAAATGAAGAAACATAACGATAAGGGCTCCTTCCGCTGGTAAAAGCGGCTCGCGATATATTTAACCCATAGTGTTTTATTGAATTAAAAACACGTAAACCAGTGTCAGCACTATTACGCGATAATAATACAACTTCTACAACCGGATTATCCTGCTTGTCTTTATTAAGCGCGAGAAGCTTTTTCACCAGAGAAAAAGCGGCTCCGGGCTCCAGCAACTTATCTTCATTATCAATCTGATATTGCGAATAGGCTTCCACTCCCTGTTTTTCATAGATCTGATGGCTTTCGTCCAGGTTGAACAACGCTCTGGATGAAATCGAAATAACAAGTTTATCGCCGGCTTTTGATGACATTAAATTTCCTTGCAGCAGTCAGGCAACTGTAAACATTAGCCAACTGAATTTGTAAAGTTATTGTAACATTCAAGTTTTTGGTTTTATCGGTATATTCTAACTATACTTCTTAATAGCTTAAAAGAATTGCCTCTTGCGATTATTAGTATCATTAGTAATCAAAACAAAACATTAATTGAGAGTGTCTCGACAATTATACAATGATAAACCCTACAGCAATAATGAAAAAGCCCCTGGTGCGGTATTCTCAGAAAAAGGTTCTCATCATCGAAGATTTTCCTGAGTTTGCTCGTTCATTACGTGGCATGATGATTAATATGGGTAGCAAGCAGATTGACGTTGTTTACAACGGGCTTGATGCCATTCAGGCTTGTAAAGAGCGAAAATACGATATCATTCTATCGGATTATAATTTAGGCGAATCAAAAGACGGCCAACAGGTTCTTGAAGAACTTCATAGCTTTAACTTGTTAAAGTCAAACACTGTTTTTATCATGATTACAGCCGAAAATACCACTGCTATGGTCATGGGTGCACTTGAATTTCAGCCCGATGCGTACCTGACCAAGCCATTTAACGGTAATATTCTCAGGTCAAGACTTGATAAGTCAATTCACAAAAAAGACCTGCTAGCCCCCATCAGTCGTATGATTAAGAAAAAACAATGGGCTGAAGCGCTTGAATTGTGTAATGACACGACAAAAGAAAACCCAAAATTCCGCATGGCTTGCCTGAGATTAAAATTTGCTTGCCTGAAATCACTGAAAAAATACGATAAAGCACTAGAACTCACAACCAGAATTGTTAACGAAAGACCCATTCCCTGGGCCATGCTGGGCGTAGGAGAAATTTTTTATGCGAAGAAAGAGTTAGAGCGTGCTCTTGAGTTGTTCTTAGATATGACTCAGGAGTTTCCAATGATACTCGAAGGTTACGACTGGCTGGCAAAAATACAATACCAACTGGGTCAACCCATTGAAGCCCAAAAATCGTTAGAAAGAGCCATTGAACGCTCGCCAAAAGCACTTCAGCGCCAAAAGCTACTGGGTGAAATTGCTGAAGAAAACGACGATCTGGGCATAATGACCTCAGCATTCAGACAAGCCGTAAAATTTGGCAGAAACTCTGCTTTTGCAAGCCCTGACGAATTCATCAAATTGACAAAATCAATTGGAAAACAACTAAAAGGTAGTACCAATGTTGACCGAAAAAAATTAATCATGGAAGCCGAATCTACGTTCAGTAAACTGAACAAGAGATTTAAAAGTGACCCCGGCACTCAATTTAGAAGCGCAGTCGCTCATGCTGATTTCGGCTCAATAACCAATGATCAGGAGGCCGTTGAAAAATTTATTTCCACTGCCAATAAACACTATAAAAAAATAGAAGAGCATATAGGCGCAAAAGAAAGTCTGGAAATCACAGAGTCACTCAAACAACTTGGCCAGAATGAACTAGCGGAGTCTATTCTTGAAGAAGCCGTTGAACAATATTTTGACGACCCTGCGTTTATTAAAAAAGCTGAAAAATTAACCACTAACAAGCACTTGATAGAAAACAGTAAAAAAACAAATCAGCTCAATAACAAGGCCATACAGTGCTTTTCAAAGCAAGATTTTAACTCCGCTATTACATTTTTTTCTGAAGCCTCTGAAATCGCCCCCAATAATGTCAACATTATTCTTAATCACGCACAGGCATTACTTAAACGAAGCCAGAAAGATGCCGATAATCGGCAAGATCTTCAAAAAGCTGAAGAAACCCTGAAACGAGTTACCCGGCTATCGCCTGCTGACAATCGTTATGCTCGATACTCTGAACTCTCCAGACTCACTCAGCTAATGCTCCAGAAAGCATAAGGATATTGATAAGAATGAATAAATCAGAAAACCTGTTTAGTACTATCCTTGCATCTTCCGCACATGATATGAAAAATTCTCTGGGTATGCTGCTTAACGCTCTCAACTCAATACTGGATGCTCTTCCAGAAGAGCACCTGAAAAAATCACAATCCAACATTGGTATTATTCAATATGAATCCTCCAGAGTTTCCAGTTCTCTCATGCAATTACTTTCAATTTACAAAATTGAAAATAATCAACTGGCATTCAATCCCGGCTACCATAATTTGTATGATTTTGTTGAAGAACAGGTCTTGATACATATGCCCTTAATTGAAGCGAGAGGGTTCAGCTGTGAAATTGAAATTGATGAATCGATAGAGGCCGTGTTTGATGAGTCACTGATCTCAATGGTCATCTCTAATGTCATTGGAAATGCTATTCGTTATGCTCATTCCAAAATTAAAATAACGGCAGAAATTGGTGAATATGCTAATATCACTATTTACGATAATGGACCTGGTTATCCGGCTCAGATGATTGAAATGGCTGGTGATTATATCCAGGGAATTAATAATAGTACCGGCAGTACCGGACTCGGACTATTTTTTGCTCAGAAAGTGGCGGCACTGCATGTCCACGGCGAAAAATCTGGCTCTGTCAGCCTTCAAAATGGTGGACCATTAGGTGGTGGCATTTTTGAAATAGCAATACCATAATAATGGAGTAAACGGAATGAATAAAACAGGCATCAATAAAACAGCGATGATTAGCTTATTAAAGGAAAAGGTACAAGACACTAAATGAGTACTTCAGCAATCATCATTATAATGGTCATTATACTGTTCTTCTCTGTCAGCGCGATAGCTGTCATACAGAAGCGAGAGCAGGAAAAAGCAGTTAAGCGGCAACGCATCGCTCAACATCGATATAGAATGAGTCAGGCTGAAACAATATTAAGCAATTTATCTACACTCCCTATTGGCCCGGAAGCAAGAAAAATAATCACTCAATATGGGCTGGCAAATTTGTTTGCCATACAAAAAATTGCACCAGACGACCAGGCTAATAACAAAAATATTGAGTCGTTTAAACAAAGACTTGAGAATACGATGGCCGCAGTAGATAAACAGAAACTAGTCATTCCGGCTGACATGATGAAATTGAAACAGCAGATTAATGGTTTATCAAATCTTGCAAAATTCATATTAA
Organism: Kangiellaceae bacterium; assembly: GCA_016743995.1. GTDB lineage: Bacteria > Pseudomonadota > Gammaproteobacteria > Enterobacterales > Kangiellaceae > Aliikangiella. The sequence goes on along the minus strand of JADGFG010000056.1, from coordinate 3,707 downwards.
AATTGAACAAATCTCAAGCGATATCCAGTGAACTTGTCCCTGTGGCTATTAACAAAATCATGTCTCTTATTTCTGAGTCAAAAATTTGTGCCTACGTTCAACAGGGAAAAACATCACTGGAAAATCAGGAATATATTCCTGCACAAACAAGCTTTACCATGGCACAGTCAATGCTGACAAAAATAAAAAATAAAAATTCTCGCTTAACTCAAATCGAAGAAGAGTTACAGGAATTAATTAAGAGCACGCCTGCTGAAGCTCTGAACAAAGATCTCAATTTTAATCAACAAGCTGCGCCTGTCCCCGCTGAGGAAGAGGATAGTAACAGCGAGGAAATACAATCAAGAAGAGATCAACTATTTGGACCGAAGAAAAAATGGTAATCAGATGCTAATCTGACACACTGATACCAAAACTCCCTGGAAATGCTGGTTTCAGGGGATTTGGGGATCATCAAAATTTACTTCTCAATCCAGTGCGCAGGTAATATCCTTGTATAATTGATCGTTATCTTTATTCAAGCGGGATAGATTTCTATGTGCGTCAATAACACGTTGAAGCACCTGCTTTTCATCATGACTGTCGTTGACCAACTCCTGTAACTCAGCAGGCTCACTCTGCTCGGTGTTATAAATAATTTGAAACACCTGATCAAAGCAGACACGCTTGATAATATTTGACAGTTCCCCCTTTTTTAGAAAAATGACCGGATTACTATCGGTATTACTTTTTAATTCAATAGCTATTTTGGCTAACAAACCTAATGCCGTACTATCCAGAATATCGGCTTCTTCAAGATCAACGACTATCTGATTATAATTATGACCATCAAATAAATAATCAATGTGCGACTCAAGCCCCCCACAATGAGAATAACGTACAGTTCCAATAAACTTAATGTATTCTATTCCATCGACGCTAGCGGCAAATATTGAACCTTCCATTACGAGGATTCCTTTGAAACAATAAAAATAGTGATATCGTCTGGCATATTATCTTTTGGATATTGCTTAACGGGTTGCATTAATGAGGAAACAGTAATTTCTCTGTTGTTTACCTCTGAACTGCTTTTTACATACTCAAATAGTGATGTTTCTTCGGCAGGTATTGAATCCTTTGAAAGAAGCTCCAACCAACCATCAGAGACCATAACCAGTTTAAAATCCGAACAGATTTTAAGCCTTTTATTCTCAAAAGTTGCCCATTGAAACAACCCAGCGGGAAATCCACCATCAGTTAAAAGCTGTACCTCATTATTATTAATAATCACAGGTGCAGGATATTGCCCCGCTACACAGTAATCCATTTCATCATTATAAGTATCTATAACGGCATAAAATAACGTAATATGTTTACCCAGATTAGCATTAATAAATTCATCATTTAGATACTTGATAAATCCTGCCGGGTTTATGATTGCTTCATTTTCCCCCAGACGGTATTGACGTAAGGGCTGATTAATCAAACTTTTCAAGGTCATGGTCACAAAAGCAGCTGCTGCACCATGACCAGAGACATCAGCGATATAAAATCCTGCGTACCTTTCTGATATCTGAAAATAATCGATAAAATCGCCACTCAGATTCAACGAAGGGACAATAACATGTTGAAAACGGTATCCGCTGAGCGTGCTATCTGGTTCGGGTAACAGTTGAAGCTGAGCTCTCCTGCCTGCATCCTGATCTTTCTGCAACAAATCCAGATTTTTTTCCAGCTCTACATTTGCCTGCTCGAGCTCTTTACGATAAACCTGATTTTGCTTTTCCAGATGATGACGAGTCAACGCGTTAACCACCGCATTCTCAAGAACAGCCATATCCGTAACCGGTTTAACTAAATAATCCAAGGCTCCAAGCCGTAAAGCTTCAACAACATCATGAATCTGACCCGCACCTGAAACGATAATAATAGGCGTGTCAGGAGATAGCTCACTGAGTTTTTGTAAGACTTCCAGCCCATCCATGCCAGGCATTCGCAAATCACATAAAATGACATCAGGATTAAACTCACAGAACAGCTCTATGCCCTGTTGACCCGACGCAGCTTCAAACACCTGATATCCGCTATCTTCCAGATATATGGCGATACTTTCTCTTACTAATGGCTCATCATCAATGACCAGAACTTTCGGAGAATTTGACGACACCAGGTTTTCAGAAAATCCAGCTCCCATAGAGAAATTTACCTTACAACTAAATTTTTAATTTTATCATCTTTTTATAGCATATAAATTAATAAAGACAAGACATTTGTGTTTGATTATTGATTGACGATGAAGCATTTATTTTCTAGTATGAGAGATTATAAAATACAATAGATAAATTATAAGGGGATAAGCAGATGTCTTCCGTCAATAAGGATTACGCTGAAAAACGAAATTTTATTCGCATGTTCGTTGATGCAACAGTAACCATTACGGAACCAGAAACCGGGCAGGTTTGTTCCGGCGAAAGCCAAAACCTTAGCGGTGATGGTGTCATGTTTATTACAGAAAGAGGCTTTGAGGTCAATCAGATACTCGAAGTTGATATTCGTTCCAGACAAAGCAAACTAGCGCCGCTAGTGGCCAAGTTTGAAGTCCGAAGAGTCATTAAACTCGATAATGGTAAATTTGAGATAGCAGGCAAGATTGACGAAATACAGTAAATTGTGCTCTGTTAGCAACAAAAAAGCCTGTTTTACACAGGCTTTTTTATAAGAGACCTATAAAACACACAGCAATTTGTTAAAATTCACAATCTTCCGGATCTTCTTCTTCACAATCTTCATCTTCAAAAGGAATATTGCCATCTAACACTTTGTATTGACGATTCTGTAAATACAAATCACGAAAAAAAGCATACTCATCAAATGTATCTTTTAATTGATCGTCATATTTCAACAAAGCAGCCCGGTCATCAATCTTGGACATAATTGCCAGTTGATTTCTTGTGGGAATGTGATCAACATGACCAATAGGGTTTAACTGCGAATTAACCGGAAAAACAGCGGTATCTCTAACCGTGGAAGGTCCTAATAAGGGAACCCAGATAAAAGGTCCTGAACCAACGCCCCAGACAGCCAGGGTCTGGCCAAAATCTTCATCGTGTTTATCAAGCCCCATATCGCTGGCAGGATCCCAGAGACCAGCAAGGCCGAGCGTTGAGTTAATTAAAATACGCCCCAGATCAGACGCTGAATCAGTCACTTTTCCCTGTAATAGGTTGTTGACCATATTAGAAACGTCACCCAGGTTAGAAAACACATTGGAAATCCCCTGCTCCATAACGTCTGGAGTAATTGCCTGATAGCCTTTGGTCACAGGCTTGAAGATCACATCGTCTAAGGCCATTGTGAACTTATAAGAATAGCGGTTAAACCCTTCCCAGGGATCTTCTTTATTGCCCGAGCTGGCGCAACCAGTCACCAGAACAAAGCTCAACAACGCCAACACTAACCTGTACAACATATAAACTTCCCAAAACAGTTTTTAAAATAGAAAATTAAAGATTAAAAAACAACCAACAACTTCAAATAAGAAATAGCTTCAAACAAGAGATATTGATAAATTTTGACTAGTATATCGCGAATTTGAAAATTTCAATGTTTAAATTGAACGTTCAGTATTAATCTTAATGAATATTTACAAAAAATTAGCGAATTTGGACACGAACAGAGAGGAAACATTCCATTTATTATTAATAATTTCGAAATAAAAACTAAACAAG
>JADGFG010000284.1 GCA_016743995.1 Kangiellaceae bacterium | reverse complement strand
CACTGTAATGATAGCGTCGGAATAACCAGCCAATGCAGGCAAAAACTAACACGGTAACAGGGCCAGAAATATTGCCAGTTAATCCAAATGAACCGAAAACGGCCATCGATAAAACTGACGGCACCATAAATCGAGTGGGCATTTTTACAATATTGGCAAGAAAAGGAATGAAGGCCAGACCTAATCCGAGTAACAGGATAACTTGTCCAAAATTTGCAATAATAATCGCATAAACAATATCGGTTTCTTCTCGAATAAATTGAGGGCCGCCAGTAATATTGTGCATGGCAAAAGCCGCTAACATGACTGCCGTTGCACCACCGCCAGGAATACCCAGCGCCAGTAATGTCGCCATTGAACCCGCTTCGGAAGTACTGTTTGCTGATTCTGCTGCGATAACGCCTTTCGGATTGCCTTGACCAAATGACTCAGGATCTTTGTCACGCCGTTTTGTTTCTATATAAGAAAGCAGGTTTGAAACCGATGAGCCCACTCCCGGCACTGCGCCAACAAACACGCCAATGACACTACCGCGTAACATCACTAATGGATATCGGAAGGCGTATTTCATTCCCGCAATAACTTGAAGAAGGCTTACTTTTCTGGCACTTTTTTCTTTAACCAGGTATTGAGTATTAACCAGCTTGAACAATTCCGAGGCGGCAAACATGCCCATCATGGCCGGTATGGTTGCGACGCCATCGAGTAGATATTCATTGCCCATTGTGCCGCGAGCAACGCCTGCTTCGCTAAAGCCAATTGTTCCAATTAATAAACCAATAAAGCCCGATAACAGGCCTTTAATGATATATTCACCACTTAAGCTCGCGATCAACGTCATTCCCCAGAGCAGTACCATAAACATTTCTGATGGGCCCAGCTTGAGTACCATACTGGAAATTGGCTGAATTAAAAGGAACAAGATAACGTAACCAAATAGCACGCCGAAGCAAGATGCACCTAACGCAACCCCTAAAGCTTTATTATGTTCACCTTTTCTCGCCATGGGATAGCCGTCAAAGGCTGTTGCAATCGCAGAAGAAGTTCCGGGAATATTCATTAAAATAGCCGGTATGCCACTGCCAAATGATCCGCCAGTAAAAATAGCCGTTAAAAATAACATGGCTTCCAGAAAATCCATGTAGAGTGTTGCGGGTAAAAATATGGCCATCGCCATCGATATTTGCAATCCGGGAATTGCGCCAAAAATAAGTCCGATAATAATTCCCGGAACAACAATAAGCCAGGGGTCAAAAGAAGCGAATAAAAGACTGGCGCCTTCAACGATTGCTGTTACATCAAGCATAACTTCTCCTTAATAATCGGTCGCGAACAGGCTCATGGGCATAGGGTAGGGTAGCATTTGAGCAAAAAACAATGACATGAATAGTCCAAAACAAACACTGTAACCAATGACCCAGCCCCAGCGCCTTTCTCCCTGCATGATCAGGTAGATGGCAACAAACAGGGTCGTTGCAATATCAAAACCTAATAATTCCAGCGACAGTACATAACCAGTAAACAGGGCGATAACAGGGAAAACCTCTTTAACCGGTTGCGCATTTTTTATGGGCGTTGTGCGCCCGGAAAATTGTCGAAACAATTCGATAGCACAAAATAATAATGCGCCAATGCCAATGGGAACAATCAGAATAAGGTTTTCAATCGAATCCGAAACCTGCCAGGCATCGTATCCATACCATGAGGTAAAGGCTATCAGGCCGAAAACAACGCCGATATCAGCCGTTTTATTTGTCAGCATATATTGAGTCTCTTTTACAAGAAATGATCAGTCAACAATATTTTAATAAACATTCCTGACTAAATTTAATGAGCTTTGAATCTCGGCGGTTGAGCAGAGTGAGATGGTGTTATTTGTTTAACAGATATTTATATTTGTTAAACATTTTAAAGTTCTGTCGCATTAACTGATTCGCTTTTTCCGGGCCTGTCCAGTCTCCGCCAATGTTGTTGGCTTTTAGCGTTTTTTGAACGCCTTTTTGAGCCAGAGTATCACGAAAAGCGTTAACCAGTTTTTCAAAGCGGTCCGGGTGTTTTTCTTTTAGTTTTGAAGACACTGCAAAGCCGCGCATTGAACCGCGAATAACCGGCATTGTAATGCCTGATTTTTTAATTGCTTCGTTAACTGTTGGAGCATTCCAGCGCTCACTAGGTTCGTCTTTGACGACGGCTAATGGAGTCAGATACTCGCGAATACCTTCACTGCCCTGAGCGCTGATAATAATGAAGTCAACCTGGCCGCCAGCCACGGCAGAACGGGCTTTTCCGCCGCTGTTAAATGTGACCAAATTTAAATTCTCCTGAGGGATTTTAAACTTTTCTAAAAGTAATTTTATTGTGATGTGACCAGCGCCACCCTGCATGACTGCAGCTTTTACCTTTTTGGGTTTTTCTTTAATTGCAGTTAAAAGTGAAAGAAGATCTTTATACTGGCTATCTTTATTGCTGGCAATTAACTCAAAGTCAAACCATTGTAAGTTTAAAAATGAAAAATCTTTCATGGAGTAAGAAGCTTTTCCTTTTAATATAGTGTTTGAGAGATAAGGTGCGAAGGTAGAAGCAAAAACGGTATAACCATCTCCGGGTCTCTTTAAAACATAATTGGCCGCAATTTGAGTGCCAGCCCCTTTTTTGTTGATTACCTTTATGGGTTGTTCGAGTTTATCACCGACAAAACTGGACATGGTTCGGGTCATTCTGTCTGCACTACCACCAACGCCAAAACCAACAACAAAGTTAACTGGTTTTTTTTGGAAAATCTTCAGCGCTTGCGACGGTGCTGAAAAATAAACCTGAACTGATCAAGAAGAGGATAATGAAATGATTGTTGAACGACTGATATAGTTTGCGCATTGTATGAGTTTCCTGGTAATTGTTATTAAAAAAAGTGTTTAACTATTTTTATCTAAGGGCTGCCTGATAAAAAATCATATTTTTTGTAATTTATTTTTTTGATGACAGATAGATGCTACGAAAAATTATGCTAGAGAAGTGAAAGAGGAGTGTCAAATTAAATTTGGTTATATGAGGGGCATATTAGTTTGTCAGAACAATTCATTATTGTCATTTTGAGTTTACTTTTATACTGAATATTTTAATTCTTTTTGAGATAAATTATATGCAATCAATTGCTACTATAGTTACTTTCTCTAATCGGAATTGAACGTTACGTATTTTTAACTAACCTGAAAAGTAATGCTCGATTTTAAGGTGATGTAACGCTGAACACCAACATTGATTCAACTGAAAAGTTTTTCATACAAAAGTATCTCTGTTTGTTTATGATAGTGGCATCAAGGAAAGAAAATGCTAACAACTTGAAAAGTGGCGAAGCTAAAGGCTCTCAAAGTGATAGCAATAAAACGTTTGACAAAATTGAGTCTGAATTAGAACGAATAGTTGCAGAATATTATCGCGAACCTGATGTCGTGATATGAATAACTTTATTCTGGATGGATATGAGCTCGAAATGAGTCATTGGCAGGTACAATACTCGTTTTGTCGGTTGTTCATGTTATTTGCTTAATAACTTTGCTTCTTATTTAGTCAACATCCAGGTAAATAATACTGTGCCCCGGATCCAGCTTCGATTATAATGTTCTCATATGCCTCTGTTTATTGCATGAGGTGAGTGATTCAGCATGAGCTATTCGGTATGAGCTATTCGGTATGAGTTATCAGATATGAGCTGTCAGGTATGAGTTATCAGGTGTTAGCCCGCAAATGGCGGCCAGGCGATTTTAGTGAACTGGTCGGTCAGCGGCAAACCTCACAGGCATTAATTAATGCGCTTGAAAGCCAGAGGTTGCATCACGCCTACCTGTTTACGGGTACCCGTGGTGTCGGCAAAACGACAATTGCTCGTATTTTGTCCAAGAGTTTAAATTGTGAAAAAGGCATCACAGCCACACCCTGTGGTAAATGTTCCAGTTGTGTAGAAATTAGTCAGGGTAACTTTGTTGATTTGCTGGAGATTGATGCGGCATCAAAAACCAAAGTTGAAGATACTCGCGAACTT
>JADGFG010000055.1 GCA_016743995.1 Kangiellaceae bacterium | reverse complement strand
TGAAACCCTGATAAGCTGCGGTTTGAGTTCCACATTTTAAAGAGAAGTTTCTTTAAAATTTTACATTCAGAAGTAAGCTAATTGAGATTTTTTTTCTATTATAAAGACGGGTAAAACAACCCGTCTTTATATGCTGAATACACTGGGAAACTAACTGATTACTGATTATAAACAGTCGTTATCTGGCTCTGAAAGTAATGCGGCCTTTGGTCAAATCATAAGGGGTCATTTCCACAGTCACTTTATCACCAGTAAGAATTCTGATGTAGTTTTTGCGCATCTTACCCGAAATATGAGCTATCACTACGTGACCATTCTCAAGTTCAACGCGGAACATCGTGTTAGGAAGTGTTTCCTGAACAGTCCCTTCAAATTCTATACAATCTTCTTTTGCCATATTCTCATTTAATCTTTTGGTTTAAAAAACGCGCGTAATGATGCCTTAAAATCAGCCAGGAATCAAAGTGTTTATGTCATATCAGAGCAAATTCACCCATTTATTGTTCACAAAATATTCAATTGGACGAAATTTGTCTTTATAAGCCATTTTTTTACAACCTTTTATCCAATAGCCAAGGTAAACATAATCTGCATTCTGATTTTTTGCCTGCTCTATCAAATTTAAAATCGACAGCTTCCCGGGGCTAAATTTTGCATAATCGGGATCAAAAAAAGTATAAACAGCTGACAGGCCGTCACCAACATTATCAAAAACGTTAGTGGCGACAAGCTTCCCGTTCTGATGGTCATAAAAATTTAAATAACTATTACTTGCCCAGTCGGAAAGTAAGAAATTTGGAAAATCTGCTGGGCTTGCCGGGTACATGCTGCCGTCAGAATGTCGCCAGTTGATATACTTTTGATACAAGCGAAAGTGTGTATCTGTTAATTCCGCAGGCTTGATTTCCCAACGAAAACGCGTTGATTTTTTTAAGCATCTTACCTGGTTTCTATCAGGAACAAATTTTGAAACAGGTACTCTTACTGAAATACAGGCATTACAAAAATCACATTCAGGCTTATAAATGTAGTTTCCACTACGTCTGAAACCCTTGCGAATTAGAGCTGAATATACCTGAATATTATTATCCGTTTCGGGAGATAAAAAAAGAGTCTTTGACTCTTCCTCTGGTAAATAAGAACAGTTTTGTTCCGGTGATATATAAAATGAAATGGGCTCTGACTTTATCTGGCTAGACATCACATACTTCTAAAAGTTTTTTCCAATCCAGGGTTCGACTTGTCCAGATTTGTCTGGAAGTATTAAATGAACCTGTTGATAGTACCTTTATATATTCATTGCGAGAAATATTTTGCGCACCCAATAGTATTAAATGTGGGTTTTCTACCTGACAGTCGATTAGTTTAAAGCCATGAGGCTTTATGTAACGAATTAAACAGGATAACGCTATCTTCGATGCATTTGAAATACGGCTGAACATTGATTCACCGCAAAAAACGTTTCTAGTGGCTACGCCATAAATTCCACCGACTAATTTGTTACTGTGCCAGATTTCAATAGAGTGGGCGTGTCCATTTTGATGTAACTTATTAAAAGCAGCAATCATCTCGTCAGTAATCCAGGTTCCATTTTCCTGGCTTCGAGGTTTTGCACAAGCATTAATGACTGCGTCGAAATCCTTATTGAGTGTTATCTTCAGGTCATTGCCTTTGAGTGTTTTGTATACACTTTTATGAACTCGGTAATTGTCGACTTTAAAAACAGTTCTTGGATCTGGCGACCACCATAATATGGGTTCTCCCGGAGAGTACCATGGAAATATGCCTTGTGAATAGGCACGGATTAATCTTTCAGGTGAAAGATCGGCGCCAGCAGCAAGCAACCCGTTAGGTTCAACTAACGCATCATCAAGGCCGGGAAAAGGGCTGTCTGTTTCAAGGTAAGGTAGCATATTAATAGAATAGCATTAAATCCGACTTCAATAAAAAAGTTTTAAATCCGACTTCAATAAAAAAGTTAGCCAATAGCATTCAGTAATGCTATTGGTCAAAATAACGGTGTAGCTCATATATTATTTGTTTTTCATCTTAACAAATCAATTTTTATCAGACAAATTTCATCTCAGGTACATTATCACTGATAACGAGTTTACCTTCCGTTCTGGAAACAATTTCGTTAACGGAAACACCTGGCGCGCGTTCTAACAGATGAAATGCACCATTTTTTATATCCAGGACAGCCAGATCAGTCACTATCTTATTAATGCAGTCAACTCCTGTTAAAGGGAGAGAACAATTAGCTAAAAGTTTGGACTTACCATGCTTGTCAGCATGAGTCATGGTAACGACGATATTTTGCGCTCCTGCAACAAGGTCCATCGCTCCGCCCATCCCCTTAACCAATTTTCCAGGAATCATATAAGAAGCAATATTGCCATTTTGATCAACTTCAAAAGCACCTAAAACGGTCAAGTCCACATGCCCTCCACGAATCATCGCAAAACTTTCGGCAGAAGAAAAAATCGAAGCCCCCGAAATAGCCGTAACCGTTTCTTTTCCGGCATTGATCATATCTGGGTCAAGTTGTTCTCTGGTAGGATAAGGTCCCATTCCAAGTAGTCCATTTTCAGATTGAAGCATGACCTCAATGTTTTTCGGTACGTAATTGGCGACGAGAGTGGGTATACCAATTCCCAGGTTAACGTAATAGCCATCTTTTAGCTCCTGAGCTACACGCATTGCGATTTGTTCCCTTGATAGAGACATTATTTTTCTCCTGAATTAATTGTTATCTGCCAGCGTTAGTCTTTCTATTCTTTTTTCAAAGCTGGACCGAATAATTCTGTCAACATAGATTCCCGGGGTATGGATTTCTGTAGGTTTTAAGGAGCCAGTTTCTACTATTTCTTCAACCTCTACGACTGTGATTCTGCCGGCTGTTGCAGCCATTGGGTTAAAATTCATCGCAGTATCTCGGTAAACCAGGTTACCGGTCTTATCAGCTTTCCATGCGCGCACGAGAGAGAAGTCACCCGTTATTGACTCTTCGAGGATATAGTTACGCTTATTAAACTGTTTAACTTCTTTCCCCTCGGCGACAGGGGTTCCATACCCGGTGGCAGTATAAAAAGCTGGAATACCTGCGCCTCCGGCTCGAATTTTTTCAGCCAGTGTCCCCTGGGGGGTAAGCTCAACTTCTAGCTCGCCGGATAAATATTGACGTTCAAATTCTGCGTTTTCACCAACATAAGATGATATCATTTTCCTGATTTGTTTCTCTTTCAGCAGGATACCCAGACCAAAATCGTCAACCCCGCAATTATTAGAGACAAAAGTGAGAGATGTGGTTCCCATCTCTTTTATCCTGGCGATCAATCCTTCTGGAATACCACAGAGCCCAAAGCCCCCTGAGATAACAGTCATGCCGTCTTTAAGTCCAGATAAAGCGTCTGCGTATGAGGTGACGACTTTATTAAAACCTGCCATAAAATTGCTCCGGATTTAATTGAAATATTATTAAAAAAAAATTAATTACTGATTTTTATCGTTTCTTTTTGTCAGAATAGCCTGTGCCGTTTTCGATTGATTTGGACGGTTTAAATGCTGACTGATAAAATTCCCGGCATCAACCAGTTTGTCAAGATTGATACCGGTTTGAATACCAAGTCCATTTAACAGATATACAACGTCTTCAGTGGCGACATTTCCGGCTGCACCTCTGGCAAAAGGGCAGCCACCTAACCCAGCAATAGATGAATCGACACTGGAAACTCCCATCATAAGAGAGGCATATATGTTAGCAAGCGCCTGACCGTAAGTATCATGAAAGTGAACCGCCAGCTGTTTAATCGGTACAACCTCACTAACAATAGAAATGAGAGATTGTGTTTCTCCAGGCGTACCGGTACCAATGGTGTCGCCAAGAGATATTTCGTAACAACCTTGATTATAGAGTTCTGCCGCAACATCCCTGACTCTTGATTTTGCGATCTCTCCTTCGTAAGGACAACCCATAACACAAGAAATATATCCTCTAACGGGAATATTTAAATCTGCGGCCTGCTTCGTAATTTCATTTGTCCTGTAAAGTCCTTCCTTTATTGTGCAATTAGTATTTTTTGTAGAAAAAGTTTCAGAAGCAGCTATAAATACAGCCACCTCTTTTGCGCCTGCGGAAACAGCATTTCTAAATCCTTTCAGGTTGGGCGTTAATACGGGATAACGAATACCATTATCCGGTAATTGCTGTACTAACTCGGTATGATCGGCCATTTGCGGCACCCACTCTGGAGAAACGAAGCTGGTAGATTCAATTACAGATAACCCGGACTGAGATAAAAGCTCGATTAATTTTAGTTTAACTTCGGTCGAAACCAGTTGCTTTTCATTTTGCAATCCATCACGAACACCGACTTCAATCAGTTTCACTTTTTTAATCGGTAGCTCCGGTTTTAAAAACTTCATTCTTCTCCCTCAAATGTAATAAGTTCCTGTCCTTCTTCAACCAGATCACCAATATCGTAAAGTACTTCCAGAACAATCGTATTTTTATGTGCGGTAATTGTATGCTCCATTTTCATTGCTTCCATGACAATTAGAGCTTGCCCTTCCGTCACTTGCTCTCCGGTATTGACCAAAACATCAACGATTGTACCCGGCATTGGAGCAGTCAGATTTTTGGGTTCCTGATTATTTAATAAAATCAATGGATCCTTATTAGTTTTAAACTTCCAGCTGGAAGCATTTCTGAATAACTCGACCTCATCGTTATGTTGATAAAAATTGATAACAGACTGATGTCCCTCAATTTCAATATGAATTTTATTACCATTGATTTCTCCTTTAGCCTGATACTCCTTGCCATCGATTTCAAATAAAAATCCAATGGCTCGAAAATGAGCAACTATCGGGTAGTCTACATTATTATGAGAAAGTTTAATTGTATGATAGTTATCCTCATTAAGACGCCAGCCAGAAATATCGTTCCATGGAGAAAACAGATCCTGACTGGTATCGTTATCATTTATGGAATCAGTTAATATTGATATAAGCCCGGCGGCGACCAGAATTTCATCAGTTAAGTTTGTATCATGACTAAATAATTCTTCTTCATGATTTTGTATAAAATGAGTGTCAACACAGGCGTTAATAAAGCTTTCGTTGCTGGCTAACTGATGTAAAAATTCAATATTAGTTGTAATGCCCCCCACATGTATTTGAGTCAGAGCACCACGCAAGCGAGAAAGGGCGGCATGACGATTCTCGTCATGCACAATTAACTTTGCAATCATTGGGTCATAAAATACGCCAATACTGTCTCCGGAGGTAATGCCAGAATCAATACGTACATGTTGGCTGGTGACAGGGAATGACAGATAATTAATTTTACCGCTGACAGGTAAAAAATCATTTGCAGGATTTTCTGCATAAATCCGGGCTTCAAAAGCATGACCACTGATAGTGAGATCATCCTGTAAACAGGGAAGGGGTAAACCGCTGGCAACCATAATTTGCCATTCGACCAGATCAATTCCGGTTATCATCTCTGTAACGGGATGTTCAACCTGCAGACGAGTATTCATTTCCATAAAATAGAAAGAGCCACTATGATCGTATAAAAATTCAACGGTTCCAGCGCCGTGATAATCAATTGCTCGGGCCGCCTCAATAGCTGCTAATCCCATTTTATTTCTTATTTCATCAGGAATTCCGGGAGCAGGTGCTTCCTCTATCACTTTCTGATGGCGTCTTTGAACACTGCAATCTCGCTCAAATAAATGGACTGCGTTGCCGTAATGATCAATAAATATCTGAATTTCTATATGTCTTGGCTGGACAAGATATTTTTCCAGTAAAACATCATCATTATTAAAAGCGTTGAGCGCCTCTCGCTTACAGGAAGATAATGCACTAACAAACTGGTTTATGTTTTCAACAATTCTCATACCTTTTCCGCCCCCACCCGATGAGGCTTTTATTAACAGGGGAAATCCAGTATTACCTGCTTCTTCAACTAATTTCTCCTCCGTCTGGTCACTACCATGATAACCAGGAACCAGTGGAACGGAAGCTTGCGACATAATCGCTTTTGCTTTACTTTTTGATCCCATGCTTTTAATTGAGTATTCGGAAGGACCGATAAACCTGATATTATTTATTTTGCACAGCGCTGCAAATTCACTATTTTCGGAAAGAAAACCATAACCTGGGTGGATAGCATCTGAGTGAGAACGTTTGGCAATATCAATGATTTTTTCTGTATCTAAATAACTGTCTTTAGCTGGAGATGCGCCAGCTCGCCAGGCTTCGTCGGCTAATTTAACGTGTAATGCCTCTTGGTCAGCATCTGAATAGATAGCGATACACTGTATCCCCATTTTCTGAGCACTACGAATAATACGACAGGCGATTTCGCCTCTATTTGCGATCAGAATCCTGGTAATTTGTTTATATTGTATATTTTTAGCATCGACCATTAACTTATTATCCTGGATGAATTCGACTTGAAGTAACCTGATTGTGTTAAATTAGATATTCCAGTCTGGTTTTCGTTTCTCTAAAAATGCAGAAACACCTTCTTTGCCTTCCTTAGATGAGCGGACATCAGATATTAACATTGCTGTTTTTTTAATGAGAGTCTCATCAATAATTTTCTCTGATACCAGATTAACCAGCTGTTTGGACAGTTGAACTGCATCAGGTCCATTGTCTGTCAATTTATTTAAGTAGTTTTTTGTTTTAACATCAAATTCTTCAGCACTATAAATTTTGTGAACCAGGTTCATTTCTCTGGCTTCTACCGCATTAAACGATTCAGCTGTTGCAAAATAGCGCTTTGCATTTCTAGCGCCGATTGCTTTAACGACATAAGGACTGATTACTGCCGGTAACAATCCCAGCTTTACTTCAGACAAACAGAAAGTTGATTTTTCACTGGCAAGAACAATATCACAACAAGCAACTAATCCAACACCTCCACCGTAACTGGCTCCTTGAACAAAGGCGACTGTTGGTTTATTACAGTCAAACAACGTTTGCATTAGTGCGGCAAGTTTCAGTGAGTCCTGGTAGTTTTCATCCCAATCGTAGGTTGACATCCGTTTCATCCAGTTCAAGTCAGCGCCTGCACAGAAGTTTTCTCCAGTAGCATTTAGAACGATTACACGAATAGAACTGTTCTGATTAAACAGGTTAAGACACTCAGTAAGCTCTTCAATCATTGTATCGTCAAATGCATTATGCCTGTCCGGTCTGTTGAGCGTGATTGTACCGATACCATTATCTGAAACGTGTTTAATCAGGTATGACATGATTTTTCCTATGTAATATCAACTCAAAGTCTATTTTCGTTTCTCATAAATTTAATTTTATCTGGGTATAAACTACATTCTGAAAATGCCAAAATCAGTTTTTTCATCAGGTGCGTTAAGGCTGACAGATAAGGCGGATGCCAAAACTTGCCGCGAATCAGCAGGATCAATAATGCCATCATCCCAGAGTCTTGCGCTAGCATAATAGGGGTGACCTTGTTCTTCATATAATGTTTCAACAGGCGCTTTAAAATTCCGTTCTTCTTCCGCAGTCCATGATTGCCCTTTACGAGCCATATTATCTTTTTTTACCTGAGCTAAAACATTAGCGGCTTGTTCACCACCCATGACCGATATACGTGCATTAGGCCACATCCATAAAAACCGTGGGTTAAATGCTCGACCACACATTCCATAATTGCCAGCACCAAAACTACCACCAATAATGATTGTGAATTTTGGCACTTTTGCGCAGGCTACGGCAGTGACCATTTTAGCTCCATTTTTGGCTATCCCTGTATTTTCATATTTTTTACCGATCATAAAACCAGTAATGTTCTGCAAAAATACTAGCGGTATATTTCGTTGACAACAAAGCTGAATAAAATGAGTCCCCTTTAATGCGGACTCAGAAAACAATATTCCATTATTGGCAATGATACCAACCGGGTATCCCATAATCCTGGCGAAACCACAAACAAGCGTTGTTCCATACAATGATTTAAATTCATCGAATTCACTTCCATCGATAATCCGTGCGATAACTTCTCTGATATCAAACTGTTTTTTTGCGTCAGTTGGAATAACGCCATAAAGCTCATTAGCCGGATAAAGCGGATCAATCGGTTTTTTGATTTTCCATTTTACCTGTTTTTGTTTATTGATATGTCCTGTTATATTTCTAGCCAGTGATAACGCATGATTGTCATCTACCGCGTAATAATCAGTAACCCCAGATGTTTTACAATGCACATCAGCTCCGCCAAGCTCCTCAGCAGAAACCACTTCCCCCGTTGCCGCTTTGACTAATGGTGGTCCACCAAGAAAAATGGTTCCCTGTTCTCTAACAATAATGCTTTCATCTGCCATTGCGGGTACATAAGCACCACCTGCGGTACAGCTGCCCATGACAACGGCAATTTGAGTAATCCCCATTGAGGAGAGGGTTGCCTGGTTGTAAAATATTCTGCCAAAGTGTTCTTTGTCAGGGAAAACCTCTGCTTGCTGAGGAAGATTAGCACCACCGGAATCAACCAGATATATGCAGGGAAGGTGGTTTTGTAAAGCGATTTCCTGCGCACGTAAATGTTTTTTTACTGTTTCAGGATAATAAGTACCGCCCTTTACCGTCGCATCATTAACGACAATAACGCATTCCTGACCACTAACACGTCCAATCCCTGTGATTATTCCTGCAGAGGGGACTTCGTTGTTATACATTCCATAAGCGGCAAATTGAGAGAGTTCTAAAAAAGGAGAGCCTACATCTAACAAAACACGTATTCGTTCTCTTGGTAATAATTTACCTCTACTAAGGTGTTTTTCCTGTTTTTCTTTTCCTCCACCCTGGGCAATACGTTGCATTTTGTCCCGGACATCATCAACCAGTGATTGCATATTTTCCGAGTTTTTAAGAAACGCTTCACTGCGTACATTTAAATTTGTTCTGATTACAGGCATTTAATCTTCCAGAATTTGAGCATTGAAGTTTGTAAAATTGACTTTAAAATCATTTTAACTCTGCATGATCTCACGGCTAATAACCAGTCTTTGAATCTCGCTGGTACCTTCATAAATTTGACAAATTTTCACATCACGATAATACCTTTCCACCGGGAAATCGTTTAGGTAACCGTAACCGCCAAAAATCTGAATGGCTTCGGAGCATATTTTTTCTGCGGCTTCGGACGCAAATAATT
Organism: Kangiellaceae bacterium; assembly: GCA_016743995.1. Taxonomy (GTDB): domain Bacteria; phylum Pseudomonadota; class Gammaproteobacteria; order Enterobacterales; family Kangiellaceae; genus Aliikangiella. The sequence continues at coordinate 15,720 of JADGFG010000055.1, read as the reverse complement.
TGGCCATTGATGCTTCTTTTAAACAAGCTAGACCGGCATCCTTTAATTTTGCTGCCCTGTGAACTAATAATCGAGCTGCATCTAGCTGTGTTGCCATACTCGCGATTTTGAAACTGATAGCCTGATGTTTATAAATGGCTTTTCCAAAAGACTCTCGTTCTTGAGCGTATTGTATTGATGCCTCTAATGCTGCTCTACCAATTCCTACACTTTGGGCGGCAATACCAATACGACCACCTTCAAGTCCAGAAAGTGCAATTTTGTAGCCTTCACCTTCTTTCCCCAATAAATTACCTTCGGGGATGATGCAGTTATCAAAATTGATCTGAACCGTATCAGAAGCATTTTGACCCATTTTATTTTCAATATTTGATACCTGATAACCTGCCGTGTTTGTAGGTACGATAAAAGCAGAAATGCCTTTTTTTCCTGCGTCTGGATTTGTAACCGCAAATACCAGAGCTACATCTGCGTTTTTTCCTGAGGTAATAAATTGTTTAACGCCATTTATGCAATATTGATTTCCATCTTTAACCGCTTTTGTTCGTAAATCTGATGCATCTGAGCCAGCATGAGGTTCTGTCAGACAGAAAGCAGCTAGCCGCTTTCCTGCTGCAAGTGGCTTTAAAAAGGTTTCTTTTTGTTGATTAGAACCAAATTTTAATATGGGTATACAGCCAACAGAATTGGTCACACTGATAATGGTTGCGCAAGCGGCATCTCCCACTGCAATTTCTTCAAGTACTAATGCAGCAGAAAAATAGCCAATTTCGCAACCGTCCCATTCTTCAGGAACCAGCATGCCATAAAAACCTAACTCAGCAAGACCTTTTAATGCCTCAACAGGAAAAGTTTTGTTGCGATCCCAGTCAGCAGAGAAGGGCGTTATTTTCTCTCGAACGTATTGACGAGCCATGTTTTGAATCATGGATTGTTCTTCGGTTAGCAGCATGTGTTTGTCTGTTTACCCTTATTAGTAAATCGATTTAACCAGAATATACCCAAACTCCCTGGAAATGGAGTTTAGATATAAAACTGAGACAAGATTAAACTATCTCGATTGCCATGGCTGTAGCTTCACCACCACCAATACAAAGAGAAGCAACACCTCTTGTTTTACCATAGTGTTTTAAAGCAGCAATCAGAGTAACCAGAATTCTGGTTCCACTGGCACCAATAGGGTGGCCCAGCGCACAAGCACCACCATGAACATTGACCTTATTAGTGTCTAATTTTAAATCTTTTATTGCAGCCATTGTAACAACGGCAAAAGCTTCATTAATTTCAAACAGATCGACTTCACTTATTTTCCAATCTATTTTTTTAAGAAGTTCACTCATGGCAGTTACGGGAGCAGTGGTAAATTGAGCTGGTTCATCAGCAAAAGATGTGTGCCCACAAATTTTTGCCAGTGGTTTTAATCCACGTTTTTCTGCCTCTGATTGACGCATTAATACAACAGCTGCAGCGCCATCAGAAATCGAGCTGGCATTTGCTGCCGTTACAGTACCGTCTTTTATAAATGCAGGTCTAAGTGAAGGTATTTTTTCAGGGCGTGCTTTTAGCGGCTGTTCATCGACCAGTATTCTCTGTTCACCCTTTCTTGAATGGACAATAACCGGTGTAATTTCTGCTTCAAATAGTCCTTCCTTAATTGCATTATTTGCGCGAGTCAGTGAGGTTATAGCAAATTCATCCTGTTGTTCTCGAGTGAATTGATACTGGCTTGCACAAGCTTCGGCATAAACTCCCATTGCCTGACCTTCATAGGCATCTTCCAGACCATCAAACGCCATATGATCGACAAGCTGGCCATGCCCAAAACGATAGCCCTGACGAGCTTTCGGTAACATATGCGGCGCAGAACTCATATTCTCCATCCCTCCGGCAACAACGACTGAATTAGTACCTGCTAGTAAAAGATCATGTGCGAGCATAACTGACTTCATGCCGGAGCCGCAGACTTTATTAACTGTTGTACAAGTTGTTGACCTGGAAAGCTTCGCGGACAGAGCTGCCTGACGAGCTGGAGCCTGACCAAGTGCGGCCGACAATACGCATCCCATAATAACTTCTTCAACGTCTTCGAATGGCATGCTGCTTTGCTCTACAGCGGCCTTAATAGCACAAGCGCCCAACTCAGTAGATTTTACATGAGATAATTCTCCCATAAAACCGCCCATAGGAGTACGTGCCATACCGACAATTACGACTGGATCTACTGACATAAAAAGCCCTCTGATTCTTAAATTTATTTTTCTATTATTTATACGTTAACTGAATTAACGTTGTATAAGACTGGTCTTTACATTATTGACTAAGTTATGCAGACTCTTTGAACAACTCTCTGCCGATTAGCATTCGGCGAACTTCTGATGTTCCTGCACCTATTTCATATAATTTAGCGTCACGTAACAAACGGCCTGTAGCAAAATCATTAATATAACCATTTCCACCGAGACACTGAATACTTTCTAGCGCCATCTGAGTGGCTTTTTCGGCGGCGTATAATATGGCGCCTGCGGCATCTTTTCGAGTGGTTTCTCCTCGATCGCAGGCGCTGGCAACATTGTAAATATAGGATTTACAAGCATTGAGTGTTGTATACATATCAGCTAATTTGCCTTGCATTAACTGAAATTCACCAATGGGTTTACCAAATTGTTTTCGTTCATGGACATAGGGAATTACAATATCCAGACAGGCTTGCATAATTCCAATGGGCCCCCCCGATAAAACAACGCGTTCATAATCAAGACCGCTCATTAATACTGAAATGCCATTATTCAATTGTCCCAGTATATTTTCTTTGGGTACTTTGCAATCACAAAATACAAGTTCACAGGTATTTGAACCACGCATACCAAGTTTATCCAGTTTTTGAGCAGTGGAAAATCCAGTAAACTCCTTTTCAATCAGAAAAGCGGTTATTCCACGCGAACCTGCAGCGGGGTCTGTTTTAGCATAAACAATCAGCACATTAGCGTCAGGTCCATTCGTTATCCACATTTTGTTGCCATTAAGCAAATAATAGTCGCCTTTATCTTCCGCACGTAATTGCAAGCCCACTACATCAGAACCTGCCCCCGGTTCACTCATAGCAAGCGCACCAATGTGCTCACCATTGCAAAGTCTGGGTAAATATTTTTGTTTTTGCTCAGGCGTTGCGTTTTTACGCAACTGATTCAGGCATAAGTTGGAGTGTGCACCATAGCTTAATCCAACACTGGCCGAAGCTCGACTAATTTCTTCCATTGCGACGACATGTTCTAGATAACCAAGCCCGGTTCCACCATACTCTTCTTCAACAGTTAATCCGAGCAATCCCATCTCTCCAAGCTTTAACCAGAGATGATTTGGAAATTGATTTTGCTTATCGATACTATTAGCAATAGTTAAAATTTCTTTATCCGCGAATGCTTTAACTGATGCGCGAATCATGTCGGCGGTTTCGCCAAGGTTGAAATTTAAACTTGTATACATAAATCCTCTATTGATTGAATAGTTTGCTTTCCAATTTACTTAACTCGTCTAGCATTACAGCTATATCTTTTTGTTGTTGATATAAAGCTTCGCGACGCTCAGTGATTTTTTCTGCCAGTAATTTAGTTTGTTTCTGTTCTCCACTGGGAGCATCGTACATGGAAATAATTTCTTTAATTTCTGATAATGAAAAACCAATTCGTTTGCCTCTCATTATTAATTGCAATCGTACTTTGTCTCCTTTTCGGTATATCCGTTGAGAGCCACTACGTTGCGGTAAAATAAGTTCTTTATCCTCGTAATGCCGAATGGAGCGAGGCGTAATATTGAACTCCTGTGATAGTTCTGTAATTGAGTAAGTTTCATTTTTTTCTTTCATGGTAAGCATTATAAGCCGCCTTTACGTTAACGTAAACAGTGTTGAGCTTTTGATTATACTGGTACGACCAGATAATTCAACAAATAGATATTAATCGATTAATTATTTTGCTTTATATATCGTTTTAATGATGTGTACGTGACATAAAACGTCATTAGAACTGGAATTTATTAAAAATAGGATTCCTCTGAGACCTTAAGCTGTCTATAATTATCCTCTTAACAATAAAATGACAATAATTCATCGGAGAAATGTAATGCGAATTATCCTTTTAGGCGCTCCGGGGGCGGGAAAAGGCACCCAGGCGCAGTTTATTAAGGAGAAATTTGGTATCCCTCAAATTTCTACAGGAGATATGTTGAGGGCTGCAGTTAAAGCGGGAACCGCTTTGGGGCTACAGGCAAAAGAAGTAATGGATGCAGGCCAGCTGGTTTCTGATGATATTATCATTGGCCTGGTAAAAGAAAGGGTTACACAGCCTGATTGTAAAAGCGGCTATCTTCTTGATGGTTTTCCACGAACTATTCCACAGGCAAACGCGATGAAAGAAAACGGAATCTCTGTTGACTTTGTGGTTGAAATTGATGTTGAAGACTCAGAGATTATTAAACGCCTGAGTGGCCGTCGTGTTCACCCGGGATCAGGTAGAACTTATCATGTTCAATATAACCCGCCCCGCGTGGCTAATGTTGATGATGAAACTGGTGAAGCTCTGGTACAAAGGCCTGATGACTCAGAAGCTACAGTAAATGATCGGTTGAAAGTTTATCATGATCAAACTCGGCCTCTGGTTGATTATTATTCGGCCTGGACCGAACAAGGTGGAGATGACGCACCGAGTTACGTGACTGTGCCTGGCGTTGGTAGCCTTGATAGTATTAAAGAGAATATTCTCAAATCCTTAAATCCTTAAATCCTTAAATGGTTAAATGGTTAAATTTTAATAAAGTGAGCTATTGGGTTTGATAACTGATAAAAAGTATGGCGTTCTTCTGGTGAATCTGGGGACGCCTGCCGCTCCTGATTACCTGGCTGTAAGAAAATTTTTACGACAATTTTTGAGTGATCCCAGAGTTGTTGACACGCCTCGCTTGATCTGGTTTCCAATATTGTATGGTTTTATATTAAGCCTGCGTCCATTTAAAGTATCAAAGAATTACCAGAAAATCTGGACAGAAAAAGGTTCTCCTTTAATGGTCCATAGCCTGGAACAAAAGAGAAAACTACAGGCTTTTTTTGATCAACCAGACAACGCGAACTCCTTTAAGGTTGAGCTGGCAATGACTTATGGAAACCCTTCCATTAACGCTTCAGTGGCACACCTGAGAACATGGGGGGCCGAAAAGATAATTGTTTTACCGCTTTACCCCCAATATTCTTATACAACTACAGCGCCTGTTACCGATCAGCTAGCTCGCTTAAACTCGGGTATGAAGGATATGACTATCATCTCTGATTATCATGATGATGATCGATACATCAACGCACTTGTTTCGTCAATAAAATCCAGGCTCAAACCAGATATGAAATTAATTATGTCTTTTCATGGCCTGCCCAGACGTTATATTGCGCAGGGAGACCCTTATCAGACACAGTCTGAAACGACGGCTTTAAGGGTTGCCACAAAATTGGGTCTCAATGAGAACCAGTGGGAAATGGCTTTTCAATCAAGAGTAGGCAGAGAAGAGTGGCTAAGTCCTTATCTGGACCAACGAATGACACAATTGCCATCCGAAGGCGTAAAGAACATACTTGTTGTATGTCCTGGTTTTTCGGTAGATTGCCTTGAAACGCTGGAAGAAATTGCCGTTGAAAACAAGCAGACTTTTCTCGATAGTGGTGGAGAGCAATTTGAATACGTTGAAGCGCTTAATGCTTCGGATACACATATTGAAATGATGGCAAATTTTGCACAAGAAAGGATGACCTTACCCTGATTGATAAAGTCAGGTGATAGCCAAACTCCTTGAAACTCGTATTTTCAAGGAGTTTGGCTATCAAACAAAATTGATGTACAGCACAAATTAAAATAAAAGCTTATAGACTTGGTCGTAGTGGCTGACAAAGTAAACATTTAACCCTTGCTTGATATGATCCGGTAACTTTTTAAAGTTTGACTCTACTGCTTGAGGCAGGATCAGGTTTTTAATACCTTCTCTTTTTGCTGCAATGACTTTCTCTCGAATACCACCTACGGCAAGAACAGTACCACTCAAAGTGAGTTCACCTGTCATCGCAAACCGGGCCTTTACTTTCTTATTTAACATTAAAGACAAAATTGCGCTAGCCATGGTAATTCCCGCGCTTGGGCCATCTTTAGGGGTTGCGCCTTCAGGAACATGCATATGGAGATATTTTTTATCCATACAGTTTTTATCCGCTTTATAGTGCTCCAGATGCGAGGCAATGTAACTATAGGCGATATCAGCTGATTCCTTCATGACTTCGCCCAGTTGTCCTGTTAATTTAAATCCTCTTGAATGGCCGTGAATTCGAGCGACTTCTATACTTAATGTTGCACCGCCCAAAGAAGTCCATGCTAATCCAGTACATATACCTACGCCACTCAGGTTAGATTCCGGTGTGAAAATGGGCATCCCCAGATACTGAATGATATTATTTTTACTGATAGCAATTTTTTTTGGTTTTTTATTAACCAGATTAACAGCACATTTTCGGACAATCTTGGCTAATAATTTTTCCAGGTTTCTAACACCAGCTTCTCTGGCATAACCATCAATAACTAATTTAAGTGCGCTATCAGAAAGTGATATTTTCGATTTGGCAACACCTGCATTTCTGATAAGTTTCGGCCATAGATGATTCTTTGCAATAGCAACTTTCTCTTCCAGAATATAACCACTCAGACGAATAATTTCCATGCGGTCAAGAAGAGGGCGAGGGATAGTATCAATCTGGTTAGCTGTACAGATAAATAGCACTTTTGATAAGTCGTAACGGGTATCCAGGTAATGATCGAGAAACTGGTTGTTCTGTTCAGGGTCGAGTACTTCCAGTAGAGCGGAAGAAGGATCTCCCTGGTAACTTGAACCAATTTTGTCAATTTCATCAAGCATGATAACTGGATTAGAGCTACCGGTTTCTGCTAGTGCCTGAATGATTTTCCCAGGCATAGCACCAATATAAGTCCTTCTATGGCCTTTAATTTCTGCTTCGTCCCTCATTCCACCCACAGAAAAACGATAAAATTGACGATTCAGAGCGTGGGCTATTGAGCGTCCAATTGAGGTTTTTCCGACCCCCGGAGGACCTATTAACAATAAGATTGAGCCTGAAATCTCTCCTTTTAACGCACCAAGCGCTAAAAACTCGATAAATCGTTGCTTTACATCCTCCAGACCGGCATGTTCTTTATCAAGGGCTATTTTTGCAGCTCGTAATTTTAAATTATCCTGCGTGTAAACACCCCAGGGTAATTTAGAAAAAACTTCAAGATAGTTTCTGGTGACTGCATATTCTGGTGAACCTGATTCCAGAATAGAAAGCTTATCGATTTCTTCGTGGTATTTTGTTTTAGCAATATCAGGTATGGTTTTATCTGATATGTTTTTCTCAAACCGTTCAACATCAGCGGTTTTATCATCTTTTGCAATACCCAGCTCTTTCTGTATTGCTTTAAGCTGTTCTCTCAGGAAAAAACGTCTTTGATGTTCACTTAGTGTTTCTTCAACCTGGTCGTGTATGTCTTTTTGTAACAACGCAACTTCCAGTTCCTTTTTTATCATAACCAGTACTTTTTCCATGCGCCGTTTTAAATGAACCGTTTCGAGCACTTCCTGTAAAACCCCACGGGTAGCAGTAGTAACACTTGCTGCAAAATCAGTAAGCTGAGACGGTTCGTTTGGATCAAAACGATTAAGAAAGAATTTTAGCTCCTCGCTGTAAAGCGGGTTAAGTGGTACCAGCTCTTTTAACGTATTAATGATAGCAACTGCGTAGGCTTTTAACTCATCTGTACCTTTATAGTTTGGTTCGTTAGGATATTCGACTTCAACGATAAATGGCGGTTGTTTTTTTATCCATTTTTTAATTCGAAAACGCTGCAATCCTTCAGCAATGAACTGAACTTTACCAGATGAAAGTACAGGGTGATGAATCTTAACCAGAGTACCAACTTTGTAAAATTCTTCTGGTTTTGCATCTTCAGGAAGCGGGTTACGAACCAGTACAAGCCCGGTTATATTATCATGTTGTTCACTGATATATTCTATGGTATCGCGCCAGCTATCCTCATTCATCAATATTGGTAAAGTTTGCGGCGGAAAAAATGGTCTTTCACTAATCGGTAGTAGACAGACCCTGCCAGGCAGGTATGCCTCCTTTTTTCCTGTTTTTTTTATCTTATTCAGCTGATTATTCTCATTATTCATTTTATTTTCCTGAAAAGCCGACACATTGCCGTTAACAGACATGGATTAGATTAAGTCGGTCAGAGTATAGCAACATATAACTCAGCATACTAAACATCCAACAGAGAGATTAAACAAAGTTTATTCTAATTATTTTCTAAAGTTTGAAGTTGTTTTAGACGATATTATTAATAAGCAGTATAGTATTAATGAATCGTCATTACTCGTATTCTATAAACTAGTACAACCGTTTACCATAAGTCACGAGAATCTGATCTTACATGTTAAACATTGGAGATATTAACAGGCAGCCAGTTAAGCGAACTCTCAAAAAAGAGGGGCTTTCTGTGAGTGCTGTTAATAAAATTAAACCATTAGACAAGGTTACCTCGAATACAAAGATTTTAAAAGAACAGCTATCCAATAAATCCGGTTCAGTTGATAAAAAACATAAACCAGCTAAAAAGGGACTAAAAAACGTTGGGACAAGCAAAGATACCGATATTTATGACAAGTCAGGCCATAAAATTGATGCAGGGCAACTTGATATCACGGTCTGATCAACATGTACCTCATTTTATACCCAGACTTCCTGTAAATTTAGTAGCTGCCTACTTACAAATACGCTGTCATCCAGGATTTTCTCAAGTTATAATCTTTTTTATACATTTACATTCTAACCTGTCTGATTTACGTGAACAAAAACGTTTCTACTGATACTTACAATATTTCTCTGTTAATGGAGCAAACCCGGCTACTGGCAGCGGATTATCGCCATTCTACGGGGCATGCATTACCGGTGACTGCCGAGTTAGCCAGATTTGACGCGATTGATAAGTTAAACTTGCAGAAACTTAATGGTGAACAAGGGATTGATGCGGTCGACTCACAAGGAAACAATGAAAAATTCATTATTAAAGGTCGAGTTATATTTAAAGGCGGCAAAGCCCGGCAAAAGCTTGGAAAATTAAGTCTGGAAACTGGCTGGCAATCATTGCTAATGGTTTTATATGATGCAGGATATCAACCCACTGAAATCTATAAAGTGAATCGAAAAGCGATTGAAGAAGCTCTGGAATCAACACCCGCGGATAAAAGAGGCTCAATGACGGTAGCTAAGTATAAGGCGATTGGAATAGCAGTCTGGACTAAAGAGTCCTGAGCATCACTAAATTGACTATTAAAGACAGTAAAATCCTGAGTTTTCTGGGTGACCAGGGACCCATAGCCGAAGCCAGAACGGGATTTAAGGCTAGAAAAGAACAACAGAACATGGCTGTTGCTGTTAACCAGGCAATTAACTCCAGAGAAAACTTGTTAATTGAGGCGGGTACCGGCGTGGGCAAAACGTTCGCGTATCTGATACCGGCGCTTTTGTCAGAGCAACAGGTTGTTATTTCAACGGGTACCAAGAATTTACAAGATCAACTTTTTAAACGAGATCTACCTTCTATTCTTAAGCTAATGGACGTTAACCCGGTCATTGCGCTGCTAAAGGGAAGAAACAACTATCTTTGTGAATACCGGTTGGAGTCTAGCCTGGCATCAGGCAGGTTACCCGACCCTGTCGCAGTAAAGCACCTGAATCTGATTAACCGCTGGCGAGAGAAAACACTGTCTGGCGATCTGGGTGAGCTAAGTCCTTTGCCAGAAGATTCACCGGTATACCCTTATGTAACCAGTAATGCTGATAATTGTCTGGGGCAAGATTGTCCATTTATTGAAAAATGTTTTCTGGCAGGTGCCAGAGAGAGAGCAAGAAAAGCAAAAGTTCTTGTCGTAAACCACCATCTGCTATTAGCTGATCTGGTGTTAAAAGACGATGGTTTTGGAGAGTTACTTCCAGATACCGATATTTTTATTATTGATGAAGCCCATCATCTTGCCAGCACAGCCTATCAGTTTTACGGTGACTCTATTTCCAGTCGTCAGATAACAGAGCTTTGTCGTGAAGTTGAGCTTGAATATCGCACTCAGGTCACTGACTGTCGTGATCTGATGCTAGACGCACAAAGGTTGGCAAAGCAGGCAAAAGAGTTTCGATTGTGTTTGCCCGAAGTCGATATTAAAGAGGAGTGGACTTCTGCGAGACTGTTGGAGCCACTGAATGAATTATCAAATAAAATCAACAGGTTATTTGACGTAGTTAAAGTTAATTCGACAAGAACTAAAGTGTTAGAATCTTGCTTTGAGCGATTAATAACGATGCGTCATGTCATTTCTCAGTTTCAGGAAGAGCGTGCCAGTGAACAATCAAGAATAAACTGGTATGAAACCATGAAAAGCGGCTTCAGGCTGCATTCAACACCGATAGATGTAGCGTCTTTGTTTCAACAAAGCCGGGGTCGTTATCAAAATTCAAGCTGGATTATGACTTCTGCAACTTTGAGTGTTAATCAAAATTTTGACCATTTTACTCAATCTCTTGGCTGGAATAAGATTAAAACGGTGTGTTTAGCTTCGTCGTTTGATTATTATAACCAGTCAATGCTTTATGTGCCTCGAAACTTGCCTTCGTCACGGAGTATCACGCACACAGAATCAGTAATTGATGCGATATTGCCGCTTATTCAATCAATTCAGGGCCGTACTTTTATCCTGTTTACCAGTCATAGAGCGCTTAAAACCGGTGCAAAGTCACTAAGAGCAACAGAACAATTTGACTGTCTGGTTCAGGGAGAGGCGAGTAAAGCAGACTTATTATCACGCTTTGAAAATAACGAAAACTCGGTGTTATTAGCGACAGGAAGCTTTTGGGAAGGGGTTGATGTTGTTGGTCAGAACCTGGTGCTTGTTGTTATTGATAAGTTGCCATTTGCTCCACCTGATGATCCGGTTCTTAATGCAAAGATAAATCAAAGCCGACAAAATGGAAGAAACCCATTTTTTGAGTTGCAAATTCCAGATGCCGTATTATCCTTAAAGCAGGGCTGTGGCCGGCTGATTAGAAGTGTGACTGACAAAGGTGTAGTCTGCCTTTGTGATCCAAGGATTGTCGGTAAGCAATATGGAGAAATATTTATTAACAGTTTGCCAGATATGAGACGTACTCGCGACCTGGCACTGGTCACAGAGTTCCTAACTGATATAATGGCAGACGATTAGAAAAGCTTGACCGGATGCTCATTATGTAGCCCGTCGCCTGGACACAGGCGGATATCTCGCCAGCCACAATAGATTTAATGACAATAGATTTAATGACAATAGATTCAACGATAGCTTAATGACACGAATTATTTGTATAGACGCTTCAACAGAAGCTTGTTCAGCAGCATTATTAAATGGTGATGAAGTAACAGAACGATTTCAGATTGCCCCCAGGCAACATGCCAGGTTATTGTTGCCTATGGTTGATGAATTGCTTCAGCAGTCCGATCTGAAGTTAAATCAACTCGATGCAATTGCCTGCCATACCGGACCTGGTGCATTTACCGGAATTAGAATTGCGGTATCTGTTGCTCAGGGCCTGGCCTACGGAGCTAACTTACCGACAATCTCGGTATCTAGTCTGGCTAATCTTGCACAACAGGCAGTTCTTGTTAATGCTGAAGCAGAATATTGGTGTGCGATTGATGCGAGAATGCAGGAAGTCTATTTTGCTGTTTACAAAGCAAATCAACAGAAACTGGTAGAGATAAAAGGCGATGAATGTGTTATAGCTCCTGAACAGATTGATTTTAACGAGCTAATTGATTCATCAGCTTCACAACAAAGGATATTAACCGGCAGCGGCTGGGAAGCCTATCAAGATACTTTGAATTTCGAAGACAATGATTTTTCCCAACAACTGATTAACCAGCTTCCACGAGCAAAATTCGGTTTACCTATTGCTGAAGACTGTTTTACCAATCAGAAAATCCAGGCGCCTGAATTATTACAACCGTGTTACTTAAGAAATAATGTAGCCGTTAAGAAAGTGGTTAATCGTTAACGATGGAAATAAAAGGAGTTCAAACTCAAAGCTATTTACCTCGTACCAGTGAGGTAAAACAGCACTCAAATCCCCCTGTTTTTCCTAAAATGGAAAATGCAACTGACTTTTCAAAAAATGCGGAAAGGGTCTCTCAGGTTAAGCCAACTATTACTGACAATTTAAACATTGTTGATTCGAATATTACTTATTCACTCACAAAAAGCATAACGTCGTTAAACTCTTCGAATAATAGCTCTCAAAATAATAACCCTTCCAATGATAGAGCTGCACAAATAATAACAGCAGGTAACCAAACTACATTTTTGTCTACCCCGTCAAATCGGCCTCCAACAAGCGCCTCTCACAATGTTAGCCAGAGTATTGTACCGACGAAACAATACCAGATGAATCAGGATTTATTGTTACGGGAAGAACTTAACACATTATTTAAAGTAGATATATTTGCCTGATATTTCTGATATCAAGTTAAGCCTTTTTCATTGTTTACGATTCATTGGCTTAAATTCCAGTTAATTTCTTTTCTTTTATTGTCAGATAGAATTTCATTTGCTTTTTTGAAATGCTCACAACCGAAAAAACCTCTATAAGCGGATAATGGTGAAGGGTGGGGGGCTGAAAAAATAATATGTTGATTTGCATCTATCAGTTTTTTCTTTTTTTGAGCCGGTGCCCCCCAGAGAAAAAATATAATGGGCTGTTTCAGCTGATTCAGATACATAATAATTTCATCAGTAAACCTTTCCCACCCCCTGTTCCTATGCGATTGTGGTTTAGAGTGCTCCACGGTGAGTACCGTATTCAATAATAATACGCCTTGATCTGCCCAGGATGAGAGGTCACCATATTCTGGCATTTTAATATTAAGACTTTGTTCTATTTCTTTATAAATATTTTTCAAACTGGGAGGAAGTTTTATTCCTTCTTTAACCGAAAAACTGAGCCCATTTGCCTGACCTGTACTATGATAAGGGTCTTGCCCGAGAATCACTATTTTTATTTTATCCGGTGGTGTTTTGTCAAGCGCTGCGAATACTTCATTTTCAGGGGGGTATACCGGTACACCTGATTTTCGCTCTGATGATAGCCAGTCTTTTAGTTGCTTGAAATAATCCTTTTCTGCTTCCCTGTTAATTAAAATATTCCAGCTATTCATTATTTGACCGCTCATTGATTGTTTGTTGAGAACTTGTTTCCGGTTCTGAAGTTATAACTGATTTTATCTAGCGTCTAAGTCTTCTCTGCTTGATGTATTCGTTAATATTGCTTAGCTGTGCATTGATTCTCGCTCTTGCATAAGGATCGTCAGTCTGTATATTAATCGCTTGTTCAAATTTTATCTTAGCGCCCGACAAATCCCCCATTGTTAATAGATAATTCCCCTCAGTTTCATAAACTTCCGATTTGTAGCCTGCACCTTCCTGAGCAATAGATAACAGTTTGTACAAATAAGGCGCATAGGTAGTCATATGAATATTTTTTAAAAGCAAATCCCTTGAATCACTAAAATCTGTATTTGCATTATAAAGCTCTGCAAGCGTCTCAACCAGCGCTAGATTACCTGGTGAGTTATTCAATAAATTTCGGATCGTTTTTATTGAATGACCAGGAGTTTTACGCTCAATATCAAGCTGTGCTAATGCAATTGCGTAGGCAGGTTGTTTATAATCAGATAATTGAAGTTGTTTTAGAATGCGATCAGCGACATCAAATTTTTTGGCCCTGCTCATAAATATAGCGTAACCATATTTTTGTGATGCAGATTTCAGTTCTCCATTTTTATATAACATTTCTGCCTTATCAATGGTTACTGAATTAACCTTGCTGGTAAGCGCCCTTACTTTTTCTTTAATCAAATGGTAACGCAGTGGGTCACTAACATTTCTAGGACGATATTGTTTAGCGCGTAGTCTGGCATCAGTAATCCGTGAACGAGAAAGAGGGTGAGTTCTCAGAAATTCAAAAGCATTTGAATAATAACGCGAGTTTTGCTGCATTTTTTCGAAAAAGGTAATGGCTCCCCTGGTATCAAAACCAGAAGCATAGAGGGTATTAATTCCAATTCTATCCGCTTCGGCTTCATTGGCTCTCGTATGATTAATTAAAGCCTGTTGCGCCAACCCTTGAGCTCCCATAGCAGCTCCTATACCAATATCTGGGTTATTTGATTGAGTGGCAATAAGAATTGCTGCTGCAAATGCAGCCAATGACGGAATCGTTAGCTGGCTCTGTAGTTCAAGACGACGGGCCAGATGGCGTTGAGTTACATGCGCAATTTCATGACTTAATACTGATGCCAGCTCACTTTCGTTGCTTGATTTAGTAATGAGTCCTGTGTGAACACCAATATATCCTCCCGGAAGGGCAAATGCATTAATTGAGTTCTGACGTATAATAAAAAAAGAAAACTGCCTGGCGGTTGCGGCTGAATTATGTTCAACCAGCTTAAAACCAAGGTGTTGAATGTAATCATTAATTTCAGCATCATTCATTATTGGTGCAAAGGCTCTTAACTGTCTCATATAGTCATTACCTACGGCTTGCTCCTTCACGAGACTAAAACCTCGCGACGAACTACTTCCAATATCAGGTAGCTCTGTTGATGCGTAAACAGTTACTATCGTACATAAAGTAGTGATCAGAACTATAATTAACTTTCTCAAAAAAGAGACCTCAATAGACAGTCAAAAAATATTAGGTTGATAATAAGAAACCTTTCGGTATCATAAGTTCCCTATAAAGCGTTATATAAACCAGTTTACCATTTATGCGAAACACAGAAAATACAACAGATCATAAAAATTTATATCCTGTACCTGATTACGAGATAGATGCAACAGATTTAAGTTGTCCGTTGCCGTTATTAAAAATGAAACAAACATTGAACCGAGCAAAAACGGGCGAAGTAATACTGGTAAAAGCCACTGATTCAGCTTCTCAGAGAGATTTTGAAGCTTATATACAGATGACCCCTCATCAGTTAGTGCAACGGGAAAAAAATGGACAATTTTTGTTCTGGATTAGTAAACGACAGGAAATAAAATGACCAAACTTTTTGTTCGCTGGTTTAAAAGAAATTTTTCCAACCCGCAGGCCGTTATATTAACCGTTATTTTGCTCTTCATTTTTCTGGGGATCTGGTTGGTCGGGCCAATTATCATGCCTTTACTGGTCGCTATAGTGGTCGCTTATCTATTAGACTGGGCGGTTCAGGCTTTACAACGAATGGGTGTACCCAGACTGGCCTCTGTAATACTTGTATTTATTGGGTTTTGCAGTTTTAGCCTGATGATTATTATTGGAATTATACCGCTGGCTGGCAAGCAGCTTGAAGCATTTTTTAAAGATATGCCTGTAATGGTAACTCAGATCAAGTCGTTATTAATGACTTTACCCGAAAAATACCCGGAAATTATCACCAGAGATCAGTTAGATAACAGTATGCAACATATCGCTGAGAATGTAGCGAATATGGGTAATGTATTGCTAACTTTCTCCCTGGCTTCCTTTAAAAATATTATTTCTATTTTGATATATATGATTCTGGTTCCATTACT
>JADGFG010000054.1:9142-24985 GCA_016743995.1 Kangiellaceae bacterium | reverse complement strand
GGTTTTATCACTTCCATTTAATTTACCATGTAATTTAATATCAACACTACCTTTTAAAAACTGATCCTGCCTGCCAGACTGAGTTAGAACCAATTTAAATTGTGGTTTACTGTCCACCATAGTCTTCGAAATGACCAGTTCAGCAATGGTTAACCCTTTATTATCCAGTTCCGGCGCCATAATATTGCGATAAAATTTTAACTCAGACTCCAATTGGCGTTGGGTACTTTGTAATTGCTTGATTGTTTCCGTTAATTGTTGACTCGACAAATTATCAACTTCGGAAAACTGTGATTGTTTCACCAGATCTTCACTCGCTTTCTGATAAGCGCTCTGATATTTATCCAATTCTTTCTGCAGACTATCTGCTGTGGCAATCACCTGCTCCCTTTCCATCATGGCAAAATAGCGCCCAGAGATATGACTACCAACTAACAATAACAACAAAATAATAGCCAGACCAAGGTACCAACCTACGGTTTTTTTTGCTTTTATTACTAATTGTGGTTCAGCCATAAATTACCCGTTTATCAATCGCGAATTAATTTGGTGTCAAGTGTAACCCGAACTGCACCTAAAACCTACCATTAACCGTAAGGTTTGCTACCAGTTAACCATTATAAGTGCATTTCATTTGTCTTTTTTATCAATAGGTTATATGCTGTTCTTAATGTTATTTAGGATTTTACCCTCAGCAACTGATTCAAGGCTATCGTTTTAAACAAACGAGCAGACCATCAACAAAATCAGGACGCCAGACAAGCATTAATGACTTAATCAGCGTATTACGGAGAAAATTATAAAAAATAATGTCATTTTTTGAAACGCTACGTCTTAAACTTGGCAGTTTGAATGCACTCCCCATACTCTCTGTAATGGGTCTGGTTAGCGGGCTTCTGGCTGGCGGTGTGGTTGTTTTATTTCGACTTTTTATTCAGAGCGGTGTCGTCCTCTGGCACTCTGGAGAAGGGGTTAATGATTTTGAAGGAACCCCCTGGTGGTTCCGATTGTTTTTACCACTCGCGGGCGGCTTTCTAGTCGGCTTTGTACTACATAAAGTTGGTAAAGAGAAAAGGCAAGTCGGCGTTGGACACGTATTGGAGCGTATGACATTTCATCAGGGGTATCTTTCCTGGCGAAATGCTGTGGTGCAATTTCTTGTCGGGGGCCTGACATTGGCGACAGGCCAATCCGTAGGACGTGAAGGCCCCAGCATTCATCTTGGCTCTGCTAGCGGTAGCTGGCTAGGCCAACAAATGAAACTACCAAACAATAGCATTAGAATTCTTGTCGGCTGCGGTACCGCAGCTGCTATTTCCGCCAGCTTTAATACACCTCTGGCTGGCGTTATTTTTGCCATGGAAGTGGTTATGATGGAATATGCAGTCGCCAGCTTTATCCCACTGATTTTATCATCCGTAACCGCTGCGATACTTTCAAGAATTGTGTTTGGTAACGATGTTGCTTTTACCGTTCCTTCACTGGAACTGGCATCACTTTGGGAAATACCTTACTTCATTTTATTGGGGGTTATTATCGGCGGAATAGCCAGCCTGTTTATCGTAACAACCAGGATCGTAGCCACTAAGACGCTATTATGGACAAGCTGGCTAAAATGTGGCGTTGCTGGTAGCTGTGTTGGAGTAATAGCGCTACTGGTCCCACAAATAATGGGGATAGGATATGACACTGTTAACGCAGCCTTACACGGCAGTCTGTCTCTTCATATTCTGGCCCTTGCTTTTGCAGGAAAGTTATTAGCGACCATAATCTGTTCTGGTTTATCCTTACCCGGGGGAGTTATTGGCCCTTCAATGTTTATCGGTGCAATGTTAGGTGGCGCTATCGGTACGACCGGCGCTTATATACTTCCTGATTATGCCTCTGATTACGCTTTTTACTCAATGATCGGCATGGCAGCAATGATGAGCGCTGTTCTTCAGGCTCCACTTGCCGCACTTTTAGCTCTTCTGGAACTAACCAATAACCCAAATATTCTCTTGCCTGGAATGCTGGCTCTTGTTGTCAGCAATCTGGTGGTATCTCAATTATTCAGACAACCCTCTATTTTTCAATCACAAATGAGAGTCAAAGGCCTGGAGTTAAAAATTAATCCATTGTCTCAGTTTCTCAGAAGCGTTGGGGTTGCAGGTCTGATGGAAAGAAAGGTAGCTGTTCATAACAAGTTTATCAGCTGCCAGGAAGCTGAAGACCTGCTGGAAAAAACGCCTCGCTGGATTATTATTCAGGAAAATGATGTTCCAAAATCGCTCATGGCAGCTAATGACCTGGCTCGATACCTGGTTGAAATGAAAGAAAAAGAAGAAATAAAGGAACAGGAGGGAGACAATACAGTTGAAGGCCTTGTACATAGTGAACCTCAAGAAATAGACCTCTTCAGTATTCCTGGAGACAGACAGGATATTGCAGCGGTTTATCTGCAAGGTAATCTTGAAGAAGCGCTCGATACAATGGAACGCGAAACCGTTGAAGCCGTTTACATTTTTAGAACAACCGCCCCCTTAAAAGAAAAAATATATGGTGTATTAACACGTAATGATATTGAATCTCACTATAGTTACAAACGTTAGCTTTTAACCGACCATTCGAGTTAAAATAATAAAAGACACCACGATTTTCAGTACTTCACAGGCATTACCATGACAGACGCCAGCTGGCTATACATCATCAGTTACCCAATGTTAAAAGCGTTCCATATTATCTTTTTTACCTGTTGGTTTGCCGGGTTATTTTACTTACCCAGAATTTTTGTTAATTTATCAATGGTTAGTGAACCCGCCACCTACCAACATCTGCTCACGATGGCGAATAAACTCTACCGATTCATCACACCATTTTTGTTTTTAACTGCCATTCCTGGCATCTGGATGTTATTGCAGAGTCCGTCGTGGTTAAAAATGGGCTGGTTACATGTAAAACTTACATTAGTTGTATTATTAATTGTTTATCATTTTATTTGTGGGCATTATTTAAAGAAATTCAAACTACAAAACTCAACTAAAGGCCATGTTTATTATCGCTGGTTTAACGAGTTTCCCGTTATCATTCTGTTCAGCGTTGTCATACTGGCTATAACCAAAGCTTTTTAGCTTAAAAAACACTGACTCTGGTTACCGGGCACTGGTAAATAATAAAATTGCGATTATAAAATTATCTGGGGATCGGTTTAAAAACCTCCAGTTTACGCATTCGAGAACGATAAAGCGGGATCACCGCGTTTCCACCACCCGCATACATAGTTAACCAGACCTGTTTTTTTGAAACTCTGGATAATTTGCCAACAAACTTTCTTTTATCATTGCGAACTATCCTCACCTTATAATTAAGATAATCACCAACGCTGGACAATCTAACGGATTGAAACTTTTTGGTCTGTTTCAGGTTCTTATAATGAGTACTTTCCGGATCATCTTTCGCGCGCCTCACCAGTTCTCTGGCGGCAATTTTATTAAACGCCTCTCCGGACCAGCTATCTAGAATACTTTCAACGGGCTTGTCATTAATAGAAACAGAAAAACCACTCTGCTCAATCAGCTCGTCATAAGTGTAATAGCTCACCCCTTCAAAATCGAAAGTTGCTTTTGGCTGAATCAACCAGTGCACTTTACTTTCAGGTTGCATTCCTTCCAGATAAGCAGATTTAGCTTCATCACTGATAACCATCCCTCCACTTTTCAGCATTCGCTCTATTTCATCCATATGCCCGCTAAAATACGCTTCCACCTCTATATTTTTCTTTTTTGCACAGTAAGTTGCCAATTTCTGATTATAGCCACGGTCCTGTAACCTGAAATCTAGCAGAGAAACATGAGGTAAATTTGAGCTGCTACTAAACTGACCGGTCTGAAACCCCTTCAAATACTCAATCCAGGACAGCACACCGCCAATATTTACCTGATAATCCATGTAACTCATTTCCTCAACATCAAATGAGCCATTCATAACAACACTGCCACTATATTTGTCTAATGAATAATAATTTTTACTCGACAACGAAACATAGCCGTAACCCATCTCAATCAGTTCTGGAATTCTCAGCTTTTCCAGATTGCCACAATTTGCCGCCTGCAGAATTTCAAAACTGGTTGTTGGTGAATCATCGTTAATCGCTCGGAGTAAAGTATCATTAAAAGGTATCAGAACATCAACCAGTTCCAGGTGACCACTTTCGGGGAACTCATTTTTTCTCGCTTTGGCTCCCAGAAAAACCATATCAAGCAGGGTTCCTGCCAGAAACCTGACTTTGCCAATTTCAATCGTTGTACTCACCGGCTCAAGAAATAATGAAATCTCATTGATTTCAACTTCACCAGTAAGCCCCATTTTTGCAGATTCATATCTGAAATCAACGAACGGTCCGATTTTTTTAGCAAAATCATCCAGTTCATTATTCAGCTTCCACTGAGCAGTCATTATTGCTGCAACACCCAGAACCGCAAGCAACAACAAAATTTTAACGATAAATCTCAACACAGGCACTTTCCCACGCACTAATTCAATTTATTATAAAGCTTCTCTAACTTATTAATATTATTGAAGATACTTGATTTAATATCTTATCCTACCCTGTTATAACGATAATTACAAAGAACAAAACAGGCGATAGACTGTTCTAATAAAATAGCCTAAAACAATAGTAATTTCTGCTTAATAACGACACTAATCAAATAATAGTCCGAAAAAAGTGAATAAAACGTCTATAATTTTGAGAAATTCAGTCAATTATTTCACTGAAATGCCTATAGATTAACCATTTGATAATTAAAGGTATTTTTTATTTCGATGGACACCCAGGTACTTTTCAAAAACCTACGTGCGCTGGAAGATGCTTCTTTTCCCAAGCAATGCGATGCTTGCGGGAACACTTTCAAAAATGAAAAAGAGTACATCAACAATACATCTCCCTATAGTGAAGACTCTGGCCTGACTGAGTTCAAAAACTCAGAAGGAACAACCTATTTAAAATTAATCCGAAAGTGCCATTGTGGAAAACCGATACTCGATCATTTTACTGATCGCCGAGATCTTAGCCCTCAGGGAGAACTTCGTCGACAGGCATTTGATAAAGTCATTAACAATCTTATCAATCATGGCCTGAAACGCCACCAGGCTCGAAAAGAACTGCTTAATCATATCAACCATAAAAAAAGTAAAATACTTGAAAACCTGGGTATATTTAATCGCTAACAGCCATTTTCCTGTCTCATATCAATCATGCAGAACGAAATAAAAACAACCACCTAGGCAGATTTCACAAAAAAGATTAAAATAGACAATAATTTCTCTTCCGCAGGATTTCAGAGTGAATTTTAAAGGCCAACACCTCTTATCAGTAAAAGACATTAACCTGGATTTAATCAGTGAGCTTTTTAACGTTGCTGATTCAATGCGAATTTATGCGACAAGACAAAAAGTATCCAGAGTTCTGGAAGGTGCAGTACTGGGTAATATGTTTTTTGAACCAAGCACTCGTACCCGGGTCAGTTTCGGCTGTGCATTTAATCTGTTAGGAGGGGAAGTCAGAGAAACAACTGGTTTATCAAATTCTGCTCTCGCCAAAGGTGAATCACTTTATGACACTGCTCAGGTCTTATCGGGTTATAGTGATATTATAGCGATGCGTCATCCTGATCCGGGTTCAGTTGCCGAGTTCGCAACCGGCAGCAGAGTACCGGTTATCAATGGCGGCGACGGTGCTAATGAACACCCTACCCAGGCACTATTAGATTTATTTACCATTCACAAAGAACTTGCCAGCCAGGGGAAAAATATTCAGGATCTAAGCCTGACTCTGCTGGGAGATTTAAAACATGGCAGAACCGTCCACTCATTATGCCAACTACTTGCACTCTATCGTAATCTGAAAATTCAATTAATCTCTCCCGAAGCTTTATCAATGCCAGCTCATTATGTTGATTTACTGACGGATGCAGGTCACCAGGTAGAGGTTGGAAATTGTTTACAGCAAGGATTACCCACAGCAAATGTCATCTACCAGACCAGAATTCAGGAGGAGCGTTTCAGTACTCAGGAAGAAGCGAATAATTACCGTGGATACTTCAGGCTGAACAAGCGAATTTATTCTGAGCATTGCCAACCTGGTGCCGTTATCATGCACCCATTGCCACGTGACTCCAGAAATGACGCAAACGAACTGGACAACGATTTAAATACCGAGCCTGGTCTTGCAATTTTTCGACAAACCGATAACGGCGTTCTGGTGAGAATGGCGCTATTTGCCTGTATTCTGGGGGTAGAAAACCAGCTAAAGCAATATGAACGTGATGTAAACTGGTTTACCGGTTTAAATAATAGATCTGAATAAAAGCAACTCACTATCAATAGATAAGTGCGACAATAGATAAGTACAATTAAATCAATAACCGTCAATTAAAATAAAATTGAGACAAAATATCATGAATAAATCAGAAGAACTTCTCAAGCAGGCCAGCGAATTAATTCCTGGTGGCGTTAATTCTCCAGTAAGAGCCTTTAACGGTGTGGGCGGCACACCGGTATTTATTAAAAAAGCCAATGGTGCTTGTTTTACCGATGTTAATAATAAGAGCTACGTGGATTATGTTGGCTCCTGGGGACCAATGATACATGGTCATAATCACCCGGCGATAAAAGCAGCAGTCGTTTCTGCAGCAGATAATGGGTTGAGTTTTGGTGCCCCAACAGAAATAGAAATAGAAATGGCAGAAAAAATCTGCGGCATGTTTCCATCTATAGAGCAGGTTCGTATGGTCAGCTCAGGAACAGAAGCAACGATGTCCGCAATCAGGCTGGCCCGAGGGTATACCGGAAAAGATAAAATCATTAAATTTGAAGGTTGTTACCATGGACATGCCGACTGTCTACTGGTCAAAGCAGGTTCGGGCGCATTAACCCTGGGCGAGCCAACCTCTCCAGGAGTACCCGCTGACTTTGCAAAACACACACTTACAGCTGACTTTAATGACCTTGAAAGTGTAAAAACACTACTGGAAGCCAATCCAGATCAGGTCGCCTGCATTATAGTAGAACCCATTGCAGGCAACATGAATTGCATTCCACCTGAAAATGACTTTCTACCGGGCTTGAGAATGCTTTGCGATAAGTATGGCGCTGTTTTAATTTTTGATGAGGTCATGTGTGGATTTCGCGTAGGCAAAGGTGCCGCACAACTTCTTTACAATATCACGCCGGATCTGACCACGCTTGGAAAAGTCATTGGTGGTGGAATGCCTGTCGGTGCATTTGGCGGCAAAAAAGAAATCATGCAGCAGTTAGCTCCCGCAGGACCTGTTTATCAGGCAGGTACGTTATCTGGCAACCCCATTGCCATGGCTGCAGGCCTGGCAGCACTTAACCTGATGGATAAAGATAACTTCTATTCTCCTTTATATCAGTATTGTGAGCAACTGATCTCTGGACTCCAAAAACTTGCTGACAAACATGGCGTTCCCTTCACAACCAATCATGTGGGTAGTATGTTTGGCCTGTTTTTTACCACAGAAGATAAAATCACTCACTTTTCTCAAGTGGTAGAATCTGACCAGAATGCGTTCAGACAATTTTTTCATAGTATGCTAAGTCAGGGAATTTATCTGGCTCCTTCAGCATTTGAAGCCGGTTTTATCAGTGCCGCTCATAACGACGAAACACTGTCAAAAACACTGGCCGCGGCAGATATCGCATTTGGAGAACTAGCCAGATAATACCTTTTTCAAGATTTACTGATAAGGCGCGAATTTAATTTCCACTAAAATAATAACGCGCCTGTTCCAAGCCAGTTATTCCAGATAGATTTCTGCCAATTTGCATCAATAAAACTAATATTAACGGATGATGAAAGAAACTCTGGGTTAATCGGGTCTATCTGAATAGAGGTTAATTACGCAAAGCCAGCGAATAATTTGTGCTACGCGAATGAAACCATAAATCATTCTTTATCTTAATCTGCTGAGTAACATTAACTGTGTCAATCAAAGATAGACAATTTGAAAGTCTGGTGAAAAGCTTCTACCAGCCGCTTTATCGGTATGCCTACTGGTCAACAAAAAATAAGGCTGTTGCAGAAGATCTGGTGCAGGAAACATTTACCAGAGCCTGGAAAAACATCAACCAGCTAAAAGAAGTGAAATCTGCGAAACCCTGGTTATTCACTATTTTAAATAGAGAAAATGCTCGACGATTTGAGCGAAAACAGTTACCTGTCGTTGAAATGACTGAAGAGTGGCAATTAGAACAGCTTGCCGATAAAAAAAATGATATCGATACCATGTTGATGCGCAGGGCTATCTTCAAACTCGCAGAGAATTATCGTCAACCACTGGTTCTACAGGTTATTGCAGGACTGACAACTGATGAAATCGCTAATGTATTAAAACTCAACAGCAATACCGTATCCACCCGTTTATTCAGAGCAAGAGCTGAATTAAAAAGTCAACTGTCCAGCCAGCAACCGGAAAGAGGAGAGAACAATGGATGAGCTAGAAAAAAGAAGACGTCAGCTCGCGGATCCAGAACAGCACGTTCAGAGCTTTGGAGAGACCCCTGTCAACGAACTGAGCCAGAAACAAATCGAAGCACTTAAGTCCTCTCAGGTATTTGAAGGGCTACTCTACCAGTCAATGGCAGTTGATATCCCAGAGCAGGCTGCAGAAAAAGTAATTTTGAATCACAGGTTGAGCAAAAAGAAAAATTACTTCACAAACTGGGCTATTGCCGCATCAGTCATGTTTGCTTCAATATTAAGCATTACTCTTTTCAATAACAAACAGCTATCAATAGCAGATGAAGCACTAGTGCATGTTTATGATGAAATAGACCACTTATTTGAAAGCAATGTTATTGCCACTGAAGTCGTCAAACAGCGATTAGCAAAATCAGGCTTTTCGTTACCATCGTTGCCGGGTGAAATTACCTATGCCAGTAAATGTGGTTTCAGAGGCAATAAAGCCATGCACCTTGTCGCGGAAATTGAAGGGCAACCTGTAACCATACTGATTACGCCACTTCAAGTTGAAGACAATGAGAAGTTCGGAGACAAGCGTTTTGCCGGAAAAATGCGTAGACTTGCCAAAGGCAATGTTATTGTCATTGCTGAAAAAACATCACTGATAGATAAAGTGTATAAGCAGATAACTCATGTTTAAATTAAAAAAAGGAAAAGAAATTAGTCTGCTCAGTATTTTTGGGTCAGTTTCATTAACTGTCCGTTATTTTCCATTTTCACTTTCGATAAAAAGGACATTCCTAACAGTACTTCACCCGGGCCTGTTCCCTTGATAACCAGAGCTTCTATATTATTTAATTCAATAGCGCCAACCCTGACTTTTTTTAATCTGGCTTTCCAGGCAGTAACATTACCTGCTGCGGTTGAAACCCCGACTCTTCCAGCACTCGACTTATAAAGCAGACCAATCCTTTTGGCAACCGCCTCATTCATGGCTATTTGAGAAGCACCGGTATCAACCAGGAAATTAACTGCAAAACCATTAATAAATCCCGGAGTACGATACATCCCGCTGGTGTTCTGATAAATTTTAGCTTCTTTTTTCTTTACGTTACCGTCTGTTCCCGGGTCCTTCACTAAACTGGCATTAAAGCCAGAAGCTTTTTGAAGACCAAGTTTTACCTGCTTTCCATTAATCAGAAAAATGGCAGCTTTGGGGTTTGCCTGTATCAACATTATTGTCGGTGATAATTTCTGACCGGCTCGATAAATTTTCTGCTTGCCACCAAACTCAACCATGGCGGAGTTTTTGAATAAACCAACGACTCGAACTTGTTCTTCAGCCAGTAAGCTATCGCTAATAGAAATAAACAACAGCAGGACAATCAACTTCAAATAATGCGACATTTATCACCCTGTAGTAAAACGCTCCAGCTAAGTAGAATATCAACCGGTAAAGAAGACTATTGCATACAGACAGCACCAGGCAAACACGCCAGCAATTACATCATCCAGCATGATACCAAGCCCGCCAGACACCTTTTGATCAATCCACTTTATTGGCCAGGGTTTTACAATATCAAAAAACCGAAATAATATAAAACCAGCCAGTATATTCTGCCAGTTTAGTGCAAAACCAGACATTGTAATAAGAAACCCAACGATCTCATCCCATACAATTCCAGGATGATCATGGACTTTGAGTGCCGTGGCAGTTTTATTGCACAGGTAAATCCCCAGAAACAATGCAATAACGCAACACAGCGCATATAACCACAAGTCCACCTGAACCAATAGCAAATAGACAGGAATAGCAGCTAAAGTCCCAAATGTACCCGGCGCTTTAGGTGCCAGCCCACTTCCAAACCCAAAAGAAAAAAAGTGGACAGGATTAGTTAAAATAAACTTTGCAGAAACTTTTGAATTCATAATATTTAAAAATGCTGATATCCCATATGCTCCAGCTCTAACTCTTCTTTATTATACATCAATCTTACTCCGGCCTTCCCTGTCACTCGTCCTACAGGAAAACATTCTGTTCCAACGGTTTCCAGAGCGAGCCTGGTCGCTTCAAGCTCACTTTCTCTGACAGTAAAGCAGAGCTCATAATCGTCACCACCTGATAAAGCAGCCTTCATTACAATTTCTTCATCATCAATACTTTTAGCGGCATCGGACAGCGGGATATCTTCCCAGTTTAATAATACGCCAACCTCGCTCTGACCACTGATATGACTAACATCAGCCAGTAAACCATCAGAAATATCAATACCAGAAGTGGCTCTGCCACGTAATGCAATACCTGCAGCAATTCTGGGGTAAGGTGTATAGTATTTTTTTAATAACTGGCTTGCTATTGAAGGAGGAACGACTAACTCGTTTTTAGCTGCCATAAGACCCAGAGCAGCATCTCCCAATGGCCCAGTCACACAGACCAGCTCCCCCACCTGGGCACCACTACGAGTGTTAAATACGGCTTCAGGCACAAAACCATGCGCCTGAATGGTAATAGACAAAGGTCCGCGACAGGTATCACCACCAATAATCTGTATACCAAAAAATTCAACAATACGCTTTAAACCCTTGTTAAACGAAGCTAACCATTCTTCATTAAACTCAGGCATACTGATTGAGAGTGTTATCCAGGCGGGCTCTGCTCCACAGGCAGCAAGGTCACTTAAGTTAACCGCGACCGCTTTATGTGCAATATCAGCAGCATTACTGTCAGCAATAAAGTGTACATCAGCAATCAGTGTATCCATAGATACTGCCAGGCGTTGTCCTCTGGGAACCTTTAACAACGCACAATCATCACCAACCCCTTTAATAACATCCTTTCGATTACCACTGTCAATCGCCAGATAACGATTGATCATTTCAAACTCTTTCATTTATATCCTTTGGAAAGAAAAGCAGGTGACATCAGCCTGAACCTGAGTTGTTAACTCAGGCAGACGACCTGCTATTCATAATTAACATAAGCAAGTAGTTAGTTATTCTGACTTTTCTATCAGAAAGAGTGATTTACAACCAACTACGGCTTCATTTCTGTCGCTCTGAGTGTTTTGGCCAGATTGTCCAGAACACCATTAACAAACCTATGACCTTCCGATGCGCCAAAAGTTTTAGTTAATTCCAAAGCTTCATTAATTACCACTTTATAAGGTATATCCGGTCGTGCATTAAACTCATAACAGGCTAATCTGAGTATCGCCAGTTCTACAGGGTTTACTTCTTCTATTGATCTATCCAGAAAAGGAGTCAGTAACTCATCAAGTGTTGTAATCGAATTTAAAGTATTAACCAGAATATCTCTGAAATATTCGATATCAACCTTTTTCTGATTGATGCTTTCAAGAAATTGAAGCTCAATTTCCTGAATGGCATTACCAGCCATATGCCACTGATAAATCCCCTGAACAGCATAACGGCGTGCTTTTTTTCTGGTTGAAGGCTTCTGAAGCATTAATTAATTATCCAGTTGATTAAATAAATTGACCATTTCCAGAGCACTTAACGCAGCTTCTGCGCCCTTATTACCAGCTTTTGTACCCGCTCTTTCTATTGCCTGCTCGATGCTATCCACCGTTAAAACCCCAAAAGCGACAGGAATATTTGCGTTCAGTGAAACCTGTGAAAGTCCTTTAACACACTCCCCGGCAACATATTCAAAATGAGGCGTTCCGCCCCGAATGACTGCACCTAAAGCAATAATAGCATCGTAGCTGGAGTTTGCCGCCAGTCTTTGAGCTGCAATTGGCATTTCAAATGCGCCGGGAACCCGAATAATTTCAATATCAGCCTCAGCAACGCCATGTCGCTTTAATGCATCAACAGCACCTTCCACCAGACTTTCAACAACAAAACTGTTAAATCGAGCAACTAACAGTGCATATTTCGCTTTCTGGGCAACCAGGTTACCTTCAATTGTTTTCATATTACTCTCTTTAATTTTACCAGAATCTAATCATATACTAATTATTTATAGCTGAAATCATTAACAGTCTTCTACACACTCAACAACTTCCAGCTCAAAACCTGATAGTGCGCGGTATTTTTTCTCAGGACTTAACAAGCGCATTTTATGAACTCCTAACTCCATCAATATCTGAGAACCTATTCCTACGGTACGAGAAGCTCTGCTGGCCTGAGCCTGAGCTTTAGTAGAAACAGTTTTTTGTCCTGACAATAGCGCTATTCTATCAAGAATTGACTCTGGAGACGATTGATTGCCTAATAATAAAACAACCCCACACCCCTCTGAAGCAATTTTCTCAATAGCTCGGTGAATCGTCCAGCTTCCAGAATCTTTCTTTTCCTTAGCTAATAAATCTGTCGCAATATCAGTAATATGCACTCTGACCAGAGCAGGCTCAGTCGCTTCAATCTTTCCTTTAACCAGAGCGATGTGCGTCTGACCATCAATACTGTCTCGGTAAGCATGTAATTGAAACTCTCCATATTGAGTCGGCCATGGCACACAATAAACCTCTTCGATGGAATGTTCTGTATGCATTCTATAGGCTATCAGATCTGCAATTGTACCTATTTTCAAATGATGCTCTTTAGCTACCTTTTCTAAATCAGAACGCCGAGCCATGGTGCCATCTTCATTCAAAATCTCAACAATCGTAGCACTCGGCTCAACACCGGCAAGACGAGCCAGATCACAACCCGCTTCAGTATGTCCTGCCCGTATTAATACACCACCAGGTTTAGCCATAATTGGGAAAATATGCCCTGGTTGAACAATATCAGATGGCTTTGCATCGGCTGCCACAGCAGCCTGTACGGTACACGCTCGATCTGCTACTGAAATCCCGGTTGTCACGCCTTCAGCCGCCTCAATAGAAACGGTAAAATTTGTTTCAAATGAAGCAGAATTACGCCCAACCATTAATGGTAAACGTAATTGTTCACATCGTTCCTGAGTTAAAGTAAGACAAATAAGACCACGACCATAACGCGCCATAAAATTAATATCTTCCGCCTTAACAAGAGAAGAAGCCATTACCAGATCACCTTCATTTTCGCGATCTTCATCATCCATCAATATCACCATTTTACCGGCGGCAATATCATCGATAAGTTCTTTTGCTGAGTTTAATTGCATATACTTTCCAGAATACTATTTGAAATTATCTTTCACATTCATTGAGTGTTTACTACAACCAGTCAGATTACTAACGTATCAAACCAGTACTATTTCACGAAACCAGTTTCAACTAATCGTTGATAATCAATATTTGAATGAACCGGTTCTGATTCTGCCTGAGCTAGCAATAGCCGCTCCATATATCGAGCTAACAAGTCCACCTCAAGGTTAACCTGATTCCCAACCTGATAATTCCTGGCAGAAGTCTCCTTAAGCGTGTGAGGTACAAGATTAAGCTTAAACAGACTCCCACTCACTTCGTTAACCGTCAGTGAAACACCATCAACGGTAATTGAACCTTTCCTGGCAATATATTTTGCCAGCTCATCAGGTGCTTTTATATCATACTGAACACTACGTGCCGAACTGCTTATTGCCATAATTTCACCAAGTCCATCAACATGGCCACTAACCAGGTGTCCACCAAGACGTGTTGTAGGCATAAGTGCTTTTTCCAGATTAACAGCGGCCCCTTTTTTTATATTGACCAATGTCGTCAGGTTAAGCGTTTCTGCAGAAACATCTGCAGTATAAGTCTGTTGGTTAAATTCGATAACGGTCAGACAAACGCCATTACAGGCAATACTATCACCCAGCGCAACATCAGACATATCGAGTTTTCCAACATTAATTTTTAGCCGCATGTCACCCGAACGTTTTTCAATTCTGTCTATGTTTCCTACGGCTTCGATAATTCCAGTAAACATTAATGCTCTCTTTATTGCTATTTATTACTACCTGATAAATCTATGACATCGGCACTACAGGATAAATGTAATACCGCTTCTTGCAACCATTTAACCAGCAGAGATAATACTCATTTATCCAACTCATAAATTAAACGAATATCATCACCAATGTGACGAAGATCTTTTAATTTCAATTGCTGTACACCTGCCATATTGGGAACATTTAAATTAAACAAACCCAACCCTTTGTTGCCCATTAATTTTGGTGCCATATATACAACGATTTCATCAACAATACCCTGACTTAAAAAATGGCCAGCGAGCTGATGACCAGATTCTATCAGTAAATTATTGATACCCTGCTTACTAAGAAACTCCAGTATTTCAAGCAGTGAACCAGGCGCTACCATTTCAGTCACATTAGCTTTCGTCATACCCTGACTCAGCTTATTAACAAAATAGATAACTCGCGCATCATCGTTAAAGATTTTTGCGGTGGGTTCTACTTTCCTCATTCGGTCCAGCAAAACCCGAGCGGGTTGACTAAAACCCAGCTTACAGGCTTCTACAAACCAGTCATCCAGCTCTGCCTGAGTATCTTCCACGCGTACATTCAAACTGGGATTATCAGCCAGCACGGTTCCAGTTCCCGTCATTATAGCATCCTGGCGCGCTCTCAGCTTTTGAACATCTGAACGAGCCAGGCTCCCTGTAATCCATTGACTGGTACCATCAGACAGAGCGGTTCTACCGTCTAGACTCATTGCCAGCTTGCAGGTAACCCAGGGTCGGTGACGAACATGACTGGAAACAAAGCCTCGATTTAATTGCAACGCTTCATCCTGTAAGAGCCCCAACTCTACCTCAATTCCGGCATCCTTCAATCGTTTGAAACCCTTCCCGCTTACATCAGGGTTTGGGTCCAACATAGCAGCTATCACCTTTTTAACGCCAGCAGCAATCAATGCGTCCACACAAGGGCCTGTTTTTCCGGTATGTGCACAAGGTTCAAGCGTAACATAACAGGTAGCACCTCTGGCTTTATCACCTGCCTGCATCAATGCGTTAACTTCTGCATGGGCCTGTCCTGATTTTTTATGCCATCCCTGCCCTGCAATCAGACCATCTTTTTCTATGATACAACCAACCACAGGGTTAGGCCGGGCTGTGTATTGCCCTTTCTGTGCCAACTTTAAAGCATGCGACATCATCTGATGATCTATCAGAGACCAGCTCTTCTTTGCTTGTTTATCATTAAGAGTCATTCAGGTTATCGATTCAGAACACTAAGGATTAAAACTAATGAAATAAGCTCTCATTTACTTTCGGGACTCCAACCGTTCAATTTCATCCTTGAACTCACTAACATCTTTAAAGCGCCTGTACACAGAAGCAAAACGTACAAATGCAACCTGATCCAGCTTTTGTAACGCGTCCATCACTAATTCACCAATAACCTGAGCTGACACTTCTCTTTCACCCAGAGCACGTATTGAAGACTGAACCCCAAGAATAGATTTTTCGACTTCCTCTAC
>JADGFG010000054.1:0-9132 GCA_016743995.1 Kangiellaceae bacterium | reverse complement strand
GGCGTTTTTCAACAGCTCTTAAAATACCTGATTTCATTTTACTGTCATCAAAAGGTTGTCGACTGCCATCGCCCTTAATCACTTTGGGCATAACTAGCTCAGCACCTTCAAAGGTGGTAAAGCGCTCTCCACATTCAACACACTCTCTACGTCGACGCACCTGTTCACCTTCTGTGACCAGCCTTGAGTCAATCACTCTGGTATCTTGAAACGAACAAAATGGGCAACGCATAACAACTCCGGAAATAACCTTCAGATTAACTATACAGGTGGCAGTGACCAGAAAAGCACAAAAAACAAAGCCACTCCAGTCTGCTGGAATGGCTTGTGATTATATCACTTATCTGGGCTTATTGGCCGTATACAGGAAATTTTGCAGTCAATGCCAGCACTTTCTGTTTTGTTGCGGCAATCACATCTTGATTATTAATATCATCAAGAATATCGCAAATCCAGTCCGCAAGCTGAGTTGCCTCATCCTCTTTCATTCCGCGAGTTGTTATTGCAGGTGTTCCCATTCTCAGGCCGCTGGTTACAAATGGTGAGCGAGGCTCGTTTGGCACTGTATTCTTATTTACCGTAATAAAGGCATCGCCCAATGCAGCTTCTGCATCTTTTCCGGTAATATCTTTGTCAATCAGATCAATTAAGAACAGGTGATTATCCGTTCCACCAGAAACAACTTTATAATTACGCGCCTGAATGACACTAACCATTGCTCTTGAATTAACCAGTACCTGCTTTTGACTGGCCTTAAACTCATCAGTCAGCGCTTCTTTAAAAGCAACCGCTTTACCCGCGATCACATGCATTAATGGTCCGCCTTGCCCACCAGGAAATACAGCTGAGTTAAATTTCTTTTCAAGCGCTGGATTCGATCTGGCCAGAATAATACCGCCACGAGGTCCGGCAAGGGTTTTATGAGTCGTTGAAGTCACTACATCGGCATGAGGCACAGGGTTAGGATATTCTCCAGCAGCGATCAAACCAGCAACATGAGCCATGTCGACCATAAAGTAAGCACCTACTTTATCAGCAATCTCTCTGAACCTGGCCCAGTCAACCACCCGTGAGTAAGCAGAAAATCCTGCCAGAATCATTTTTGGCTTATGCTCCATGGCAAGGGCTTCAACCTGGTCAAAATCAATATAACCTTTATCATCAAGCCCATACTGAATTGAATTATAAATTTTACCTGAAAAACTGACAGGAGAACCATGAGTTAAATGCCCGCCTTCACTCAGGCTCATGCCCAGTACCGTATCACCCGGGTTTAAAAGAGCCATATAAACAGCTGCATTAGCTTGCGATCCCGAATGCGGTTGTACATTCGCATAATCAGCACCAAACAATTCTTTAACTCTGGCTATCGCCAGATCTTCAGCAATATCAACATATTCACAGCCACCATAATAACGTTTATGTGGGTAACCTTCGGCATATTTGTTGGTTAACACTGAACCTTGAGCTTCCATCACTCGACTGCTGGTGTAATTTTCCGAAGCAATCAATTCAATATGTTGTTCCTGGCGAACTTTTTCAGCTTCGATTGACTGATGTAATTCAGGATCAAATTCAGCGATAGTCTGTTTGTTATCTAGCATAAAACCAATTCCTACAATAATTGTTCTGATATAACGTTCAAAAATTGCGCGTATTGTAAATCAATTCACTGAGCCTGTCCCTACTTTGGTTTATAAAAGCTGAAATTATTCTATTCTTGCTACCATTTATTTTCCCGCAAAATGGCTGAAAGCGTATTTTCAGCTGGCTTTTAAAGATATAAAACAGGTATTTTTACAAGCAAATCAATATAAAACTCTGCTGGCGACTTCTCTGATTAAGGCCATACTTACCCATAGTACGCCGAAAAAAGAAACATAGACGTGCGTCCTGGTATTTGGGGAAAGTTTTTAAAGGAGTCTCTGCTGTTATGCCTATGAATAAACCACTTCCACTCGCAATAGCCGCTACACTTTCAATACTGAGCAGTCATTTAAATGCCATCGGTATTGGCCAGATAAAATCAGAAAACCAGTTAAACAGACCTTTAAAAATTCAACTATCACTAATTGGTGAAGTTCATGATCTTCATGACTTACAGGTATTATTAGCCGATGCCAGTCAACACCAACGATTTGGTCTGTCCTATCCATCATGGATGCCCAGACTAAAATATCAATTAATAAATACAAAAAGTGGTCCCCAATTAATACTGACAACTCATAAGGTTATTAAAGAACCTTTTGTTAACTTTATTATTTCAGTAAAATATAAAGACACGACCGTGTACAAAGAAATAACCGCATTACTCGATCCTGCTAAAATGGTATCTACCAAAACAAAAAAGCAGATCACAACAGAAAAAAAAACGAGTCAGACACTACCTTTAGCGAGTTCCAGACAACCAAAATTTTCAACAAAATATGAAAATAGCACCTCATCCGCAAAAACAATTAATACTATCATTGTTAAAAATGGGCAAAGCTTATGGCGAGTAGCCAGGGCATGGAAATTAAGCAATGTTAGTCAACAACAAAAAATGCAGGCAATATTTCAGGAAAACCCGAATGCCTTTATTAATGGCGATAGAAATCGATTAAAACAAGGCTACAAGATCAGGTTAACTTTAAACCATTTGCCGTACAACACAAGTAAAGCTAATACATCGAAAAAAGCAAAAGTCGCAAGGAAAACTGTTCCAAATGTAAAAATAATACCGAGTGAAGTTTCTCAACCAACCCATAGAGTTAACCAGAACTTACAAATCAAAAAAAACAACTATGAAATACAGATAAGACAACTACAAGATAAAATAAAAATACAAGAAATGGAAAATAGAGAGTTAAGACAAAAAATAATTCAAGTTGAAAAATCAATCAATCATCAACTTTCAATTCGTACAGAAAAAACAGAAAGCAACAATATCGCTCCAAAGAATCTTACAAAAAAAGATTCACAAAATAAAATAGCGGCCATTCAAAGTAAAACTCTTCCTGTTGAAGATTCAAAATACAATATTTCAGCAAATTTAACAAATTCAGGACTGAGTAAAAGTAATCTCTGGACAACTATTTTCTGGCTAGGCGGGGCATTGACTGTTGCCTATATTGGAGCAATACATGGAGGAAGAAGAAAGGCCCGAAAATTTGCTCATAGTCTGGAGAACAAATTACAGGATATTGCTTATAACTCCAATAGAGAAAAAGATAACACACCATCAGTCAAAGAATTATCTATTCCACATAACCAATCAACCAGTGTACAAATAAAATATCTTAAATCTGCTGCAGACTTCTATTTACGTTGCCAACGCTTTGACCTGGCCAAAGAGCTGATTAATGAAAATTTAGTACAATTTGCCGGAAACAGCAAAATCGTTAATGCACTACTAAAAATGCGCAAAAAAATGTTTTATCAGCTAGATGAGAGTCTTCAATCAAACATCGTTGAAAAACTGGACGCCAGAAAAGATGATGACATTGAAAACAATAACGGTGTCGTAATTGCTGCTAACGATGAAGATACTGACATGGAAAAATTACAAGACGAGTTCAAGCGAAAGTGGAGTAAAAAAGCATCCTGAAAATTACAAAAGCTGATTACTCAAATAAAAAACCAGATATAAATAAAAGAGAGATAACACCTTCGGTGGAAAGGTGTCACCCCGAAACAAACAGCATTCATTTCCAACACTTTTAATGTACTTTATGTCAGGCTCCTGATAGAAGATTAGCTTCTTACTTAACTAACCAGATATTACTAAAAAGCATAGGCTTAATTCTATAGAAATGCCAGTTGAAACCCGGTTAATTTGATCTATGTCATAAAAATAGAATTTTCTTAAAAAATTACTTTTCAACTATCAATTTAGCCCGTCAAACCTATCCACAATGAGACTTGACGGCAACATCTTTAAATTTAAAAGATTACATCTCTACTTTGAATTAATCGTTCTAAAAAACCAGATAATCAGTAGAGTAAAACCAATCGCTCCAGCAATCATTGCCATAAAATCACTGCCAGCCCAGCCAAAACCGAAGCCCTCTGGCTTTTTCCCTTGAATAAATGCCACAGCAGCAATCGCAACACCTAACAACCCTTCTCCACCAACAAAGCCACTGCCCAGTAAAACGCCTTTTTCACGGCACTCTTCAAGCTGCTCTTTTTTCATTTTTCTTTTCTCAAAGTAATGCCGAATGAGCCCACCAATAAAAATGGGGGTCATTGTCGCTACGGGTAAATAAACACCAACCGCAAATGGCAAGGAAGGAATTTTAAATAACTCGCAAAAAATTGCAATGCCTGCACCTATGGCAACCAGCGTCCAGGGAAGATTCTGGTCAAGTACACCATCAATAACCAGTTTCATTAATGTTGCCTGTGGCGCAGGAAGTTCTGCAGAACCAAAACCAAAAGTTTCAGCCAGTAACAATACAGCAAGACAAACAAAAGTAGCTGAAGTTAATACCCCGATCAATTCAGCAATTTGTTGTTTTCGTGGCGTTGCACCTAATAAATATCCACTCTTTAAATCCTGAGAGGTGTCACCAGATATTGAAGCAGCTATTGCGACAACACAGCCAACAATTAACGTTGCTGCTTTTCCAGTATTATCGGTCCAGCCCATTGCAAGGAAAATTGTCGCGGTGCCTAACAAAGCCGCAATGGTCATTCCACTGGTCGGATTTGAAGTCACCCCAACCAGGCCAACAATTCGAGAAGCGACTGTTACAAAGAAAAAAGCAAATACAGTAACACAAAGCGCTGCGATTAATCGGGTATCAATTCCACCAACTGCGCCGAAAACACCCGGAACGAAAGTCAGTACCAACACAATAATGGCAATACCAATAACAACCACTTTAAGCGGAAGGTCATTTGAAGTACGAGGTACCAGCGTTTCTGTGTCGCGTTTTTTATTCAGATTTTTAGTCCCTATTTTGAAGCTTTCCAGCATCACAGGAATACTACGAATCAAAGTGATAATACCAGCCGTCGCAACGGCTCCCGCCCCAATATAGCGAATATAACGAGTCCAGATCTGACTGGCGGACATATCCTTGATCAAATTGACTGTTTCTGGAAAAAGAGGAGCTGTGAGAGAGTCCCCCCAATAAGCGATAGCAGGAATAATAATTAACGCTGATAATAAACCGCCACCAACCATGATGGCACCAATACGAGGCCCCAGAATATAACCAACCCCAAATAAAGCGGCAGACAAATCAATACCTATACTGGCTTTTTTGATAAAAGGAATTTTAAGTGATGCATGATCCGGAATAACTTTTAACCAGGACGTCAACATTTTAAATAGCGCCGCTACCCCCATACCTGCAAAAATATACTTCGCTTTATTTCCTCCCACATCATTGGCAACTAACACTTCTGCACATGCGGTCCCCTCCGGATAAGGTAATTTCCCATGTTCTTTTTCAATTAAATATTTACGCAGGGGAATCATAAATAATATTCCCAACAAACC
Source organism: Kangiellaceae bacterium (assembly GCA_016743995.1). GTDB lineage: Bacteria > Pseudomonadota > Gammaproteobacteria > Enterobacterales > Kangiellaceae > Aliikangiella. The sequence continues at coordinate 3,644 of JADGFG010000054.1, read as the reverse complement.
GCCACTCATTGCCAGAATAGTCATTTGTAGCAAATCGGGAGCCATTCCCCACATAAACAACGCCGGCAAGGTAAAAATAACCCCACTGGCAACAGAGCTCGAAGCAGAGCCTGTCGTCTGCGCAATATTAGTTTCCAGAATAGTGCTGGTAATACCGTACTTGCCCAATATCTTAAATACCGCAACCGCCATTACAGCAACAGGAATTGAAGTACTAATTGTAAGCCCCGCCCTTAAGCCAAGATAAGCATTAGCAGCGCCAAACAAAATGCCAAATAACACACCGAGGCCAACGGACTTAAAAGTAAATTCTGCAATTGTTTCCTGCGCAGAAATATAAGGGGTATAACTTTCTCCTTCACCCAGAGGAGTGTAGGCCTTTGGGTTCAAACCTTTTTTTTGATTACTCACCATTTACTCCACATTATTTATTTTTTTATTAAATCGACCTGACGTTCGAGCATTGTACTAAATTGATTAGCGTCCAGATTAAAAAGCGTTGCACTTTGAAATTTCTCTTAGAAACACACTAACGCTTACCAGCGCTGGCACGCTCACGGGAATGAGATTCGAGATAGTCTAACTCATTTTGACTAAAGCCACATCTTAAACGTGCTTCGTGGTTAAAAGGCCCGGCGAGCGGTGAATTCATATATTTTTCCAGCAACCGGAAAAAAGTTTCATCAGGATCCAGATGAGCCTGTTCACAGCGATACCTGAACCAACGCGTACCAGAATCAACATGTCCAATTTCATCATTACATATCTCAGTAAGCACCTTAACCATTGAAGTATCATTAAGTTGTTCAAATTTCTTCAGTGTATTGGGTACCACATCTAACGCTCTCGCTTCGAAAACTCGATGTATAATACCCATCCTGTCCATTAAATCTCCAGAAGTTGAAACGGCCATTTTCCATAATTCATTATGCGCAGGAAAGCTACCATAATCGAAGCCCATCTCCCTTAATCGATCACGCAACATCATAAAATGACCCGCTTCTTCTCTGGCACACTGGACCCAGTCATCATAATAGGCTTTTGGCATGTCCCGATATCGATATATCGCATCCCATGCAAGGTTAATGGCTGTTAACTCAATATGAGCAAGAGAATGAATTAGCGCAGCCCTTCCTGTTTCCGACTTTGGATTACGCTTTTTTAAATCCCTTGGAAGGACTATTTCGGGTTTATCCAGTCTTCCAGGCTGATTAAGCAGCTCAGGCTCCTCTCCTTCTCGCCAGTCAAGTTGTTGAGACTGCCATAACCCTGCGGCATCATAGGTAAGAGCCACCTTTTCATCAGGGTTCGCCAAAAGGAAACAACTTTTTGCGTGCTGAAAGAGATTTTGCATAACAGTAAAACAACTTATCATTGATAATTAATAACAGCGATCTTACTCAGTTCCTGCAATAAAAAGCAATATTGATATGTCTTCATCTCAAACCATACTACACATAATCAACTGGCAAAGCGGTGGTATATTTGATTTCCTGCATGGAAAAGCTGGAGCTTATGTCTGAAAATTCAACTTTTCTTATCATCTTTTTGTAAAATGCATCATAAGCCTGCATGTCAGGCACCACAACACGTAACAAGTAGTCAATCTCCCCACTTAGACGATAAAACTCAACAATCTCAGGAATATCAGCTGCAAATTGAGAGAAATTATCCAGCCATTCCTGGTTATGCTGGTTAGTCTTAACAGAGACAAACACCGTTAAAGCAACATTCAGTTTGGCTGGATCAGCTAATACAACTCGACGGGTAATGATTCTTTTACTTTCCAGTCTTTGAATTCGTCGCCAGCAGGGAGTTGTTGACAAACCAACCCGTTCAGCGACCTCACTGACCGCCAACGTTGAGTCTTTCTGTAAAATTCTGAGAATATGTTTATCAAACTGGTCCACAGTTACCTCCAGAGAACTAAATACCAATAAACTACAACATATTAGAAATGTATTCTATAAAACAGCAAAATCATACCGAATATAGCACTTTATTTCCTCTCTCAATATCAGATAATTTCATTATCCATATGAATATCAATAGCCAGAAGAATACCCGGAGCCTGTTTACTATGAACAACGTGCAACCATTAATAAAACCGCTCGTAAATAATACTCATGGTAGAGGTATCATTTACGATGATATAACCCAGACAATCGGTAATACGCCCCTGATAAGACTGAATCGTTTTGCCAGGCTACATAATCTGGAAGCAACCATACTCGCTAAAATGGAGTATTTTAATCCGGCAGGCTCCATAAAAGATCGTCCTGCAATTGCGATGATCGAAGCAGCAATCGCAGAAGGCCATATCAATAACGATACTGAAATTGTAGAAGCGACATCAGGTAATAATGGTGTCGCCTGCGCGTGGGTATGCGCAATGAAAAAAATTCCTTTAACGATTGTCATGCCGGAACATATGTCAATAGAGCGGCGTAAACTTATAAAGCACTATGGCGCTAAACTCGTGCTAACTCCTCAAGCATGTGGAACAAAAGGTGCCATTGATAAAGCCAGACAAATACTAAAACAGAATAAACATACAATTATGCTCGATCAATTTTCCAACCAGGCCAATTTAAATATGCATGCAAACACGACTGCGAAAGAAATCTTATACGATACCAACGGAAATGTTGATGTGCTTATTGCGGGTATTGGAACAGGTGGAACACTTTCTGGCCTTGCTCAGACGATAAAAACCAGAAACCCGGAATTAAAAGTGATTGCTGTTGAGCCCGCCTCTTGCCCCGTCTTATCAGAAGGCCGAGCCGGTGTACACAAAATACAAGGCTTAAGTTCTGGCCATGTTCCAGAAATACTACGTACCGACCTGATTGATGAAATAATCACGGTCAGCAATGAAGATGCTATAGAATTTGCTCGCAATGCTGCGAGACTGGAAGGCCTGGCAGTTGGTATTTCTTCAGGTGCCGCTCTGAAAGCAGCATCAGAAGTTGGAAAACGAAAAGAACATACCGGAAAAAATATAGTGACAATTCTTGCTGATAACGCAGAGAGATACATCAGCACAGAATTATTTGACCAGGAATAACTCGATACAAAGCTAATCAGTCAGGCGTTTATTTAATCAAGTTATTGTTATCGAAAACGCCTGAAAATAAATAACCAGAGTTTAGCAAAGCCCGTAGATTTTCCATTGCTAACCTTTATTTTGAATAAAATATAAACTATACTGAAACCTTTGAAATTCGTTACTCGCCAGCTATTCGGCCTTGTATAACAGAAGCATCGGAATAAAGTTTTTTATAACAGGAAGTTAGCCAGCCTGTCAGAAAATCAACAACTGGATTTAAAAAGTTTTTATTATGGAAGAAGCACAACGGTATACCATTATTTTTTCTGGAAAAATATCTCCGGAATTATCGCTAGAACAAGTTAAATCAAAAGCAACAACTTCTTTAAACCTGTCAGATTCAGCTGTTAACAAGCTTTTTTCACCTGATAGGAAACCGGTTGTTATCAAGCGTGATGCAAGTTTACAAAAAGCTAACACTTTAGTAAGCCAATTTGAAAAAATCGGTATGCTTTTATCCATTAAAGCAATAAAAAATAATGCTAATTCAGCCAGTTCAAACATGCTTACTGAGAACTCTCTGCTTTCAGATGAT
>JADGFG010000283.1 GCA_016743995.1 Kangiellaceae bacterium | reverse complement strand
ACGACGGAAATTATTTAAAATAATCTTTGAGCAGGAACAGAAATACGCCTAAATGGCTAAACCTCTCTTCAGGCTCATTTCTCTATTGGAAAATACTGAGTCTGTACGTATTATGTTGGCCATAAACAGGGACACCCTTATAAAAAACAGAAACTTTACTGCGTGAACTGCAAGTGAAACAGCTCTTATCAACTGATATAACGGCAATATTGGAATTTTTATGTTAAATAAATTGTGGTTCAGCTTTTTCTTTATCTCTTTTCTTTCAGCGGCCTATGTTGGGGTGATACAGGGCAACACTGAGGTTTTCAGCGAGGTTGTTGAAGCGATCTTTGCGATGGCGAAGTTAAGCGTTGAAATTGCGCTTGGTCTGATCGGGGTGCTGGCTTTCTGGTCTGGGATATTAAAGTTGGCAGAAAAATCGGGGCTGGCTACCGGGCTGGCCAGATTGCTAGAGCCATTATTTAGTCGATTAATGCCAGAGGTACCTGCCGGACACCCTGCATTAGGTTATGTCAGTATGAATATGGCTTCAAATATGATGGGGCTGGATAATGCGGCGACACCCATTGGGTTAAAAGCAATGCAAAGTCTGCAAACGTTAAACCCACTAAAAGAAACAGCCAGTAATGCACAAATCTTATTTCTGGTTTTAAATACTTCCTCAGTAACGATATTTCCAATAACGATTATTATGTACAGAATTCAACAGGGGGCAGTCAATCCATCTGAAATATTTCTGCCAATATTATTAGCGACGATCTCTTCATCCATTGTCGGGCTGGCTTCAGTCGCTTTTATGCAGAAAATCAAACTATTTAACCGAGTGTTAATGGGCTATTTTATAGGAGCTTTACTCGTTCTGGCTGGGTTAATTTTCTGGCTAAGTTCGGTGCCATTTAACGAGTTGGCTACCATTTCTTCCAGTGTTGGTAATGGATTATTGTTCTTTTTTATTATTCTGATACTGAGTATTTCTATGTTAAAGCGTGTTGAAGTTTATGAAGGCTTTATAGAAGGAGCCAGAGAAGGCTTTGAGATCGCTGTAAAAATTATTCCCTATATGGTCGCAATGTTGGTTGCTATTGGCGTCATGCGAGCATCAGGCGTTTTGACGGCAATTGTTGACGGTATAGGCTGGTGTGTCCGTTTGTTCTCTATTGATACCGGGTTTATTGATGCGTTACCAACAGCATTAATGAAACCTTTTAGTGGAAGTGGCTCGAGGGCAATGATGTTAGAGACTATGAATACCCACGGGGTTGATTCCTTTGTCGCAAAAATGGCTGCGGTGATGCAGGGAAGTACAGAGACTACATTTTATGTATTAACGGTTTATTTTGGTGCTGTGGGGATCAGAAGAGTTCGTCATGCCATTGGTTGTGGTTTGCTGGCTGATATTGCTGGGATTATCAGCGCAATATTAGTGAGTTACTGGTTTTTTAGCATTGATTAATTCACTACTACTTTATAGGTACATGTACATATTTTATAAAACTTGAAATTTCCATTAATCAGTTGAGATATAGGGGCTTTAAAAGGTCGAATATTGTGATTTTTTGCTTTGGTAAGTGACTACTTTACGTTTAAACCCGCATAAAAACATATTATGGTCTATTTTAATCAGTATTTGCGATATGGCTACAGATCTCGTTTCTTTTTGTCAATAGAAATCCACAGGTATTTAGAATTGTTTTTATTGCGCTTTGCACAAATAAAAAACAGTGTCAGTAACTTGCTGATTTTTAATATGAATATGCTAACCTGTTGATTTATAATGATTTAAATTTGACTGATTAAACTTCGTACAAAGCGCGTTGGTCACAGATTTCACGCGGCTTTGAGGTGGTTGTGTCAATCTTTTCCCCAAAGTTATCCACAGAAACTGTGGAATACTTTTATATTCAGATTCGGGTAGTTTTCAGGAGGAAAACTGACAATTTTTGGCAAGTTAAATGGGTAAAAGTGTATAAAATTCGTGTTTAGTCGCTTTTATGAGCCGAAGATACAGTATAAGACTGTCCCTGTTTGATTTTTTGATAGTTTCCAAATACTTCATTAAAGGTACGTTTACAAAATTTTCTAAGTCCATTAACGGTAACAACAACAAATTGTCCACCTGGTTTTAAATGGTAGAATGCATCATATAAAAATAGGTAGAGCATTTCATTCCCTACTTTTGCAGGAATGTTGGATACGATTAAATCAAATTTCTCTTCTTTAAGTTCAGAAAAGCCATTGCTAAGACGAGCTTCCGCGTTGGTTGCCTGGTTTAAACGAATATTATCCCGAGCATGCTGAATTGCAACAAAGTCTTTGTCCAGAAGAATTGTTTTTCCTTTTGGCGCTTTTTTAGCCATCCATAAACCAATTGGACCATAACCACACCCCAGATCCAGACAATCAAAATCTGGCTCAACTTGCAGATGGTTTAGTATTAGCCGAGTCCCATCGTCTATTTCTTTAGGAGAGAAAACACCAAAACTGGTTTCAAAGTTAAGCTTAATATTATTCAATTCTGCTGACAGCTTGAGCGGTTTTCTAATTTTTATGGCTTCTGGGATTTGAGATGGACACATAATATTTTTAATCCAGCAGTTAATTTTAAGGGGAGAAGAAAGCGAGCATTATAAGTTAAATGAATCTTTTTTTGAATATACGGTGTATAAATTGTTAGCCAGGCTGGAATGAGTTAAAAAACAGCATCATGAAAAATGTGGGTTATGGTAAAATTGACTGATAATGAGGCCGGTTTGGATTAATCAGAGGTTTTAATGAGTAAAAATCCAGTTTTTCGTGTTGTGTTTGTTAATAATGGTAGCACTTACGAAATTTATGCAAAAAATGTTGCACAGGGAATGCTTTACGGCTTTGTCGAGGTTGAGGGGTTGTTGTTTAATAAACGTTCAGGGCTTGTTGTTGATCCTGGAGAGGAAAAGCTAAAAGCAGAGTTTGAAGGGGTTGGCAAAACTCAAATTCCAATGCATTCTGTGATTCGTATTGATGAGGTTGAGGAGCAGGGCGTTGGGAAAATAAGTGAAGCTAAAGGCAGTGTTGTTACGCCTTTTCCTATGCCGAAACCAGACAATGTTTGAAAGCGCTTTTAATCATGTCTGAAAATCCTCTGGGTAAACCGACCCAATATATTGACAAGTATTCCCCTGAATTATTATTTGCCATTGCGCGAAAAGACAAACGATCAGAGCTGAATAGTCGTTATCTGGATTTTAAAGGCCAGGACATCTGGAATGCGTTTGAAATAAGCTGGCTCAATTTAAATGGCTTACCCCGGGTGGCTATAGCGGAAATCAGAGTTGATTGTGATAGCACTAATATTATTGAGTCGAAATCTCTTAAGCTTTATTTGAACTCTTTTAACCAGACTAAAATTGAGTCAATTAAAAAGCTTGAATTTCAATTAACCAGAGATTTGTCCCAGGTTACAATGAGTCAGGTTTATGTAAAGTTGTATTCACCTCAGGAATTTGTACAATTTCAGATATCAGAGTTTAAGTCGGATAACATCGATAATGAGTCAGTCGTCATACAATCTTATGATTATCAGGCAGATATTTTAAAGCAATCAGCAAAAGGTAAGGTTGTTAAAGAGAGCCTTTCCAGTCACTTACTTAAGTCAAACTGTCTGATTACCAGTCAACCTGACTGGGCTTCTCTGATGATTAATTATGAAGGCCCACAAATTGAAAGAGGTCAGTTATTAAAGTATCTAATCTCTTTTCGTCATCACAACGAATTCCACGAGCAATGTGTTGAACGTATCTATGCGGACATCAAGCAATATTGTCAACCCGATAAATTAACGGTTTATGCCAGATATACGCGTCGTGGAGGTCTGGATATTAATCCATGGCGAAGTAATTTTGAGACAAAAATGCCCAATATTCGGCTTGCCAGGCAATAAGCATTACTTTAAGTATTACTTTTTTCAATTAGTTTGATTTTATGGTTTTTATGAAACTATCTGGTTTCATCTGGTTGGTAATATTCAGGTTTATTGCAACAAATGGTTGAGTCAGAGCGTAATTAATGATTAACTTAGTCGCACAC
>JADGFG010000282.1 GCA_016743995.1 Kangiellaceae bacterium | reverse complement strand
TACATTGAGTATCGCTTACATTGAGTATCGCTTACATTGAGTATCGCTTACATTGAGTATCGCTTACATTGAGTATCGCTTAAATTGAGTGCCGCTTAAATTGAGTAGCACTTAATAAGCTAACCTTAATTCATCATTAATCATTAACGAATTTTACCCATATGAAAATAAAAATAATTTTTGTCAGTTTACTATTAACCGTATTATCAGATTCCGCCAGTTCAATTAATGATACCGAAACAAAAATTGTTAACCGGATCAACCTGCAAATTCCACAATCACTCAAAAACCTGGAAGAGCTGGTCAATATAAACAGCGGCACAATGAACCTTAAGGGAGTAAAAAAAGTTGGTCAACACTTAAAGCACCAACTGGATGAAATCGGATTTACGACAAAATGGATAGAGGGTAGTGCTTTTCAACGCGCAGGCCACTTGTTTGCCAGCCATGGAAACAAAGGCGTGAAAATACTGTTAATCGGGCATCTGGATACGGTATTTACTAAAGAAGATTCCTTTCAACAATTCCAGGTCATCGATGATAATCATATTGCGGGTCCAGGAATAACTGATATGAAAGGCGGTAACATTATTATTGTTTCGGCCGTCAGGGCGTTAAAACAAGCTGGGCTGCTTGACAATGTGAGCATCAGAATAATAATGACTGGAGATGAAGAAAAAAGTGGCAGACCGCTTTCAGAATCAAAAAAAGTACTGATTGAAGCGGCTCAATGGGCCGATGTTGCATTGGGTTTTGAAGACGGCGATGGCGATATTAAAACGGCTGTAATTTCTCGGCGCGGTTCTGTTGGCTGGCAATTACAGGTCAAGGGAAAAGCGGCTCACTCCTCGCAAGTCTTTAGTGAAAATGTCGGTTATGGCGCAATCTATGAAGCAGCCAGAATTCTTAATGAGTTTCGAGTTCAGCTAAGACGCAGTGAGTATTTAACTTTTAACCCTGGAGTCATTCTGGGGGGAACCACAACCAGCTATAACTCAGATAGCTCTAGTGGCACCGCTTTTGGTAAAGGTAATGTGGTATCCGGCAGCGTTAAAGTCAGCGGGGACATCCGAGCACTATCGGTTGAACAACTGAGTCAGACCAAAAAAGTCATGCAATTAATCGTTGAAAAAAACCTGGCACATACCTCAGCGGAATTAACATTTACCGAAGGTTATCCGCCGATGGGTCCGACTAAAGGAAACAGGCAACTTCTGGCTATGTATAGCAGGATCAGTCAAGAGCTTGGCTTTGGTAAAATTGTTGCTGTTAATCCACTCAAAGCGGGTGCAGCGGATATCTCCTTTGCTGCTGAGCATGTAAAAATGTCACTTGACGGGCTTGGATTAATGGGAAGCGGTGGTCATACAAAAAAAGAAAAAGCTGATATCAGCAGTCTGTCTAAAAATACTCAAAAAGCTGCCCTGTTAATTTATCGACTATCCAGACAGCCCATTTAAATAATCTGAAAGCTCTACGGGTTCGCCAAAGGGAAAACCAATGGCCAGTTCCACCGTAGAGTCTTCTTTCAAATGATTAAACAAAGAGTATCAGTTAACATGGCGTTATATTTTCGAACGGATCCAGTTATCAATTTTATTTTCCAGAACTTTCATAGGAACAGCTCCGCCGAGTAAAACAACATCATGAAACTCTGCAAGATCGAACTTCTTTCCTAGCGAAGTTCTTGCCTTACTTCTCAGTGCCAGAATTTTTAACATGCCCAATTTGTAACCCAACGCCTGCCCCGGCCAGACCATATATCGCTCTACTTCCGAAGTCATATCAGCTCTGGTTGCACCGGTTTTATCAACCATATAATCAATCGCCTGCTCTCTGTTCCAGCGCTTATAATGCAACCCGGTATCCACAACCAGCCTTACCGCTCGAAATAGTTCAGCCTGCAAACGTCCCAGATCTCCATAGGGATCATTTTTGTACATTCCAATTTCTTCTGCCACTTTCTCTGAGTAGAGAGCCCACCCTTCAATGTAAGCATTATAAGGAGCAATACGTCTCAAAAAAGGAAGTTGAGCCTGCTCCAGGTTGAGTGCAACTTGCCAGTGATGACCAGGGTTTGCTTCATGATAAGTCAGCGATTTTAATGAATATTTTGGATTTGCTTTCATATCACGCAAATTAATCCAGTAAATACCAGGCTTGCTACCATCAACAGAAGGCGATGTATATTCTCCGCCCGGAGCATTATCTTGAATTTCTACAGGAAACGCTCTAACTTCAACCTTATAGCTAGGTTTAGTTTTAAAGATTCCTGCCATTTTTCTTGTCACTTCCTCAATGTACCTATTCAGATCCGCAAGTAACTTTTTGCGACCTTTATCAGTATCTGGATATAGAAAACGCTTTTCCTTATTTAAAGCGATCATACGCGCTCCTACCGTTCCTTTTTTTCGTCCTTCTTTACTCAAAATTTTATCCATTGCCCCACTAATTCTGGCAACTTCATTGAGCCCGACCTGATGAATTTCATCAGCGCTTAATTCGCTATCTCCTAACTGCAAAATTGCATCCTGATAGTAATTTTCTCCACCTGGCTGCGCCCATATACCCGATTCATTACGAGCCTTCTCCAACATCTTTGTTGAGGTTTCAGCCATTGAATAAAATGCCGGGTAAACGATATTTTCAACATTATCGATAGCCAATAAAATAAGCTTTTGTTTTCTTTCCTTAGAAATAGAGTCGACCTGATTCAGCTTTTCAATGTAGCTTGTTATTAATGGATGTTTACTGGGTTCTGGCTTCGAAAAGTTTTTAATATATTGAATAGCACCTTCTAATATTGGCTTGGGTGGCACCCAGTTTTTATTGACGTCAGATACAAACTTCTGCTTGACACTGGCGACTAACTGATCGAGTTTACCTAATCGCTCGATATAATCCAGAGCATCTTTTTCGTTATTAATCGCATGTTCGCTTTGTAAATACCTGGGAACTGTAATTAATGGCCCGTTAATCTGATTCACAATAAATGGTGACATTCCCATCCATGTATCAATATATCCAAATGGAAAATCCGGATGTCCGGCAAAATAACGAGTCAAGCTAGCCATGACCTGTTTGTTTTCGATATCGGAGTCATTCATTGTCTCAGATGTTTGAAGTGAAATCTGTTCAGACAGGCTATACAGTTTTTTCCGCATTGCATCTTCATTTTCGGGTGAGTAATTTTCAACCTGATCAGAAAAATATTCACCAACGTCATTCGCCGACAACCCATAAAGCGTTGCAGAAAGCGCTCTTTGACTGAACAGCGTCTGTGTCGCCTGCCCATATAGTTCAGCTAATTTATCCAGTTTAGCCGGTTTCTGAGAAACAACAGGCGTCTTTGATGAAGCTGAGGGGTCTATATCTGACTGTTGCTGTTTGTCATCAGAATCGCAAGCTGATAACCAAACCACACTGGCCAGCGTGGTTACTCGCAGCACTATTTTACAAAAGGATAAGCCTGCATGACAAAACCTGACAGTACTTAGTTTAAATGCTGGTGAAAACATAAATATTTATTCCTATGGTAACAACACAATATTGATCATACAAAAATACGTTGTTTACTTTACTACACCTGATAGAAAAACCCTAAACAGATTTAAACTATATTGTTAAAATATGGACTGGAAACACAAAAAACAGCCAGGCTTCTGTCAATTTATAACCGGTAATAACACCATCAAATCTGTTTACGCACACTTTTTTTGTAATAAAAGCTCATCGTCACCAGTAAAATGCCAAATTTCCTGATAATAAATTATTCAACTTCAGGTATAGTTACACCGAACGAACCATCCCATTAAATAAACGCCAATTTTCTTCATGATTGAGGCCATCAATATTTTTTATTAATTACACCTTTACACCAGGTAAAGATTAAAAGTAATAGTCATTAACAATTTTAATCTTGTAAAAACAACTTTTACTCATACGGCTTAATGAACAGGATTACTTAGCATGCCCCTCCTTTTAATATCTATTGTCACCTGATACCTGTATTGTCACCTGATACCTGTATTGTCACCTGATACCTGTATTGTCACCTGATACCTGTATTGTCACCTGATACCTGTATT
>JADGFG010000053.1 GCA_016743995.1 Kangiellaceae bacterium | reverse complement strand
GATATGAAATATCTCTTGTCCACCGCCTTTGCCGGTATTAATGATGGTTCTGAACCCGTCATTCAAGTGCTGTTCTTTGGCCAGCTTCGGTAATAATAACATTATTTTGCCCATTAGTGATTCATCTTCTGGCGTTAGATCATTCAGATTAGCAATATGTTTACGAGGAATGACAAGTAAGTGAGTTTTTGCTTTAGGGGCAATATCCCTGATTACGAATACGTCGTTGTCCTGGTATACCATTTCAGAGGGAATTTCATTACGTTCTATTTTACAAAATAAACAGTCGCTCATGCTTTTCTCCTGTAAATTGTTAAATTGACCATTAAGACCTGAAAGAGAGCGCGAGGCTTACTAGTGAAAGGCCTAGCAAGGTTTGCGTTCCCCATTCTGCACTAATCCACGAAGGAAGCGGTGTAAAACTGGCCAAAATCAGGGTGATACTGATACCTAGCCAGCGTAAACGTTTTGCTGAAGATTTTTGTTGCTTTGACTGCTGAGCAACCGCATAGAGCAGTGATTGTTTGGTGTTATTACTCTGTATCGAAGTATCCAGCAAGCGAACCATTTTGTCGGGCATGTCCGGAAATTGTTCAAGCCATTCTGGAAGTCTTGATTTTATTCGGTTAAAAATAGCCTTCGGCCCATAAGTTTCTTTTATCCATTCATTAAGAAAAGGTTGAGCAGTTTCCCAGAGATCTAACTTTGGGTAGAGCTGACGGCCTAATCCTTCAACATAGAGCAGGGTTTTTTGCAGCAACACTAACTGAGGCTGAACTTCAATTTCAAATCTGCGGGCTGTTTGAAATAATTGAACCAGAAAGTTACCGAATGAGATTTCGTCCAGTGGTTTACCAAAAATAGGCTCACAGGCTGTTCGAATTGCCGATTCAAACTCTTCGACGGAAAATTGCTGTGAAATCCACCCTGAATCATGAAGCAAATTAGCGACTTTGCGATAATCTCTGTCAAAAAAAGCAGCAAAACTTTGTGCCAGAAAGCGTTTATCTGACTCGTTGAGTGTCCCCATTATTGCACAATCAATTGCGATGTAGGTCGGGTTTTCAGGATCTGTGGCATTAACAAAAATATTACCCGGATGCATATCAGCATGAAAATAACTGTGCTTAAACACCTGGGTGAAAAAGATTTCGACACCACTGTGAGCCAGTCGTTTCAGGTTAACTTTCTGAGTGTTTAATGAGGTAATGTCACCAATGGGAATTCCGCTGATTCTTTCTTGTACCATGACTTTGGGACGGCATAAATCCCAGTAAATATCGGGTACGTAGAGTACATTATTGTCTCTGAAATTGTGCCGAAGCTGGCTGGTATTGGCTGCTTCTACCCGTAGATCCAGTTCGTTGTATAAGGTTGTTTCGTAGTCTTTGATAATTGTTGTGACATGTAGCCTTTTACCTGTAGCTGAATATTTTTCAAACCAGCCTGCCAACAAATGAAGTAGTTTTAAGTCAGCTTTTATTTTCTTTAAGATACCAGGCCGAATCACCTTTATGACAACCGATTCTCCTGAAATTAGTCTGGCACTATGCACTTGCGCTATTGAGGCTGAAGCTAATGGTTTTTCATCAAATTCACTAAAGTGCTCTGAGATAGGTTGACCAAGTTGTTGCTCAATGATTTTAATTGAAGTCTCGGAGTCAAAGGGTTCTACATTATCCTGTAGTCTGGCCAGTGCGTCGGCAAGGTCCTGAGGGAGCAGATCTCTTCGGGTAGATAGCATTTGACCGAGTTTGATGAATATTGGTCCCAGTTCGGTCAGGGCTTTGTTGAGCCTGTCCCCACGGTTCAGGCTGTGGTTTTGATTATTTGTGAGCGCAAATATTTTGAGTAGTCTGGTAAGTTTTGATAGTGGTGTAGGGGTTAAAAACTCTTCCAACCCATGCCTTATCAGTACGCGATTAATGACAAAGGCATGCCTTAATATCAGTAAATTAGTCATGGGAAGAATCAACTGTCAATTGTTGAATTCGGGCCTGTAAGCGATCCGTTTGACTACGAACAACATCAACCTGTTCGTAGTAAGTGTTTAATTCAACCTGAGAAGGAGAAACACGGATTTCTTCTTGTAGATATTCTGGAATATCCTGGCGTAGACTGGAGAACAAAGAGCGAGTAAAAAGGCCCGCTTTTTTTATTCCAGAATTAATGGTATGTCCCAATACATCACCAAACAGGCGAGTTGCAGGTTCCTGCCAGTCGATTTCCAATGTCTGGACAAACTCCTGGAAACGCCTGGCTGTTGATATTTCTCCACTAAAATGCAGGTCTCCGGTAAAAATAGCGTCTCCAGAATTTTCCGCAGAAGCTGCTGTAATAAATGCGCTGAGTTTACCGCTAATGAGAGCTGAAGGGGAGCGCTCGCAGTGACTTTTAACGACCAGGTTTCCACCGGGAAACAATATAAAATAATTCAATTCCAGATCACTGATATTAATCTGAATAAGCTTGTCTGAAAACAGGCGTAATTTTGTATTCGCCTCACCATCCAGTGATAAAAGACGGTTGCCAGCTTGCTCCATAAGTACTGCGGTTGTTTGATTAATGGGTAACATATAAACCTTTAATGCTTTAGCTTGTTAAGAGGTAAAGCATTACAGTCTTTAACAGGGATTATTACGGCCATAGAGATTAGTATTTGAATCCTCGATGTAGTGCAACGATTCCACCGGTCAGGTTGTGATACTCGCTATCTTCGAAGCCTGCGCTGGTAAACATGCTTTTTAATGTTTCCTGATCGGGGTGCATTCGGATCGATTCAGCGAGGTAACGGTAACTGTCTTCATCTCCAGAAACCCACTTTCCAATTTTGGGCAGTATTTTAAAAGAATACTCATCATAGATTTTATTAAGCCAGGGGTAAACTGGTTGAGAAAACTCTAGTACCAGCAGTCGACCGCCGGGTTTGATGACTCGAAAAATGGAGTTGAGTGCTTTTTGCTTATCTGTCACGTTGCGCAAGCCAAATGCAATGGTGACACAATCAAAAGTGTTATTGGCAAAGGGAAGGTTTTCAGCATTAACCTGTGAGAAATCAATGTTGTTAATGAAGCCACGGTCAATTAAACGGTCGCGCCCCACCTTAAGCATGGATTCATTAATATCTGCCAATACAATTTGTCCCTCATTACCGACCAAAGGCGAAAATAAGGCTGCTAAATCACCGGTACCACCGGCCAGATCGAGTATTTTCTGACCTTTTCGAGCGCCACTCATTGCTATCGTATAACGCTTCCAGAGACGGTGAACCCCGCCAGACATCAGATCATTCATGATGTCGTATTTTCTGGCGACAGAATGAAAGACTTCTGCTACTTTGTCCTGTTTATCAGTTACCGATACCTGCTGATAACCAAAATGAGTGGTTTGTTGAGGGGGATCGTTTTGTTGAGCCATATATTATTTAATCAGTATCTGGATTACATTCAGTATATCAGGTGATTATCAGTCGGTCAGTAGTGAATGATGATTTGATTGAGTATTTCAATCCAATTTAAATGTCAGAAGGTTACAAGATTGATTTTAATCAATGAATGGACTGTTAACCGCCAGGTATATTTGTCATAATAAATGGAAAACAGACTGAACATGAATGATTTTTGAACAATAAAATAACACATAAATTATTATTTTCAGAGCCTTTGATTATGGGGGTTTTGAACGTGACCCCAGACTCATTCTCTGATGGTGCAAATTTTCAGTGTCCTGAGCAGGCAATGGTGCGTGCCCGGCAAATGGTCTCTGAAGGTGTTGATATTATTGATATTGGTGGTGAGTCGACTCGCCCTGGAGCAGATGAAGTCAGTCTGTCAGAAGAGCTAAAACGGGTTGTTCCGGTTATTGAAGCGGTTAAACCTCTGGGGAAGTTTGTTTCGGTTGATACCAGTAAGCCTGAAGTTATGGAAGCTGCGCTGGAAGCTGGGGCAGATATGATAAATGATGTGAGTGCATTATCTGCAGATGGCGCACTGGAAGTCATTGCCCGGTATCAGGTTCCTGTCTGTTTAATGCATATGCAGGGAGAGCCTCGCAGCATGCAGCATGATCCCGCTTATCAGGATGTTGTGAGTGAGGTTTATGACTATTTAAAAGACCGGCTGGAAGTTTGTGAAAAAGCAGGCATTGGGCGTGATCTTATTACGATTGATCCCGGTTTTGGTTTTGGAAAGAGCTTACAGCACAATGTAGCGCTACTTAAATATTTGGCTGTATTTAACCAGCTTAATGTGCCGGTGCTTGCCGGTTTGTCCCGCAAATCAATGTTGGGTCAGATAACCGGGCGACCCGTAGACGAGCGTATGCCTGCGAGTATCGCGGTTGCTTTGATGGCAATGCAAAAGGGCGCCAGCATTATCCGAGTACATGATGTTGCACAGACTGTAGATGTAAAGAAGGTTTATCTGGCGACTCGATAACCCTGTTTTTATCAGCATTTTTTGAACCAGAATTTTAAGTGAGCTGATTGACTCATAAAAAACAATACGTTAAGTGTTATAACAAATTAGATAATTAAGTAACCAGATTCAGACATTAAACGATAGCGAGAATAGTCAGGAGATTTCAATGTCGGCAAGAAAATATTTTGGAACTGATGGTATACGTGGCAAGGTTGGGGATCATCCTATTACACCAGAGTTTGTATTGAAACTGGGATGGGCTGTAGGGAAGGTTTTAGGTACTAAGGAAAATGATCGTATAGTCATTGGCAAAGATACGAGAATTTCGGGATATATGTTTGAGTCAGCATTAGAGTCGGGAATTATTGCTGCTGGAATGAATGTTCAGATTTTAGGCCCAATGCCCACGCCTGGTATCGCTTATCTGACCAGAACTTTTCGTGCAGCAGCTGGCATTGTTATTTCTGCTTCACATAATTCATTTGAAGATAATGGGATTAAATTCTTTTCACCGGAAGGATTAAAGTTACCTGATGGTATTGAGCTGGAAATTGAGGCGATGCTTGATCAACCAATGACGACAGTCAGTGCCGATAAACTGGGTAAAGCTCGTCATGTTAAAACGGCTTCTGGTCGTTATATTGAGTTTTGTAAAGCCAGTGTGCCAACGACTTTGTCTCTGGATGGTATGAAGATCATTATTGATTGTGCTAATGGTGCTGGTTACTCCATTGCGCCTAAAGTATTCAGAGAACTGGGCGCTGATGTAGAAGGTATTTTTGTTGAACCAGATGGACTTAATATCAACAAGGGATGTGGCGCGACAGACCTGGCTGCTCTGGCTAAGACTGTTGTTTCTAAAAAAGCGGATATTGGTATTGCGCTGGACGGCGACGCTGATAGATTAATGATGGTTGACCATGAGGGAAATGTCGTTGATGGTGATGAACTCTTATATATTGTTGCCATGGATGCTCACAAAAGAGGAGTACTGGGTGGCGGTGTTGTAGGAACCTTAATGTCGAATTTTGCATTGGAAAAAGCTTTTGAAGCCGATGGTATTCCATTTTTGCGCGCTAATGTGGGTGATCGGTATGTCATGGAGCTTATGAAGAAAAACAACTGGAAGTTTGGCGGTGAGTCATCTGGACATATGCTTTGTCTGGAGAAAAATACAACAGG
This sequence comes from Kangiellaceae bacterium, assembly GCA_016743995.1. Taxonomy (GTDB): domain Bacteria; phylum Pseudomonadota; class Gammaproteobacteria; order Enterobacterales; family Kangiellaceae; genus Aliikangiella. The sequence goes on along the minus strand of JADGFG010000053.1, from coordinate 19,732 downwards.
GGATGGAATAATATCTGCTTTGCAGGTGCTGGCGGCAATGGTATCTGAAGACAAATCGCTGGCGACGCTTAAATCCAGAATGCATAAAATGCCTCAGACAATGGTTAATGTGAGAATTTCACAGAAAACGGATCCATTAAAAAATGACAAAATAGTTCAGGCTATAAAGCAGGTAGAAGCAGAGCTTGCAGATAGTGGTCGCGTTTTGTTGAGGGCTTCGGGGACTGAACCGCTAATCAGGGTGATGGTAGAGGGAGAAGAGGCTGAAAAAGTGAAATCTCTGGCAAATCAACTGGCTGACGTCGTGAGAGATAACCTATAATTAATCTAGGCTCAGGCCCTGGAACAGGTTATTTGAGCTGTCTATAATAATACACTATGAGATAGTGTGAATAATAACAAGAGAATTTGATTAAATAGTATTTTGTAAAATCAAATAAGCAAGGTAGTCTGAAATAACAATAAAAATGTTTTCATGATCAGTGTTTACTGATCATCAATAATCTTAATAATAATATAAGGGGTTAGTATGCTTGATTCTGTCACTGTTAAAGATTATATGACTTCAGCCATGATCACTATGAAACCACATATTGATATTGTTGAAGCGGCTCAAACATTATTAGAATATCGGTTATCTGGTGCGCCTGTTGTTGATGACCATAATCGGATCATTGGATTTCTATCCGAAAAAGATTGTCTGCATACGGTATTAAGTGCGGTTTACAATCAGGATTATGGTGACCTGGTTGAAGATAGAATGTCGAAAGAGATTAAACAGGTTCATCCCTCTGAGAATATTACCGATATCGCCGAGCGCTTTTTGAAAGACGGCGTAAGGATGTATCCAGTTGTTGAAAAAAACGTATTAGTCGGCATGATTTCTCGTCAAAGTGTATTGAATGCGTTTTGTAAAATGAGCGACTAACTGAACAGCCTGGCAAAGTTGCTGTGAGTTTTCTCATAGCCTAATATTATCAGGTTACTTATATTTGTAGGTTAGCAATATCTGTAAATGACAAATATCTGTAAATGACTAATATCTGCAGGTCAAATACTAATACCTGTAGATAAAATGCCGATATAGACCGATTGTTTATACTGACTGTTTATTTTACAGATGGTAGGGTGTACGTTGAATCACTCGCTGATAAAATTTATATCCAGCTGGTTTTCAGCACGTTTTTGTTCAGCCATTTTTTTTATTAATTCTTTTCGCTTGTCACAAGGATCGTCACAGTCGCAAACTTTATCCAGACCAAGGTCTGAGATGCCCCCACAACTGCCTTTAATTTTTTTTTGCTGGAATATATAGCCGACAGCCATAATAACAATAACCACGAGCATCAGAACGAATGTAATCAAGAATATTTTCATAATTTATCTGTCAGTGTTGTTGAACCTGTAACGCATTATCTTTAGTCTTACCGAGCCTTATTCTTCAATGGATATGGGGCTTGAATAACTCATTATAAACTTCTTTAAAACCTTGTTCAGTTTTAACGATCATAAATACCGGAATATTATATTGGTTGGCAAATTTAAGTGATTCCTCCGCTCCCATAACCATCATTGCTGTTGCCAGAGCATCAGCTAACATTGTTTGTTGATGCAACACGGTTATTGAAGCAAGAGAATGGGTGATTGGGTAACCTGTTGTTGGATCGATAGTATGTGAATAACGCTTTCCCTGTTTTTCAAAATAATTTCGATAATCACCTGATGTTGCTATTCCCAACCCCCGGGGAGCGATAACTTTTTGAATTGAGCGCTGTTTCTGTGAAGCAGATTCGATTGCAATTTTCCAGGAGGCTCCTGTCACATTATTTCCTTTATTAGCTACTTCCCCACCTATTTCAACCAGGTAATGATTAATTTTTTCGTTTTTAATCAGTCTGGCTATTTCGTCTACGGCGTATCCTTTAGCAATAGCAGAGAGGTTAACAGAAAGTTGTGGGTTTTCTTTTGCAATGCATTCTGGTCCCGGGTGAAGCTTATTAAATCCTGTTTGTTTAAGCAGTTGTTGTATGGTTTTTTGCTCAGGGATCTGGTTGTGAGTGTCTTTTTTATCAAACCCCCAGATTTCAATCAGTGGTGCGAGTGTGACATCAAATTTACCCTGGGTCTGCTTGCCAGTGGTAATTGCATGATTGATGACAAACAATGTTTCTGCAGAGAGTTTCTGACAATCAGTTGAACGGCTGGCATTAAAAAGCGAGAGTTCAGAGTCGGCTATGTAAGTCGACATTAACTGGTTTATTTTATCAAGTCTATGGTCTATTTTTGCTTTGAGCGTTTTTGAAGCTAACGAGCCAACCTGATAGGTAACCTGATAGGTGGTCCCCATCGTATAACCACTAATAGAGTGATAAGCTTTTTTTTCCTGACAGGCTGCCAGAAAGAATATCAGAGAAAGAACAAGTATTTGTTTTAATGTTTTCATAACGACAGTATTTTCGTTTGTTAATGTACAGGCATTTTCCCGAAAATAAAAAGGGCAGAATAACTGCCCTTTAAAATTCAGGATTAATTATTGGTAGATAGACTTATGTTATCCACCAAAATCATCCAGGAAGATGTTATCCCTTTCTACACCCAGATCCTCTAACATTTTTATAACTGCAGAGTTCATCATTGGTGGTCCACACATATAATATTCACAATCTTCTGGTGCTTCATGATCTTTAAGATAGTTTTCAAATAACACATTATGAATAAAACCGGTATAACCTTCCCAGTTATCTTCGGGCATTGGATCAGACAGAGCGACATGCCAGTCAAAGTTATCATTATCTTTTGCAAGACCATCAAAATCTTCAACATAAAACATTTCTCGCTTGCTTCGTGCGCCATACCAGAAAGAAATTTTACGGTCAGAGTTTAGTCGTCTTAATTGATCAAAAATGTGTGATCGCATTGGAGCCATACCAGCACCACCACCGATAAAGACCATTTCATTTTTAGTTTCTTTAGCGAAAAACTCACCATAAGGCCCAGAGATTGTAACTTTATCACCAGCTTTCAGGTTAAAAATATAGGAAGACATCTTTCCAGCTGGTAACGTCATGTTACGTGGAGGAGGGGAGGCAATACGTACATTCAACATGATAATGCCTTCTTCTTCCGGGTAGTTAGCCATTGAATAAGCTCTTATAACAGGCTCTTTAACTTCTGAGACTACATCCCATAATTTAAAGTGGTTCCAGTCACCATGATACTCAGGGTCAATATCAAACTCGCTATACTTCAGCTTGTAAGGAGGGCATTCAATCTGAATATAACCACCGGCACGGAAAGGAACACTTTCCCCTTCTGGTAGCTTCAGTTTTAACTCTTTAATGAAAGTTGCTTTGTTATCGTTTGATACAACTTCGCATTCCCACTTCTGAACACCAAATATTTCATCAGGCAGTTCAACTTCCATATCCTGTTTCACGTTTACCTGACAAGATAAACGGTAACCTTCTCGAGCTTCTCGTTTATTAATGTGACCTTCTTCTGTAGGAAGCAGTGAACCTCCACCAGATTTAATTTTACACAGACACTGACCACAGGTTCCGCCGCCGCCACAGGCGGAGGGAACAAATATTCCGCTGTTTGCCAGAGCGCCAAGTAGCTTGCCACCAGCGCTGGTGTCTATTGATTTTTCATCATCGCCGTTAATGTTGATGCGAACATCACCACTACTGACTAAACTCTTTTTGGCCGCTAAAATGATTAATACAAGCGCCAGGATCACCAACGTGAACATGGAAACGCCAACAATAATTTCTTGCATAGTCTTAATTTCCTATTGTTAAAGCTGTACGCCGTTAAATGACATAAAGGCAAGTGCCATTAAACCAACGGTGATAAAGGTGATTCCCAGACCGCGAAGACCATCAGGTACATCGCTGTACTTCATTTTTTCACGTATTCCAGCCAGTGCAACTATAGCGAGAGCCCAACCAAAACCACTACCAATACCATAGACAATTGATTCTCCGAAATCATATTCTCGTTGAATCATAAACAGGCTACCACCCAGAATGGCACAGTTAACCGTGATTAAAGGTAAAAATATTCCCAGAGCCTGGTAAAGTGCCGGGAAAAATTTATCAAGAACCATTTCAAGGATCTGAACAATCGCTGCAATAACGCCAATGTAAACAATCAGACCTAAAAAGCTTAAGTCAATTTCAGGCATACCGGCCCAGGCCAGCGCTCCCTCTTTTAACAAATAAGTTGAGAGCAGGTTGTTGACTGGAACGGTAATCATTTGAACAACAACTACCGCAACCCCCAGACCCAGAGCTGTTTGTACTTTCTTTGATACAGCTAAAAAAGTACACATCCCCAGAAAGGCCGAGAGCGCCATATTTTCAATAAATACGGAGCGAATAAATAAACTGATATACTGTTCCATTAGTCAGCGTCCTCAACTTGTTCTGGTTTCCAGGTACGCAACGCCCAGATTAATAAACCGATAATAAAAAATGCACTGGGTGGAAGTAGTAACAAGCCATTGGTCTGATACCAGCCCCCATCATTGACAGGATTCAAAATGGTATACCCAAGAATTTTACCCGCACCAAATAATTCTCGAACGGCGCCAACAATAATGAGAATAACTGAGTAACCCAGACCATTACCGATACCATCAAAAAAGCTATTAATCGGTCCGTTTTTCATTGCATAAGCTTCGGCACGTCCCATAACAATACAGTTGGTGATGATCAAACCAACAAAAACTGATAATTGTTTTGCGGTTTCAAAGGCATAAGCTTTAAGGACTTGATCAACAACAATAACCAGCGATGCGATGATGGTCATTTGAGCAATAATTCGAATACTGGAAGGTATTTGAGAACGAATCAGACTGATCAATAAATTAGAGCAAGCAGTTACTGAAGTGAGTGCCAGGCACATAATTAGTGCAGTTTCTAATTTTGTTGTTACAGCCAGCGCACTACAAACACCTAAAATCTGAAGGGCAATGGGGTTGTTGTCACTAATGGGTTTAGTGATAACATTTTTAATTTCTTTTACATCAATAGCCATCGTAGCCATTATGCTTCTCCCTTTCTAACATCAAGGCGAGAGAGGAATGGTCCAAAACCATGTTCACCCAACCAGTAATCGAGCATATTCTGTATGCCGCGTGTCGTCATTGAAGCACCAGACAGTGCATCGACTTCATTTTGTTTCTTCGCTCCGCCTTTTACTAACTGAAGAACAGGCTTGCCTTGATGATCAAGGATTTTTTTACCTGGCCATAAAGCGAGCCATAAAGGGTTTTCAACTTCTCCACCTAAGCCGGGGGTTTCACCTTGTTCGTAGTACTTTATTCCTACAACGGTTTGTTTGTCAGAATCAATTGCAACAAAACCATACAGGGTTGAAAATAGTCCGCTGCCATGAATGGGTAAAATAATGGTTTTAATTTTTTTACCTTCTTTTACCAGGTAAACGGAAGCCGTTTTAGAGCGGCGACCAATACTGGCAATGTCTTTTTCAATAGCAACACTAGAGTCGGCTTGTTTGGCTAATTGACGTTGATTAAAAGTTGCAGGGTTATTAACCGAAACAAATTTTCCAGACTCAAGGTCAACAAATTTTTGCTCAATATTAGCAAAAGCAGAGGTAATATCTGTATCAGGTTTAAGCAGGTTGGCTGCGATTAAAACATTACGTTTTTTATCGAGTACCGCATTGGCTTTTTGTTTGTCTTTTAAAAGCACTGCTGCACTTGAAACCAGTATTGAACATACAAGGCATAACGCGACTGATACAATGATCGTTTTAGAAAATGAATCGTTATTAGCTGACATAACGTTTTGCCCTCCGTTTAATGTTCGCCTGCACAACAAAGTGATCCATTAAAGGAGCAAACAGATTGGCAAATAGTATTGCCAGCATCATTCCTTCTGGGTAAGCGGGGTTGATAACTCGAATGAGTACACACATTAAACCAATCAGTGCACCAAAATAGAATTTACCTTTGTTCGTTAATGAGGCAGAAACCGGGTCGGTTGCCATAAACATCATACCAAAGGCAAAACCACCAGTAACCAGGTGCCAGTACCAGGGCATGGCAAACATTGGATTGGTATCACTGCCAATACTATTAAAAAGCAATGAGGTTCCAATCATTCCTAGCATAACGCCTGTGACTATTCGCCATGACGCAATTTTGAAATAAAGTAATGCAAAGCCACCAATCATTACCATGAGTGTTGAAACTTCACCGATTGAACCGGGGATCAGGCCGTAGAAAGCATCCCACCAGTTTTGATTAATCGTATATTCCAGTTGACCAACAGCTGCTGCGGCAAGCGGTGTTGCGCCAGAGTAGCCATCAACAACATTCCACACCTGACCGGACATATCACCTGGATAGGCAAAGAAAAGAAAAGCTCTTCCTGCCAGTGCCGGATTAAGAAAATTTTTGCCTGTTCCACCAAAAACTTCCTTAGCAATAACAACACCAAAACTGATGCCGAGCGCAACTTGCCACAATGGAATATCGGGGGGAACGATTAACGCAAATAAAATCGAAGTGACAAAAAAACCTTCATTAATTTCATGGCCTCTAACACCGGCAAACAGAACTTCCCATAATCCACCAACAATAAAGGTTGTCATATAGATAGGCACAAAATATAGCGCTCCGATGAAAAGAGAGCTTAGCGCATTTTTGGAATATTCTGCGCCAAACAGACTCATCATCCAACCACGCCAGCCTTCAAATGAAGTAGTACCGGTGGCTGCCATTGCGTCGACTGACTGGTAACCAATATTATACATTCCCCAGAATACGGCAGGGAAGGTACAGGCCCAGACAAATATCATGATTCGTTTTAAATCAATACTGTCACGTACATGAGAAGCATTTTTTGTGACGTAACCGGGTGTATATAAAACGGTCGCAGCCATTTCATATAGAACAAAAAACTTCTCGTATTTTCCACCTTTCTCAAAATGAGGTTCAAGGTGCTCGATGTAATCTTTTAAACTTCTCATCAGCCATCCTTCTCTATGGTGGTTAAAGTATCTCTTAATATCGGGCCATATTCATACTTGCCGGGGCAAACAAAAGTACATAAGGCTAAATCTTCTTCATCAAACTCAAGGCAACCCAGTTGTTGGGCGGTGTCAGTATCACCAACAACAATAGCTCTTAACAATTGTGTTGGCAGTATGTCCCAGGGCATCACTTTTTCGTAACTGCCGATAGGCATCATTGCGCGATCACTACCATTGGTTGTGGTGGTGAAATCAAACTTCTTCTTTGAATTTAAATGTGAAGCGAATGCTCGGGTTACTGAGAACTTGTTTGTACCAATGTGCAGCCAGCCAAAAAATTCTTTTTCACGACCTTCTGCCAGTACAGTTAGCTGGTTATGATATCTACCGAGGAATGCTCTGTGCCGGGTTGCGATATGCCCATTAAAGACCGAGCCTGAAATGACTCGTTCATCATTTTCTTCAACTTGATCTTTTATAAGTTGATCAGTATTGGCACCAATACGAGTCTTAAAGAGTCTCGGTGTTTTGACCAGAGGACCAGCAAGAGAAATAACACGATCAGTATGTAAGTGACCTGTAGTAAATAATTTACCCACAGCAATCACATCCTGATAGCCAATGTGCCATACGGTTCGATCAGCATTGACTGGTTTCAGAAAATGGATATGGGTTCCAACATTGCCCGCCGGATGAATACCAGAAAAAGCTTTATAGGTGGCCACCGGATTTTGCGCGAGGTCAGTTTTCTGACTACCATCATAAGCAACAAATAACTCGCCTTGAGTAAGATGCTTGATAACAGTGAGTCCATGATTGAAAGCTTCAATTTGCGATTGAATAATGACCATGGGGTTGGCTGCTAATGGGTTAGAGTCCATTACCGAAACAAATATTGCCGCAGGTGTAGCGTCAATCGTTGGAACTTTGCTCATTGGACGAGTTCTGAATGCTGGCCACATGCCTGAGTTGACGAGGTTTGAAACCACATCATCCCTTTTTAATTGTGGTAGTTGCTCAGGTTTAAAGCTGGCAAACTTTTTATATTCTTCACCCTCTATTTCGACGACAACGGACAATAGCTTTCGTCGGGCTCCCCGATTAATTGCTTTGATTGTACCGCTAGCAGGTGCTGTATAAATAACACCAGCAGTATTCTTATCAATGAATATTTCATCGCCACATTTAACTTTGTCGTTAACGCGAACCTTCATTGATGGCTTCATACTGAGGTAATCTTCACCCAGTAGAGCCACTTCAGATACTGCTGGTCCATCAAGAATTTCTTGTTTGGGACTTCCTGAAACAGGAAGATCCAGACCTTTATGTATTTTGATCATAGAGTTTTTTAGTGGTATTTATAGTTAAAGTTAAACGTCTACTATAGTTTAACTCCCTGATTTATGCTAAAAAAGCCGCTAAATCAAGGCGTTGTAGTGGTTATTTGTCAGACGTATATGTGCCACAATTTTATCTGTTTTAATTTCAGCCAGTTAGTGCTAGTTAGCTGATTTTTGGGCGCGCACATTATACGTGTTCAGGCGGATATTTGACCAGAGAAAACATTAAAATATTCTAAGAATTAATTGTGAGTTGTTTTCAACGTCACATTATTGGTTAAGTTAACCTATAATGTGACGATAACAACTTGTTGTTTTGACGGTGGTTATTGTCTGTTATCTGGACAAAACTGGTTTATTTTTGTTCAATAAATGTATTAATGCTTGCTACCAGTGAATCACTTTTGATGTTGATGTCGGGCTATTGAGATTCTAAAAGGTGTAATTTTTTATTATGATTAAATTAAGGGTTTAATGAGGGAGAGTAGCGTAAATGATAAAACCCGCTAGTTCCATTCGTTCAAGATTGATTGCCATCATATTGACTGTTTCTACTGGTGCTCTGAGTGTTGGTATGTTGAGTATAGGTATTAACTACTACCAGACAACACAGACAGCATTGATAGCAGATGCTAAAACTCAGGCGAAATTGCTGGCGCATAGCGCCGTTGCCCCCATTCGAAGAGGTGATGAAAAAGCATTGACTCAAGTACTTCAATCCGCTTTGTTAAGTGGTGAGTTTGGTGCTGTTATTTTTGATAATACCGGGCGAATTATTGCTATAAGAGACGAGAATACGGCAGATTTCTACATTAGCGAAGCTGAATATTTTAGCCATAATCGAGAGCTATGGGGGGGAGATCGGCTATATGTCTGGACCACTATCATGCAGGAGGATGATGAGTTTTCCGGTGTAGTTTATATGAAAGTATCGACCCATGAATTTCATTCAAAAATCAGAACCTTTGCCCTTGTCAGTCTGGCTATTGCTGTTGCACTGGTTTTTCTGGTTTATCTTATATCATTGCGTTTGCAACGAATGATATCTGAGCCCTTACTGGCGCTTGAGACTATCAGCAGAGAGGTCAGTGGAAGCGGCAATTATGCGATCCGAGTTCCTAACTATGGTGAAAATGAGATTGGCTCGCTGGCACGTTCTTTTAATCAGATGCTTGAAACCATTGAAGTTAACCAGCAGGAACGAGACGCCGCCAATAAAGCGTTGCAATTAAATAAAAAGAGGTTGGAACGAGCGGTAAAAGATTTACAACATCTGGCTAATTATGATTCTTTAACTCAGCTTCCGAATAGAGCGTTATGCATGGATCGGATTAAATATGCGTTAAAAAGGGCTTCTCGTACCGAGTTGATGGTCGCATTGTTATTTCTCGATCTGGATCACTTTAAAGATGTAAACGACTCTCTCGGACATGCGGTTGGCGATCAGTTGTTGAAAGCAACAAGCCAGCGTTTGTCTGAAAAAATAAGGGGTGAAGATACCCTGGCTCGTCTGGGGGGGGATGAGTTTGTCATCATTTTAAATGAGTTGTCTGATATGGAAAGTGTTATCAGTACCGTTGAAAAAATTGTTGATAGTTTTGAAACCCCTTTTAAATTATCAAACTATGAAGTTAATACGACGGTCAGTATTGGTGTGTGTATGTATCCTCACGATGGCGCAGATGTGGATTCATTAATGAAAGCTGCGGATGCAGCCATGTATAAAGCGAAAGAGGTGGGCAGGAATACCTTTGAGTTTTATGAAGCCGATCTTAATCAATTAGCTATCCGGCGGCATCAACTGGCTAATGAACTACGTCAGGCCATTGGTAATGGAGAGTTAAGCCTGGTTTTTCAACCACAACTCAATATTAAGCAAAACAAAGTGATTGGTGCTGAAGTACTTATTCGTTGGCATCATCCTATTTTAGGGAATATATCGCCAGCTGAATTTATTCCCATTGCGGAAAGTACCGGGTTGATTAAAGAAATTGGTATGTGGGTATTAGACAATGCTTGTCAGAGAATTGTTGAATGTCGAGAAGAAGGACTTGAAATACGATTTGCGGTTAACCTTTCAACATTACAGTTCAGGCATGTCGACTTGCCTGAAATTGTAGCCAGTACTTTGCAGCGCTATAAAATTCCGCCCAGGTTACTTGAAGTAGAAATAACCGAAAGTATGCTGATGAGAGATGTCTCTCAGGCTATTGATACCCTGGAACGCTTAAAGGAAATGAAAATTCGAATCGCTATCGATGATTTTGGTACAGGATACTCTTCTTTGTCGTATTTACGGCGTTTTCCACTGGATGCGTTAAAAATAGACCGCACATTTATTGATGAACTGGTGGTTGACTCCGACGATACGGCTATTACACTGGCCATCATTTCCATGGCAAAAAGCTTACGTCTGGAAGTGATTGCTGAAGGTGTGGAAACAGAACAACAGTTAGCGTTTTTAGCGCAAAATAACTGCGATGATATTCAGGGTTATTTCTTTTCCAGGCCACTCAGCTATGAAGCATTTAAAACATTTTTAAATCAACAGGTTACGGTTGGTACGGTTGATGCCTAGTTAGTTTGTTTTCATCTCCATTTTTGTATTTATTAAGAATTCTCAGTAACTTCTTGAATATCAGCAGCTTGTCAGGTAACATTTGCGCCCTTTTTGTGATTGGCCCAATTTGAGTATTGATTGCGAACAATGAATAAGCCTAAATATTTAGTCGCCGGAAACTGGAAGATGAATTGCTCGCGTTCTGAGGCAATTCAACTCGCTAGTGCTGTGGTGGCATCTTCCCAGGCTTCAGAGAATGCAGATATTCTTATTTGTGTGCCAGCCATTCATCTGGCTGATATCAGCAAAATTGTAGCCAACAGTCATGTTAAACTGGGCGCACAGGACGGTTTCTGGCAGGAGTCTGGTGCATTTACTGGTGAAATCAGTATTAAAATGTTGCCTGATTATCAGGTTGACTATCTATTGACAGGGCATTCTGAGCGTAGGCAATTGTTTGGTGATGATAATAAAGTGGTTGCCAGAAAATTTGCAGCGGCGCTAGCTTCAGGCATTCATCCAATATTGTGTATTGGAGAAACGTTGCAACAAAGAGAAGCAAATGATACTTTTGCTGTATTAAAGCAGCAATGTGAAGCCGTAATTGACGAGGTTGGCATTGAGGCGTTTAAACAGGCAAGTATTGCTTATGAACCGATATGGGCTATTGGAACGGGGAAAACCGCGACACCAGAGCAGGCTCAGGAAGTACATAATGAATTAAGACAGTGGTTTGCAGGTTTGAATGAGGAAATCGCTCAAGGATTGCAAATACTCTATGGTGGCAGTATGAACGCAGATAATGCGGAACAGTTGCTGACACAAAACGATGTTAACGGCGGATTAATTGGTGGCGCATCACTAAAAGCCGACGACTTTTTAAATATTTATTCTGTGGCAGGATAGAAAATGCAAGAAATTATATTAGTAGTATATCTGGTGGTTTCGATTGCGTTAATCGGGATTATTCTTTTGCAACAAGGCAAAGGCGCTGAAATGGGTGCATCATTTGGAGCTGGCGGGTCAAATACGGTATTTGGTGCTGCAGGTTCGGGTAATGTTCTCACTAAAACGACAACGATTATGGCAATTTTGTTTTTTGCAATTGCTTTATCTATCAGTTACTTAAATGGAACCAGTCAAACAACTGCAGATGCGGTACTGGATGAAGTGGTTGCGACTGAACAAGAAACAAAAAAGACAGGAATAGAAGCTGAATTACCCAGTAAGCAATCTGGTATCGAAGCAGAAGTTGCTCCAGTACAAAAAGAAAGTGCAACAGCACAATCGAAACCTGCTGTAGATGCAGCAACGATATCTGCAGATAAAAAAGCAGAAGATAAAAATACAGAAAGTTCAGATAAAAAAGATGAAAAAAAGTAGTCAGTTTAGAAATATCAAGCAGTTAGATATGAATAAAGCCGAAGTGGTGGAATTGGTAGACACGCTATCTTGAGGGGGTAGTGGCCTTTTGGTCGTGCCGGTTCAAGTCCGGCTTTCGGCACCAGTTAAAAAAACCGCTTAATAGCGGTTTTTTTACGTCTGTTTTTTATGCCTCATATATAGCATAAAAATGTAAGTTGTCATTGGACAAAGCTCTGTCTAATCGCGTAAAATACCCCGATTTTGCTGAATTTGGGGCAAAACACGTCATTTTAAATATAAAGCGGAAGAGATTAACTAACCTTTTCCGCTTTTTAGTATCTGTTTTAGCCGGAGGGTCTCTTGTCTAAGCCTGCAATTCTCGTTTTAGAAGACGGTAGCGTGTTTCATGGTATTTCTATTGGAGCTGATGGAGAGTCCGTTGGTGAGGTGGTTTTTAATACATCGATGACAGGCTATCAGGAAATATTAACTGATCCGTCATATGCCAGACAAATGGTGACTTTAACCTACCCCCATATCGGAAATACCGGGGTTAACTCTGAAGATGAAGAGTCAGATAATATATGGGCCGCTGGCCTTATTATTCGTGATTTGCCACTACAATGTAGTAACTGGCGCTCGGAGAAATCATTATCTGAGTATTTAAAAGATAACAATATCGTGGGTATTTCCGATATTGATACTCGCCGGTTGACTCGTCTGTTAAGCAAAAAAGGTGCGCAATCTGGTTGTATCGTCGCTGGTGCTAATATTGATGAAAAGAAAGCACTGGAAAAAGCCAGCCAGTTTTCTGGTTTGAAAGGCATGGATCTTGCGAAAGAGGTTTCATCCAATAAAACTTATCCATGGTTTGAAGGTTGTTGGAAACTTGGTAAAGGGTTTGAAGCTAAGTCTGAAAGTGATGCGCTGTTTCACGTTGTTGCTTATGATTTTGGTGTTAAAAAGAACATTTTAAGAATGCTTTCAGAAAGAGGTTGTCGATTGACCGTTGTGCCCGCAGAAACCAGTGCGGAAGAAGTACTGGCCATGAATCCAGACGGCCTGTTTTTGTCAAATGGTCCTGGCGATCCAGAACCTTGTGAATATGCCATCGAGGCGATTCAGTCATTTCTGGAAACGGATATTCCGATGTTTGGTATTTGTCTGGGCCACCAATTATTAGCATTAGCCTGCGGGGCGAAGACAATAAAAATGAAATTTGGCCATCATGGTGCTAATCATCCTGTTGAAAATATTGAAGATAAGACCGTAATGATTACCAGTCAGAATCATGGTTTTGCTGTCGATGAAGCGTCATTACCTGCTACATTACAAGCAACTCATAAATCTCTATTTGACGGTAGTTTACAGGGAATAAAACATGTGGAAAAGCCAGCTTTCAGCTTTCAGGGACATCCCGAAGCCAGTCCTGGACCGCATGATGTAGCACCATTATTCGATCGCTTTATTGAAATGATGAGTGTGAAGAACCATTAATAATATTTAACGTAAGGCTCCATCAGCGTCTTATTTTTATTAAAAATCAGTTAAATTTCCATACGGTAATTGTGAATGCCAAAACGTAACGACATACAAAGTATTTTAATTCTGGGTGCCGGACCAATTATTATTGGTCAGGCTTGTGAGTTTGATTATTCTGGCGCTCAGGCTTGTAAAGCTTTAAGAGAAGAAGGTTATCGAGTCATTCTGGTCAATTCGAACCCTGCGACGATTATGACCGATCCGGAAATGGCCGATGCAACTTATATTGAACCGTTACATTGGGAAGTAATAGCTAAAATTATTGAAAAAGAAAAACCGGATGCCATTTTACCGACCATGGGCGGGCAGACTGCACTGAATTGCGCTCTGGATCTGGCTTCTCGTGGCGTTCTTGAAATTCATAACATAGAAATGATTGGTGCCAGTCGTGAGGCTATTGATAAAGCAGAAGATAGAGAACAGTTTGCAAATGCCATGCGAAAAATAGGCCTGGACATGCCACTAGCTGGTATTGCACATTCTTTGGAAGATGCTTATAAGGTTCTCGATAAAGTTGGCTTTCCCTGTATTATTCGTCCTTCTTTTACGATGGGAGGAACCGGGGGGGGGATTGCCTATAACCGGGAAGAATTTGAAGAAATTTGTACTCGAGGTCTGGATTTGTCGCCAACAACCGAGCTATTAATTGATGAGTCATTAATCGGTTGGAAAGAATATGAAATGGAAGTTGTCAGAGACAAAAATGATAATTGTATTATTGTTTGTTCTATAGAAAATTTTGACCCGATGGGTGTACATACCGGTGATTCGATAACGGTAGCGCCAGCGCAAACGCTAACCGATAAAGAATATCAAATAATGCGTAATGCATCCTTAGCTGTTTTAAGAGAAGTTGGGGTTGAAACCGGTGGATCAAATGTTCAATTCTCTGTGGACCCGAAGACTGGCCGAATGATCGTCATCGAAATGAACCCGAGGGTTTCACGCTCATCTGCGCTGGCGTCAAAGGCAACCGGATTTCCTATTGCAAAAATAGCGGCAAAGCTGGCGGTTGGTTACACCTTGAACGAATTACAAAATGACATTACTGGTGGTCAGACGCCCGCATCATTTGAGCCAACCATTGATTATGTTGTGACTAAAATTCCTCGCTTTAACTTTGAAAAATTCCCTAATGCCGATACAACCTTAACGACACAAATGAAGTCGGTTGGAGAAGTGATGGCTATTGGCCGAACTTTTCAAGAATCAATGCACAAAGCATTGCGAGGGCTGGAGACCGGTGTTGACGGTTTTGACCCCATTCTTGATATAGAAAGAGATAACTGGAAAGAAGTATTACGCCATAATTTACAAGTGCCTGGCGCTGATCGTATTTTTTATGTTGCTGATGCTTTTCGCCAGAACTACAGTATTGAAGATGTTTTTCAGTTAACCGCAATCGATCCCTGGTTTCTGGTTCAGATTGAAGAAATCGTTAAACTTGAAAATAATTTTTCAGCACTCAGTATTGGTCAGCTTGAACGAGATACACTACGCATGATGAAACGTAAGGGTTTTTCTGACAGACGTCTGGCCTGTTTACTGGATGTTTCAGAAAAAGAAATGCGACGAGTACGTCATGGATTTGATTTGTATCCGGTTTTTAAAAGAGTTGATACCTGTGCAGCTGAGTTTTCTACTGATACGGCCTATATGTATTCCACTTATGAAGAAGAGTGTGAATCTGAGCCGACCGATCGAGAAAAAATAATGATTTTAGGGGGCGGACCTAATCGGATTGGTCAGGGGATTGAGTTTGACTATTGTTGTGTCCATGCTGCTTTCGCTATGCGCGAAGATGGTTATGAAACAATTATGGTTAATTGTAATCCTGAAACGGTTTCAACTGACTATGATACTTCGGATCGACTTTATTTTGAGCCTGTTACTCTGGAAGACGTATTAGAAATTGTTGCCAGAGAAAAACCCAAAGGCGTTATTGTACAGTATGGTGGTCAGACTCCATTAAAATTATCTCGTGATCTGGAAGCTGCTGGCGTGCCAATTATTGGAACTTCTCCTGACGCGATTGATCGCTCTGAAGATCGTGAAAGATTTCAGCGCGCGATTGAGCGATTAGGTTTAAAACAGCCGCCTAACCGAACCGCAAGAAATGCTGATGATGGAGTAAGGCTTGCAGAAGAAATTGGATATCCACTCGTTGTGCGGCCTTCTTATGTTTTAGGTGGCCGCGCTATGGAAATTGTCTTTAATGAAGATGAGCTTCGTCGTTATATGTCCGAGGCTGTTTCAGTTTCTAATGAGTCACCTGTTTTATTAGATCGTTTTTTAGATGATGCCATTGAAGTCGATGTCGATGCGATTTATGATGGTGAGACCACGTTGATTGGTGGAATTATGGAGCACATTGAACAGGCTGGTGTTCATTCTGGTGATTCCGCCTGTTGTATTCCACCGCATACACTGAGTGAAGAAACACAGAAAAAATTACAAGCACAGATTGAGGCAATGGCTAAGGAACTAGGGGTTAAAGGATTGATGAATACCCAGTTTGCCATTCAGGGAGATAATATCTTTGTGCTGGAAGTGAATCCCAGAGCGTCAAGAACGGTGCCATTTGTTTCCAAGGCAACCGGTAGACCATTAGCAAAAATTGCTGCTAGTGTGATGGCGGGGCGTTCGTTAAAAGAGCAGGGAATTACTCTGCAAGTTAAACCTGACTTTTTTACTGTAAAAGAACCCGTATTTCCGTTTAATAAATTTGCAGGTTCGGATCCTATTCTGGGGCCAGAAATGAAATCAACTGGCGAAGCAATGGGAGTCGGTGAGTCATTTGGCGAAGCTTATTACAAGGCGCAGCTCGGTGGTGGATCCCAGGCACCTCGTGGTGGTAAAGCTATATTGAGTGTTAAAGAAGGTGATAAAGCTAAATTACCAGAAACTGCACGAGCATTAATCGAGTGTGGTTTTGAAGTACTGGCTACTGGTGGAACAGCCACTCGACTCATTCAGGATGGTGTCTTCTGTCAGCGAGTTAATAAAGTTTATGAAGGCAGGCCTCATCTGGTAGACATGATTAAAAATGATGAAATTGATTATATTGTGAATACTACAGAAGGAAAGCAAGCAGTCGCTGATTCATTCCAGATCAGACGTTCTGCATTACAATATAAAGTGGCATATACCACAACCCTGGCAGGCGGTCTGGCTACTGCAAAAGCAATTACACACCAGACTCGTCAGAAAGTAATTTCAGTGCAGGAATTGCATAACAGGTTAAAATAAAAGGTAACAGACATGAATTTTACACCGATGACAAAACAGGGAGCCGAAGCGCTTCAACTTGAACTAACAGATTTGAAAAAAATACAGCGACCTCGCGTTGTTGCAGATATCGCTGAAGCAAGAGAGCATGGCGACTTAAAAGAGAATGCCGAATATCATGCGGCTAGAGAGCAACAAGGTTTTATTGAAGGCAGAATTCAGGAGATAGAATCTAAGCTGGGTGCTGTGCAAATAATTGATGTAACCACGTTAAAAAATACTGGCAAAGTAATCTTTGGTACAACACTGGATTTAGTTAATCTTGAAACCGATGATGAAGTGACCTATAAAATCGTTGGTGATGATGAGGCTGATATTAAAATTAATAAAATATCGGTTAACTCTCCTATTGCAAGAGCGCTGATAGGCAAAGAAGAAGGTGAGGTTGTTGTTGTTAAAACTCCAAAAGGTAATGTGGAGTACGAAATTGTAGAAGTGAAGTATATCTAGTAAATATCGAATTAACTCAAAACGAGAACGAGCTGACTTTATTTAATGTTTCTCCTGGAATATTAAAAAAGCTATCAGCTTCCATTGCTCAATGGTAAATTAACTTTGTCGTATTTTGATTTTGCGATATTGAGATTAATAGATCATTGAGCTCAACAATACCATTGAGATATTTTTTCAGTGCGAGTTGTATCGTGAAGAATCGCTTTTTTGAAAAAATATAGCTCAAAAAAATTTCACCTCTGGTCATTAATCCATTTTTGAACCTCATAGTTAATCTCTTGTACCTGAATTAATATCAGTCATTTTTGTCTGATAACCTGACCCCTTATTCAACTTATTGGTTAATTGTTATTAAACAACAACAAATATTCTGAATATCGCTCAATAAATAAGCTAATTGTCGATATTTATCAGAATTTATTTTGAATAATTGTAAGAAAGAGTAAACTACCTGCATATTTGTTACACAGTTACGAGAACTACGTCACACACAGAATGTGAACTTAATCTTGATAATGATGTAACCAATTGATTTTAAATTGATTTTAATAATATCAATAATAAGGCTTGATTAGTCTGCGCAGTAGCAGGCTGTTTTTTGAATGGATCTCTTAGATTTTGGAGAATAACCATGAATATTACACAAGAACTCGAAAATGAGCATCTACATATTTTAAATGTCACTGAGCTTATGCAGGGAGTATGCAAAAAAGCAACGTGTCTTGATAAAGTAGAGTACTTTAATATTGGGCAGGAATTTATTCATTTTGTTGAAGAGTTTTCAAATGACTTTCATCAGATAAAACAGCAAACAGTGTTGTTTGAGGAAATCAGTGTTCCTAAAAATCATGGAAGACAAATTGGCAGCATATTATATAGTCATGAACAAGCGCGCTGTGCACTAAAAGAGATTCAGCTTGCCCAGGAAAATGCAGATTATGCCAGTTTTCAACGCGCAGTAGAGGAGTACGCCGAAGTGCTTCAGACTGATATAAATCATAAAAATCGAATTTTTTATCCTTTAGTTGAAGAAAACACCAGTGATGAGGTTAAGGCTAAAATTAATAAGCGATATGCTGAGTTAGAAACGAATAAACAAAAAGACGATCTCTGGGATAGAGCATTATCATTAAAAAATAGATTTAGTGATTATTTAAATAGTTAAAATAATTGAAAACAGTCTCCTGGCTAATAAAAAGGTGTTAAATACAACTGCTGCTCCTCTACGATTTTACAGAGGTAAGTTAACCAATTACTCAGAAACCGTAATTTGACTGCGAACAATCTTATTCAGTTTTATTGATGATCTTGTTTGGTTATAATGATAATATCAGGGTTTTGAGCGCGCTGATATCGGAACTTTAAACAGGGCCTTCCACGAAGAACCCACTGTCGATAATGTACAAATATTAGATCACAAGCGTACAAATTCTGGAGATAGTTCTAATTATGGCTGGTTGTCGGTTGGCGTCCTGACGAGTTATTGCTAATATGGGAGCATGAACAGCGACATCGGACTGGTAACAGAATATTTCACCAGTCAATCGGGAGTTTATTGTGTTGCGGCCTGAAATACTAAAATACCTGCTTATTATAATCGGTTTACTATTTGTTGGTATCGGGGTAATCGGAATTATTGTTCCAGGCCTTCCTACCACGATTTTTCTGATTATTGCTGCAGGGTGTTTTGCCAGATCTTCACCCTGTTTACATGCGTGGTTAATGTCTCACCCCTGGTTTGGCTCAACGCTATATCATTGGCAGGAATCGAAATCTATCCCCAGAAAAGCAAAAATTATTGCTTTGATCATGATGGGGGTTGCAGCAATCTACACCTGTTTTGTCATAGAATCCATTACAGTCAGGATTTTTATTGTTTCCCTGATGATTATTCCAGTCATATTTGTTTATAGACTACCTCTTGCAGAAAATTCAGTCGCTAACCAGCAAGCTTATGAAGAACAAGGCTAGTCTTTTTTAGTATTGCATTCAAAATCCTATTAAAATGGTATTTATCATACTTTTTATACACGAAATCGATAATCATATTTAAACATTTGATAAATGTTCTCATTGTGCTAATGATTAAGAATAGTACTGTTTCTATCGGGTTGTTATATGCGAGATGGAGCACCTTCAGGTAGCGCTTTTAAAAATTATAATAAGAGTTATTATAATA
>JADGFG010000052.1 GCA_016743995.1 Kangiellaceae bacterium | reverse complement strand
ATACAGGGAAGCGGTCGTTAATAACGACTAGCACTTCACAAAAAAAACTCCATTTATAATCAATTAGATACCATTAATATAACTTTTTGTTAATAAGCTCCAAAAACTATGTTATCTCGGTTTTAATTAGCTACTATTAATGATATCTTCGGCTCACATTAACATACCCTAACGTTCGCAGTACTGAATCACGGAGGAATATATGGCTGAAAATACAATTAAGTATCAATTTAGAGATGATGATTCTACGAGCGACCAGCATTCTCGTACCGGTCGTTTTTTTGTCACCAACGGTCACTGGTTCTTTAAAACCAGAGAAGGCATAGACTATGGTCCTTTTGATAGTCGGACTGAATGCAAATATGCTTACTCAGAATTTATTGAAGTTGTAGATGCCCATGGTTCTCTGGGTAGTATATCTGTTGGTTTTGGAGATATAGAAACTACCAGTAGCAAACAGTTGAAAATTAAAATTCCATGAAATTAATACAGGTTTGTATTGATTATCCAGTGGATTAACCTTAACACTCAATTCCCTTGAAGCTCCATGAAATCAGTGTGCCTTCAAGGAGCCAGAGTATATACCCTGACTCAAAAACTTCGTATGGTTTAAGTTAGTAAAATACTGAGAAAAATAACCTGACAACATTCGCATTAAATCCATAAAGCGGCTCTTCTCCTACAGCAGTATCCTCAACCCTTAAATCTCTAAAGTCATCATAATCAAACTGAATAAAATCCAGGTTCAAATTGACACTATAAGAATCAAAATGAACCCAGTCTTTGAGTTCTTCTGCATAACTTGCACCAATACCTATGGTTAAGGAACTAAAGGTACTCAACTCTTTATCTCGCGCCAGAAAGTTTTGAGCATCGATCTGAGAAAATAAATCACTGTAAAAATCAGCTTTATTCTGATCGTATTGCCTTATCTTGAAATCAAAAATCCATTCATCCCCCATTGGGTGCACATAAGCAACCTCAATCGTATCGGCACCAATCCCCCAGGTATCAGAAAATAACTTATATTCCAGCTTTAAAGAGGCTCGGTAAGGCAGGTAATACATGCCGCGAATGGCGAGGGCGTCACTAGTTCTTGTCGAAGGATAACGTTCAGCCTGATAACTGTAACCTCCGCCATCAATATAGCGCACCGAACGATAGGGGTTGTTGAGAAACCCTTCGTCAGTAATGGTTTCCCAGGAAAAGTTAATCAGACTGTCTTTCGTTAAAATCTGAGACAGACCTAACCGAAAATGGCGTCGGTCAGCTTCTTCACTAAATTCAGGTTCGCCACGTTTTCCAACTTCATCCCATCCTTGCGAGTAGCCCATATTTAATGTCGTTAAATCTCCAAAAAAATCCTGACTGACACTAAAATGAGCTGAACGTGCAGAAAAGTCGTTTTCATCACTCTGGGTGAAGTTGAAGCTCATGTTCGTCTTTTCGTTCAGATAATCAGCACCAACACTGGTTTCTTTTCTTTTTTCGGTATAGGCACTGGCTGTTGTTACAACATCAATCGAGGCACTACTAACATTATCAATATAATAGTTAGCCGAAACAGACACTTTATCTTTAATTGATTTTCTGACCAGAATCGACGGTCCCTGTATATCAACACCGCCACCACTGTAATAATGATATAAGGCATCAGCTCGATCTTCAGGTAAAACGGCACCCGTAACCTCTATGCAAAGCAGACAACCTGAAATAACTGTGAACAGCAGGCGAGAAACAGGCATAAAAGACAAGGCTCGTCTAATTACAGCCACACCCACCTCCAGCAGTACCTTCCGAGCCTCTTGCGGCCTCTCGCGCCTGAAAAACATGATGCATATAATTATCAGAGACTGGATCACGACTAAATGCCATAATGGGATCGGCTATATTTTGCCTTTCGTAGGGTTTCACCCAGGGCTGTATAGAAGAACAGCCGGTCAAAACCGTCAAACACAGCAACAGGACTACTCTTAACAGAGATTTAATTTTGATGAATTGATTCAACAACTACAGCTCCCGTACTAAGGCTTTAATTTTATCTTTATATTTTTGTTCATCACCGGATTTATAGCCAGCATGAATAAACCTGACATTTCCGTCTTTATCAATAATTGCAGTACTTGGCATAGCTGAAACATTATAAAGCTCACTAACCTTGCTGGTTGGATCATACAAAACGGGAAAATTAACCGGCGTATCCTTTAAATAATTAATCGCTTTTTTTGATTTAGCATCAACATTAATACCCAGCACAGTAAAACCTAGCGCTTTATATTTTTTTTGAATACTATTTAAGATTGGCATTTCCTGACGACAAGGCCCACACCAGGAAGCCCAAAAGTTCAGTAATACAACTTGCCCTCTGAAATCTGATAATCGAACATTCTCACCAGAACGACTTTTTAAAGTAAAGTCAGGAGCCACAGCTTTATTGGCAGCACCAACACCGGTTGACAACATCAAAAACAGACCAACAAGCATTTGTCTGGTCAATTGGTTGACTCGTGATACTCTGATAACTTTATTCATTAAGTGCCTCTTCATTCCCAATTCAATTTAGATTCGTTTAAAACAACATGCCCGTCTCAGATTAAATCAATCAGAGAACAATCTTTTTCTATATTAGAAAAATACCGTAAATCCGGTTGATATTTCAAGATCACTCGCCGTTTTTGGACCAACCACTTCTATTTTGTAAATATAGTCTCTTAAAGAAAAATTCATTGAAAACCAGTCATTAAACAACACCTGATATCCGCCACCGACCACAGCCGTCGAGTGACTGTCTTCGGCAAATTGAGTGTTACCCATTCCTGCTAACAGATAAAAATTACTGGTAAAAGCAATATCTCTCCCCAGAAAACCTTCACCAGGAAGAATGTTAAACCCAAGAGAAATATCATAATGACTATAGGCTCTGTCTCCAGAGATTACTGTAATTCCTGTCAGAAACTCGGCACTGGTTTGATCCGCTTCTGTCTGTCCATAATTAGCTGCGATAAAAAAGTCCTCAGTGACATGATAAGCCAATGTCGTCCCCAGGATATCATTGGTACCAAAATCTTCAATACTGATAACCCCATAATAAATACCCACTTCCCAATTTTCAGTATCAATTGAATCGGTATCAACCTCTCGTCTTTCGACTTGCGGATCAAACACCCTGATATTTGAAATACCATTATCACTGGCATCTTCAGACGAATCCTGTTCAACCGCCTGTATCGCGGAACTGGAGAACATTAATATCGCTGTAGATATCACTTTTAGAAAAATACGCTGAACCCTAATTTCCATTCTTCTACTTCATCATTATCGTTTCTACTGGTTAAAATGGTATGCGAGTTATATTCTATTCGAACAAAAAACTGCCTCGCAACGTATGCTCGTGCCCCAACCCCAACATGAATGATTTCATCCTTCCTGTCTTCTGGTAACACAATTGTAGAACGAGGTTTAGTTTTCATTGCCCCCGTTCCTATCTTAAAATATGGTGACACCCACCAATCAGGAAATGGTTGGTGCATAATATTGAGATTAAAAAACTGAATATCAGAAACACTGCCCAACGCCTGTGAAACAGCTAGCTCAGCCATAATATTCGGTGTCCAGTTCCAGCCTGCATGGAGCGTCATGACATTTGCCCCGCCAAAATCACCGGCCAGAACACCGGCTTCAAAATCTCTTGCAATAAACCCATTGCGATCAGATTTTTGTATTTTATAAGGCTCTCCCTCTTCAGTCAGCGTTTTTTGCATCTGACGTTCATGAACCCAGCCTTGTTTTCCTCGAGCTGATTTAATTTTAAACCAATGAGTCTTCTTTTTTATAATGGATATGAACTCATTTTTTTCAACAATGTGAAAAACCGGATAGCCACGGCCTGGTCCGGTGTGCATTTCAATAAAGGGATCAGTAACAATAACCTGCTGCAAATCATTATCTTTATCTGCGTCACTTTCGGCAAACTCATTGGCTGCAAAAGCGCTTTTAATACTCAGACTGAACCCAAGCATCAGAATAATGCTGATACTTATTTTTAAAAATCTCAATTGATAAAAATTCCCCAAAACTTCTTAAAGCCTATTGAATACTATTTTACTGTGGCACGTCAAAGGGATTATTATAATATTGACCACCAATATCCAGCCACTCAGAAATTAATTTGAGTTCTGCTGGTTTAAGCCAGCCATAATGAGTGCCCCCCATTTCAAATAATTGAAAAAAGTCAGTACTATTATTAGCTGAGCTGACATTCATCACGGGCCTTACTGGTATGGTCCGCATAACAGGAATCGGGTTCCCTTGCGCATCAAGAATTAAATTGCCATTCTCGTCAACCTCGTAAACAGGATTTCCATTGGCATCAGTAGCAGGTACCAGCACATCAATAATAGCACCCCCGTTTAATTCGACCACATTATCGTTAAAAAACAATTCTCGATAAGACGTTAAGTGATCCGGCTCATCAATAGAATCAGTCGCTACCAGCTCCAGCTGCGCCTCAGGTACCCGAGTTTGCCCCATATTATCTGTCCTGCTATGACACGACACACAAGTATTGTCTTGTATAAAATTCCCAATACCATCGAGCTGTAAGCGTGACAAATCCCAAAGTGGCTGAATGGAATCAACGTAATTAATGGTAATTCGACACAAACCATTCCATTGGGTAATGCAACCCGACGTGGTCGGTGATGGCGTCGTTAAATCGGTATAAGAGTAATCAAACGATACATCAGGCTGACGCACAGCAGGATCGGTCCACACATCATCATAAGTAATATTCACAGAAAGATCTGAAAAACCATTAAGGCGGGAATACACTTCAGCCATGGTTTCTCCCTCGTCAGCAAACAACGCAGGGCGAGTATTAGGAAAAGGTGAACCGGTTACAGGCGCACCATTATTAATTGACAAAGCCTGGGCAGCCTGTCGGCCATGAGGTAACTCACTGTCACTGGTATGACAACCATTACACTGTTTGACTTCACCCGCTTTAACAGACATCCAGTTCTGGTGTCGTTCACCGGTTCTACGACCGTTCTCATCCAGAATACTGATATAGAAAGCAACATTCGCTGGCACTTTAAACATTGCAGAGCCATCAGGCTCTACCGTCGCATACCCCAGAATATCACGCATCGACTGGGCTCGGCTTCGACCAAATGCGGTTCCAGGAACATCAATAATATCTCTATCTGCCATCGAAACCGCTTTAACAATTCTCAAAAACCTTGCAGGACGATTATCAGCAGACGTTTGTGCTGGATCCGCTAATGCCGCAATTCCCGAAGCAGTACTATCCTCGCCATCAATATCGTAAACACTTCTGATATGCACTACGCCGACATTCTCGGTTAACAGGTCACTATCCGCTGATTCTTTAATATCCGGTATCACCACAGGCAAGTCTCGAGGAGCCATGGCAATCATCTCATGAGCAACAATTCCGGCCTCTCCAACCAGGAAAGGCAGTTGTGTATTCGTCGTCGCATCATGCACCCAGAGACCATATAGCAGCTCAGCTTCATCCACGGCTTCAGCAGCCAGTAACTCCTCAGTACAGGCAACAACAACAGGCTCATTATTAACATCAACAACCGGTTCATTGTTTTCGTCTAGCGTATTGAGACGACAGGGGCTCCAGCTAATTAATAACCGCTCAGAACCATCGTAAAGTGGGTAAACACTGGCAAACCGTCCTCCCATAGAAGGTTCATCGCTAACATTGACCGCGAACGGTGTTGCAGAAACCTGACCCGGACCAGTCCCGCCAGAAGCAACAGTAGACTGATTAATATCAATATAGTTTTCCCAGTCAATATAGACCAGCTCTCCCCCTAATGTAGCGCTAACGCCCTGTTTGATAAAGGATAGAATTCGGCCATCCTGCATTTGCCTGGGACTGACAAATTCAACGGTTGTCGTGGTATCCGCTTGTGGGTTGGTGTATTCGTGACTGTGCATGCCATACACAATTTCCAG
Source organism: Kangiellaceae bacterium (assembly GCA_016743995.1). Classification (GTDB taxonomy): domain Bacteria; phylum Pseudomonadota; class Gammaproteobacteria; order Enterobacterales; family Kangiellaceae; genus Aliikangiella. The sequence goes on along the minus strand of JADGFG010000052.1, from coordinate 19,638 downwards.
CCCACTACCGTCCGGATTAACCTGATAAAGGTTAATTTCATTGTGTCCGGGTGCATTATCCCAGCGACTAAACACAACCTTACCTGAAGCCATAACAGTTGGCGTCATATCATGACTTTGATTAAAAGTAATCTGAGTCATTTCGCTACCATCATCATTCATCACATGGAGTGATAATGCTTCAACATTTCTATCTTCATCCAACGCTGAAAACTGCGGCTTACCTTCATCAAGTAAAATGGCTTTCGCCAGTCGCTGCCGCGTTGATGAAAAAACTATTTTCCCGCTGGGCAAGTATTGCGGGGATAGATCCTGACCGGCCTCAGCGGAAATATCAGAAGTGATTATGCGTCTTAACAGTTTTGTTGTTAAATCATACTCCCAGATATTCCATGTCGGCTGTTCATCGTCATCAACCCCTTCAATTTCTGGTGCTCTCATAGCAAATAATAACTTTGTTCCATCATAAGAAACACTGAGATCTTTAACATCGTATAAACTGTCTGCAGCAAATGCCTGATCAGTAATATTAATTTCTGACGCACTGATCGTTGCTCTATCTTTTATGTAAACGGCAGCGCCTGGGTTAAATGAAACAGGCTCTCTTAAATCAGATGAAACAGGAACAGGACCGCCCGGCGTCTCTTCTACAGGTATTGGTCTTTTAATATAAGCAATAGGAAAATCGACTAAAACCGGATCAGCTTTTTGCCCTGAAGTATTCAGAGAACCATCACTACCGGTACAACCAGCGATGCTGAAAATCAATAAGAATATGAAATATTTATAAGTGTTATTCATCAATATTCCTGTAAAACAAGTAATAAAAGACTAACCTAATCAGGTCGATGATTGATCATATTTTCTGGTTCGATTTAATCGAACACCGTTATCAAAAAGTAGTAGTTACACTGGTTGACAATATTCATGTGAACGAATACTCAGTATATAGCAGCTCTAATCCAATTTAAATTCCTGTTTTGAATTATTGGTAGTTGTATCACACCGACAAAACCGCAATTTGTATGAACGGTATATTTTGCGCTCTAAACGGCATTTTCTCATTTTTTAAAGTAAAAATCTGTGCAAAGAATCACGAAAAGTTTAACCGGAATTGGCTACAATTAACACAGTCAACGGTACTCAATATAAATAATAATTCAGCTAATAATAACTCAACTATTTTAGTTTCTGTTTAAAATGGAACTCAATGATAGACTTTTTATCATTATTTATTATGTAGTATTTTACGGTAAATAACCCAGGATTTGTAACCTCGTAGGTATCCATTATGACGACAGGTGTATTGCTCGGAATAACTGGTAAAGCTGCTATACGGTGTACTCTCGCTGTATTTGTCTCAGCCTTATCGCTCAATGTTCTTGCTGGCGCAAGAGAACAGGCCAAAAGAATTCATGATCGTCTGGCAGGAATTCCCCCAACAGAAGCCGTTCTTTCTGCCATGGAAATGGACATTACCAATAATAATTCAGTCGCCGCTGCCTACAAAGCCATGGACAATGATGCTTTTTATTCAGTGACCTTAAAAAACTGGATAACGCCATGGACGAATGAACCTCAAACCGTTTTTGCGCCACTCAACGATTATACCGCCACCGTTATCGGCATCATTAAAGATGACATTGATATCAGAGAAATTTTATATAACGATATTATTTATGTTGGTCAGTCAGGTAATGGATTAGCAGCTTATTCTAATACCAATAATAATCACTATGAACAGATGGAAACACGCGCTCTCCCTTTAAGTACCACGTTAGTACGCTCCACACAGTCCAGTGTTACGGGCCTGGAAGCCAGTGCAACCGCCGGAGTTTTAACTACTCGCGCCTCAGCAAAAGCTTTTATGATAGACGGCACCAATCGCTCACTTTTCAGGTTTACCTTAGTTAACCATCTTTGCAACGACCTGGAACCCATAAAAGATACCGAAAGAGCAGCAGACAGAATCAGACAGGATGTATCACGAAGTCCAGGTGGTGATAGCCGCATCTATATGAATTCCTGTTATGGATGTCATGCCGGCATGGATCCCTTAATTCAGGCGTTTGCTTATTACAATTATGAATACAATGTTGATACCGATCCTGATGGAGCCAGCGGTCAACTCGATTACAATAGTGTCGGAGAACTAGACCCGGAAACCGGCACTCGAGTACAGGCAAAATATCATTTTAACAACAAAAATTTTCCTTCTGGTTACGTAACCCCTGACGATGCCTGGATTAATTACTGGCGCAAAGGAACTAATCAATTACTTGGCTGGGATCAATCTCTGCCAGGCTCAGGCAGTGGTGCAAAATCGATGGGACAGGAACTTTCTCACAGTTCCAAATTTTCCAGTTGTCAGGTCAAAAAGGTATTCAAGAATGTTTGCTTAAGAGATCCTGTCAGTGCTGCTGACCATTCACAAATCACCAGTATGATTTCATCACTCAGTGCCAATGGTTATCAGTTAAAACGAACCTTTGCTGAAGCTGCTGTTTATTGCATGGGAGACTGATAATGAAAAATAATCAAAGCAATAACTTTAAAACGAAAAACACAATTGAACTCATCAAAACGCTTTTCTGTTTACTGATAATTAGCGTAATTTCAGCTTGTTCTGGTGGTGGCGCGGATACAGAAAAAAATCCAAACACAATCGCTCCGTCAGCCTCCAATTATAATGGTCCTCCACCAGCAACGAATGACGTTCAGGCTTTTAAGCTCAATCTCTGGGACAACCTGTCTGGCTCAAATCGATGTGGGCAGTGTCACGGCATTGGACAAGCTCCAGGTTTTGTTAATCTGGCAGATATCAATGTCGCCTATGCAGCAGCCAATACAGTGGTTAACCTGTCCCAACCAGCAGAGTCCAGGCTTGTTGAAAGAGTCGCAGCAGGACATCACTGCTGGTTAGCCAGCGATACAGCTTGTGCCGATACTATCACTAATTATATTGCTGCCTGGGCTGGAGGTAGTGCCAGTGGTGGTACTAAAATAAAACTGGTCGCCCCCACTATCAGAGAAGCCGCTGATAGTAAAACCTTCCCGGACACTTCAACTTTATTTGGCTCAACCGTTTACCCGGAGTTAACCAGCTATTGTGCCAATTGTCATAATGAAAATGCCGCCAACCCAATTGCGCCCTTCTTCGCCAATGATGATATTAATAGTGCTTACGCCGCAGCAAAAGCAAAAATTAATCTGGACAGTGCAGCAGACTCTCGCTTTGTACTGAGACTGGGTAGTGAGTTCCACAATTGCTGGACTGACTGTTCTGCTAACGCTGCAACCATGCAGGCAGCCATTGAAGCGTTTATTGGACAGATTCCTGCAACTCAGGTTGATCCTAACCTGCTCATTAGTAAATCATTACGGCTGACCGATGGTATTGTTGCCAGTGGCGGCGGACGACACGAAACCAATATTATTGCTCAATGGAACTTTAAAACAGGTCAGGGTAATATCGCCTACGATACCAGCGGTGTAGAACCTGCCATTGACTTAACCTTTTCCGGGACAGTCAACTGGGTCGGCGGCTGGGGCATTCAAATTGTCAACGGTAAAGCACAAGGCTCTACCAGTAACAGTAAAAAATTACACACACTGATCGCATCAACTGGCGAATACTCAATTGAAACCTGGGTAACACCAGCCAATGTCACTCAGGAAGGCCCGGCAGGAATAATCAGTTATTCTGCAGGAACCACCGAACGTAACTTTACCCTGGGGCAAACACTTTATAACTACGAATTTTTAAACCGCTCCAGCACTACCGATGCTAATGGAGAAGCGTCACTGGTAACACCTGACGGAGATAGAGTTTTACAAACCGCAACCCAGCACGTAGTAGCCACTTTTTCTCCAACAACAGGTCGTAAACTATTTGTTAACGGTGAAATGGTTGCCGAAGAAAATGTGACAACAGGCGGCTCTCTTAGCGACTGGAACGACACCTATGCCGTAGTAATGGGTAATGAAGTTTCCCAGGATCGGCTCTGGCAGGGAACCATTCGTATGGCAGCCATTCATAACAGAACGCTGACCCCCGAACAAATTATGCAAAACTATGATGTCGGAGTTGGTGAAAAATTCTTTATGTTGTTCAGTATTTCTCACCTGATTAATCTGCCAGACTCCTATATCGTTTACGAAGTCAGTCAATGGGATAGTTACGCCTATTTATTTGATAAGCCCTTCTTTATTAATTTAAATAACCAGACAATTCCCAGCGGTATTGATGTTAATAATATTCGAATTGCGGTGAATGGCCGTGAAGTTAAAAATGGTCAGGCTTATAAAAACCTGAAACTTAATCTTAACGCCAGCGCTTATTCCCCCGATTCAGGTCAGGTGGTTTCAAGTATAGGAACCGTTATTGCCCTGGAAAAAGGAGCCGAGTCTGATGAATTTTTCTTAACCTTTGAAAAAATAGGCTCTTCAGTCAACGCATTTGTTGAACCGGACGCACCAGATCCTGCAACGCCAGCTATTCTGCCAGCAAAATCAGATATCGGCATAAGAGACTTCTATGAAATTCATGCTTCTATGGCCAAAGCAACGGGTGTCAGTATGGGACAAACAGATGTAGCCAACACTTATGCGGTCGTTAAACAGCAAATGCCAACATTAACCGACATTGATATTTTCAACTCGGCTCATCAGATGGGCATTACTCAACTAGCCATAGAATATTGTAATGTATTGGTTGAAAACACAACACTGCGAGCAAGCTACTTTAACAATTTTAACTTTAGTGCCCCTGCCAATACAGCTTTTGATACCCAGGCAGAGCGCGATCAGGTACTTGACCCACTGATTAACAATACGATGGGGACAAATCTGGCGACTCAACCTGCTACCGCAGGTGTTAAAACAGAACTGGAATCGTTAATTACCAAGTTAACTGCGTGTGGTGCAGGATGTGCATCTAATAGAACTCGAACCGTGGTAAAAGCTGTTTGTGCAGCAACCATAGGCAACGCAACCATGTTAGTCCAATAATCGGAGCAGTATGATGAAAAAACTGACTAAAGAACAACTATTAAACGCGCCGTTATTGCACAACTGCCACAAACGTCCGGTATCAAGACGTGACTTTATTGCTCAGGGGCTATGCACCGGAGCGGCCAGTGTCATGGCCCCTTCTTTACTGGGTCTGCTTGCTAGTCCACAAAAAGCTCAGGCCGCACTATCAGCCGATTTACTCAATGCCGGTTGTGGCATTGATACTTTAGGTGCAGGTAAAATACCATTTATCTGTTTTGACCTGGCAGGCGGTGCAAATATTGCTGGATCTAATGTGCTGGTGGGCAAACAATATGGTCAGCTAGACTTTTTAACCTCAGCGGGTTACAGCAAGTTAGGTTTACCCGGCAATATGATTCCTTCGCTGGTCAACGCACAAACAGGCTTATCCGATTTTATTAACACCGACTACGGCCTGGCGTTTCACAGCGACAGCGCATTTCTTCGCGGAATTCGCGATAAAGCCGGTGCAGCGACTGCCTTAAATATTAATGGCGCAGTCATTCCTGCCCGCTCAGACAATGACACGGGCAATAACCCGCACAATCCGATGTATGGCATTAATAAAGCAGGTGCCAAAGGCTCTTTATTAACACTGATTGGTTCCAGAAATACCGATTCTGGCGGTAACTCCATGTCTCCTGCATCAATGATCGACCTGGATATGCGTCCAACTAAAGTCGACAGACCCAGTGATGTTACTGGTCTGGTAGATGTTGGCGATCTGGTTGGGTTATTAAGCCAGCAGGACGCGGTTTCTGTCATGGAATCTATTTATAGAATTTCAGATTTAAAACTCAATTTAAATACCGTTGATACCAAGCTCGGCGCTTCAACTAATACTGCGATTAAAGATAAAGTTGCCTGTAGTTATGTAAAAAGTGCCGATGTAGCCGATCGGTTTGGTGACCCATCAACACTTAGTCCAGCATTAGACCCTGATATTGTCGGACCTGCAGGTGTTTTTAGTCAGGCAGAGTTTGATTCTGATGGTGAATTTAGAAAAACTGCCTCAGTGATGAAAATGGTCATCAATGGTTTTGCCGGTGCAGGCACTGTGACAATGGGTGGTTTCGATTATCACACCGGAGACCGCTCAACAGGAGAAGTCAGAGACTTGCGCGCTGGCCGCTGCATTGGAGCCTGCCTGGAATATGCTGCTAAAGTTGGTGTACCTCTTATGGTTTACGTTTTCAGTGACGGTTCAGTTTCTAGTAACGGCACCGTTGATAACTCCGCTGAAGGTCGTGGTAAAGGCGTCTGGACCGGAGATAACTCTTCTACCGCTGCATCATTTTTTATGGTTTACAATCCCAATGGTCGCCCCACATTAATGGGAGCCACACCGGATCAACAGGCAATCCATCAGCAGATTGGTTACATGCGTTCCGATGCCTCAACAGAAACCGCATCATCACCTGCCGCTAACAACCCTAATCTCCTTGTTGAAACCGTCATTTTGAATTACATGGCGTTACATGGCGAACAAAACCTGTTTGCTAATTCCGGGTACTTTCCCAGTCATGGTCTGGGTAACGCTACGTTAAGGGATAGTCTGGTCGCCTTTGAACCTATCGTCAATGGAAGAATTGGTGGTTAGTTTTACATTTGGCTAACCAGTAATAAATCAGACAGGCGAGTTACTCTCGCCTTTTCTTTAATAAAATTTCTGAGTAACAGATTGACCACATAATTCAGTCTTATCAACCAGCTTCAGAAGAATCTGACCCCCCCCCATAGTACTCATTATTTTATAGAGTAGTAGCAACAACTAAAACTTGTTTTCAAATCGGTATACAATTAAAATCTCAGCCATCATTTTAACCTTCTACAAAGCTCATTAAGCAGTTTAGAAGCGCTGATACATGCGCTCTAGCTCATAATATCTAATTCAATCAACAAGGACTCCTGATAATGAAGTACGTTTTATCCGTTTTTTACCTGCCTCTTTTACTATTATTTACCAATACAGCGAATGCGCTGGATGATGAATTAAGAATCTACGCAGAGTTGTTAACGAAAGAAAATCCCATTTACATCAAAGTTGCAGCACAAACAATCTACAAAAAGAAAATCAATAATACCGAGTTAACCGACATAGCAGCAGAAGTCTTAGCCAGAAGTCTGGAAAATAAAAATCAGTTAGATTTCGACACGCAATCCTGGCTTATCAAGTCAATTGCCATAAATGAGAACAAACGCTACCAGCCGTTTCTTAACTCCATACTTAAAATGAAAGTCAATAATAAACTAAAAAAACATGTGAAAAAATCACTAAGAAACCTATGGTACTCTTCAGAGAAAATCTATCAAAAAGGTGATATTAATTTAACCACTGTCGTTAATAATCTTGCGTTGGCAAAAAAAGAAACACCATCAGTCAACTCACTAAACAACTTTAATCAACTGATGTTTGGCAATTCAATCAATGACGTTATTAATAAATCTGGTTTACCAGATCAGGTTGAGGTTGTATTTAGTTCAAGAAGACATTCAATGTTAAAATTCAAATATCATAATATTGGGAATATTAATTTTAATTTTGTTTCAAAGCCAGAAAGTAACTGGATTATCAAACAAACCTACCAGGATAAAGTATTCACTGGAGAACTCACCAGTCATCCTATGATGAATAAAAACCAGTCTATATTACGTTCTTACATTAAGGAGCGAATCAAACAGATAGATGCGACACAGCTGGATCGCGACTTGGCTGCAGAAAGACTGTTCACCGATCTTTCCAATGCTGATTTCATTGACGCTTTATCCTGGAGCTGCAAGTTTTTAGCATTAAATAATACTGCCCGTTATCGTTCAGTACTTGAGTACACCGTAAAAAACTCTCCATACAATAAACTTCGAAAATACGCAAAAGTAGCATTAAAGCAGACAAAATCTGACAACGAGGAACAATATAAAAAAGGAGATGTGTTTAAATCACAGACGATAAAAGAGACAGGAATATCGGCTGAAATAAAGGTACAAACGGCTGAAACCAAATAGTTTTTAAAGGACAAAAGAGGCACGGATGCTGAAAACTATAAGAATACTCCTGGCACCTCCACTCCGTAAACTCCGCCAGAAAAAATCCCACAGGAACAACAATAACAATGATTAAAAAGTTTATAACAATACTCACAGGGCTGATTTTTATTTCTGGTTGCGCAATGACGGCCAGGCCTAACCTTCCACAGTCAATTTTACCTGCAGAAATAGATAAAAAGGGATTCGCCTTAATCGTTGGCTCACTATCAAGACAGAACGGTGCAGCTATTTACAATCACTGGAGTATCAATCTTCGTTCGACAGTTCATTCTCCAGTACAAGATATACAAATTGCAGGTAAAGCATCAACCGCTGCGCCATTCATTGCATATGACTTTGATTATCGCGAAAAGAAATTCTCAGGTAATCTGTTCGCCTACCTGGTTCCCGCCGGTTCATATGAATTTTATGACCACTTTTTGCTTCAACAGAGAGGGATGTATACAGCCACATGGCGTCCCAAAAAAGGTTTTTCGGTACCGCTTTTCATTCAGGAAAACACGATAAACTATATCGGAGAATATGCTGCAACCGCAGAACACTTCTGGAAAGTTGGTAATAATGAGAAAAGAGATATTGAAATGCTTAAGCAGAAATATCCAAATCTTGACTGGACAAAGTTAAAAATTAATATTCCGGTCTATTCAACATTTCATTAGTTGTATTCATTTAAATGTAATCATTCAGACTCAGTCAGACTGTTGACTGTTTTCTGGTTAACGTCTGTGTAGCAAAAATGCAATCATAAACCTGCCTGTTAACGTTTTCCAAAAGCATTACCCTGATAGTTTTACATCACTGCAAAACAAAAAGCCAGACAGATTAAATAATCTGCCTGGTTTTATAGAGTTTCTTATTCTGATTTACTGGGAAATAATAACCCGATCACCAGTTAGTTCGGAAATACTTAATAATGACTTTAAACCATCAAGAGACTCAATACCAAAAACACGATGGTTTTTAGCATCTACCTCTATCCCTTCCAGGCCACGCAAAGTGGGTCCACTTCCTTTCTCTAGCGGGGAAGACACCATAGTAATTGCGCCATCAGTTAAACTGACTGCAACAATCGCTTGAGGAGGAGTGTATGGATGTACTCTTTTTTCTGCCTTAGCTACCACCAGGACTCTTTGTTTATCAGCATCGACGGTTAACTCTCTTCCATAAAACTCCCATGAACCACCTGTCGCATCAGACAGTAAAGTTCGGTTACCATCAGCAGGATTAACACTGATAATTTTATTCTCATCAATAACTAATAAGTGATTATTTAAAGGATTAATTCTTACATTCCATGGCTGGGCAAATGCCTCACCGGTACCATGTGTATTATCCGAAAGAATACTTCTTACACCTGTATTTAAATCAACCTTAACTATTGCTGGAGTATCATATTTGGCAACATAAAGAAAGTTGTTCGTTGCATCAAAGGCAAAACCATCAGTGCCGGTTAAATCCACCTCACTCCCTGTCGAAAGAGCTCTTACAGTACCAGTAGTCCCCAGAAGAATTTCAACAAAATCATCAGTACTCCTTAATACAATCAGCCTGTTATTTGGTTTATCTAAAACGATTTCGTCAATGGTTCGATTAATTAAACCGCCTTGCGCCAAAATTTCACGGTCACCGTTTTTCGCATCCACACGATAGACCACTCCGTAGTCTCCAACATAGATGGTATCCGTATCGGCATCATAAGCAATACTACGCGCGTTATTAAAATGACTACCTTCACCTATTCCACCATCAGATAAAGTGGTCATCAGATTAGTACCTGTATCAAATGCTTTAATAGCCCCCTCGGTATGATCACTCAAGAGCAAGCGATTAGTCGCACTCTCATACTCCAAGCCTCCTAATACATTATAGTCCGTACTGGTAATTCGAGTTCTTTGTCCATTTGTCGAGTTAATATCCAACACGCCACTACCATCAACAACCCATAACGATTGATTATCAGGTTGCCACTTCACTGCAACAGGATCTCCACTAAACAAATCACCGCTCCCAACACCTGCATTATTGCTAATGTAAGAACGATTACCAGTATCAGGATCAAAATCTAGCAAACCATGTGCACGAGAAGTTAAAACAACAAACTCATTATTCGCATTAACCGCTATGTCCGCAGGCCATGACAGGGAATCTCCAGTACCAATACTATTGCTTGCAATGGTAGAAACGGTGCCATCACTTAACAACACACTTTTAACATCAGAAAGTACTGAATTCGCAACCAGAGCAGTGTTCTGCGTAGGATGAAGCTCAACGCCAAGAGGCGCGGAAATAGAACTTGCAACTACTGTTCGATCACCTGTTAATAAATTTACGGAAAGTAGCATTTTCAACCAACGGTCAACTAACAGAACACGGTTATTTGCAGAATCAAACCTCATCAGCCTTGGCCAGCTAAATGCCCCCCCAGTTCCAAGTTGAAAATCGGATATAATTTCTCGCGCACCATTCGCTAAATTGACACTTAACAAGGCATCATGAGCAGAATCAACGACATACAATTTATTATTGGCTTCATCAATAGCAAGCCCCTTGGGCATACGTAATGCTCCATCATTCTGAATCGTAATAGCACGATTAACCGTACCAATGGCATCAGGAGAGTCAAATGCTACATTTAACGTATTACTACCAGCTGTCACGGGAATCTGACCATGCCAGACCTGACTATTAAGTGTTGACTGTGTGAGTGAAACACCATTGACACTAACTGAAGTATAAGTAGATCCAGCGTTTAAATGATTTTTTGGTTGAACAACTACCGAAGTCGTTGTCGCATAGCCTCGCCCAACGTTTGCTCCAGGGTTTGGAAACAGGAAAGTAGCCTCCCACTTCGTTGTTGTGATACTAAAAGTGTCACTAACATTGCTTACCGTAAGGGTCGCATCACCTTGAGTAGCATAATTCGCTGATGAACTCAGTCTAACTCTGACGCTCTGGCCATTGTTAATCGTACCCGCAGCACTGGTAAATGCACCACCGTCAATCGAATACTCACCACCAGAAATACTGACAGGTACAACAACACTAACTCCAGATATAGTTACACTATTGGAAACAATAAATGTAGTAAACTCAACTTCCGTTTGATCAACAAAAGTAAATGCATCAGGAGTGATGTCATCCAGTGTCGTTACACTGAAAACAGCGCTGATGCTACCTATTGTTAAAACTGCATCTGTTTGAGCTGAACCATTAACTGATGAGGTTTGTCTGACCACAACACTCTGGCCATTATTAACAGAGCCTGCAGCATTAGTAAATGCACCACCGTCAATCGCATACTCACCACCCGAAAGACTAATAGGAGCTGCAGCATTAATTCCTGCGACGGTAATACTATTTGAACTAACCACAGTATTTTGTGCAACATCAGTCTGAGCAGTAAAACTAAATGCATCAGGATCAGTGTCATCTAATGTCGTCACACTAAAAGTATCAGTGACGCCACCAACAGTAAGAGTCGCATCAGATTGCATAGAGTTATTCGCCGAAGAAGATAACCTGACAACAACACTCTGAGCGTTATTAACTGTGCCAGCAGTACTGGTAAATACCCCGCCATCAATCGCATAGTCTCCACCTGTAATGCTGATAGGCGCTGCTTCATTAATACCAGAAATGGTGATGCTGTTTGAGTTGATAACGCTGCTTAGCGCAACTCCAGTTTGATCTGCAAAAGTGAAAGCGTCAGGAATAATATCTTTCTGTACGACACCTTCAAGGGTAGTCACACTAAAAGTATCACTAACTCCACCCACAGTAAGTGCTGCGTTAGTTTGAGTGACGTTACTGGCCGAAGATGTCAGTCTGACAACAACAGTCTGGCCGTTATTAATAGTAGCTGCAGCACTTAAAAAAGTACCACCGTCGATAGCGTACTCGCCTCCGGTAACGCTGATAGCAGCTGCGGCGTTGATGCCTGAAATGGTAACACTGTTTGAACTGATAACACTGCTGAGTGCAACATCAGCTTGATCAATAAAGCTAAAAAGCTCTGGAGTAGTGTCAGCTGGAGGAGTTCCGCCGCCGCCATCGTCTCCACCTCCACCACCACAAGCAGATAGCCATAGAGCCATACCAAGATAGATAAAACATTGACGAAGAGAGAAGGTGGTAAAAGTATTGCAGATAAAATTCATATAAAAGTCCTTTAAGGTCCTTGAGTTACTACAAAATCTGCTGAATTTTAACAATAAAAAACAAAATAAATAGAGAACCAAGTCACATTCATTTTGTGAACCACGTTAACTTAATCTATTTTTTGAATATAACCAAATATCCATAGCCTTTTACCTAAATCCACGTAAGAAATAATTAAATCCAATTGTGAGAGATCTGCCATAGTGTTGTAAGTGATCAACCATAGGTTAATGAAAACGTTAAAGTTTATGAATAAATTCCTGAGAGTAGCAGCACTGCAATTGGCTTTATTTTATGCTCAGAATATTCTGAGTGCTTTACTTATTTGTATTTAATGCGTATGCAGTATTTTGACTATTACCTCTCATTTATATAACGGTGTTTTTATTATTGGGTGGTTTTGTGATGTATTACTCAAACATTGTCTCATCATTCTGATAAATTTTATTTTGTTCAGAGAATATAATAACTAAATAAGTTGTATCTTGGTCACAGATTGCCTGTTTATTAATTGAATATTAATACGCAACCTTTCAAATTTGATAAATTTACTCCTTGTCAATTTCAGGCTTTTTCTGCTTTCTTAAAGTCTACTAACTTACCGTACATTCTTGTTCTGAACTTTTTCAGGTGTTAATCATTAACATTGCCAATTTTTTTAATCTGGCTTTATTGCCAGTGAAGTATGGGGATTAATCAATATGCAAAAATTTAGATTAATAAGAGGAAGAGAGTTAATTTTAGCCTTGTTTCTGACTCTGTTGTCACCTTATAACTGGGCTAATGCTATGAATAGTAATAGCCAGCAAAATCATCTGTCCCAATCGGCTAACGGTGATGTTGTTGTTCAATATACTGCAGATTTTAAAGCTCATCGTGCGTTGTTATTCTTGAAAATCAATGCTATTCAATCAGAGCCAGCATTACAAACCAGGGTCAATAGTAATGGGTCTTATATTTATCATTATACGATTAATAAGGGAGCGTTAAGTGACGGCGATAGTGTTACGGCCAGGTTTCATTTAGCACCAGCGGGTTTCCCGCCAGTGAATACATCGTGGAGTAACCCGCTTATTTATAAAACTGGCACTGTTAGTAATCCCAACCCTGAGCCGCCTGAGCCTGAGCCTGAGCCTGAGCCTGAGCCTGGGCCTGAACCTGAGCCTGAGCCCAATCCAGCTCCTCCCCCCTCAGATAATGAAATTTCTCAACTAAAAAATGGTGATCTTCTTATTCAATATGTTGCTGACTTTAATGCACATCGCGCACTTTTGTTTATGAAAATTAATGGTATTCAATCAGAACCTGCATTACAGGTTAGCGCCAGAACCAATGGGACTTTTGTTTATTCTCATACGGTCAAAAAGCAAGCTTTGCACAAAGGAGATAAAATAACCGTCAGATTCCATCTGGCTCCAGCAGGCTTACCACCGATCAATACAGACTGGAGCAAAGTATTTGTTTACGACGGCACAGTCAAACCACCGGTAGATCCCCCCATACCACCGACAGAGCCACCAACACCACCCACTGAGCCGCCAGTTGCTGAAAGTGCAGAAGTTCAAATTAGCCGTGAAATGCTGGTGGTTGGAGCTAGTATCAAGTTTGCGGGTCATACACTCTATACCTTCGCCAACGACGGCATTGGTGCGAGTACCTGCTATGGAAATTGTGAAACCAGCTGGCCACCATTAATTTCTAAAGATGGCTTCGCCAATGGCATACCTGATTTAAGTTTAACTGAGCGAAATGATGGAACAAAACAAGTAGCTTACAAAGGAAAGCCGCTATACCGATATTCTGGAGATGTTAAACCGGGTGATTCAAATGGAAATGGCCTGAATAATAATGCATGGGAGATAATTCCCTATGTGATTAAACTGGGAGAGGTTACGCCACTGTACAACGCATCTACAGAGCTTGAGCCAGAACAAATCTTTGAAAAAACCAATGCGCTGATTACCCGATATGCTGATCGCGGTCGTGACCGACATGCAAAAGAAGATCAATTCAAAAATTATGATCACTACTTAACGCATTACTGGACTCATCGAACCGCCAGATTTGAAATTGCTGACTATGTGGCAAAAGGCGGTAATAAAATTGAGGTCACTTTTATTACCGAATGGAAACTTGGCGTAAGAGAATTTAGAGCCTGGTACCGAGGTTTAAACACCGTTGCTGAATACTATGGAAATTATCAAAATAATGTGACAGAAGAAGGCCCTGGAACCTGGGATGATAATTTTCAAAAACTGAGTTCAACGGGTGACCAATATAAATACAAATTAACGATTAATGAATACATGTCTTTAAACGGTAGTATTGCACCTTTGGCCAAAGGACAAAGAATGGAAATTGAAGTCAGTCAGTTTCTTGATAACGTCCCCGAAGGTCGTGCAAACTATTATGGCACAACTTTTTTATATATTGTTGGTGGCAACGGCGGTATGGTTCCCTGGTTGACTAAAGGTCATTTTGACGATAAAAATTCGTTACGCGAAGACTCTTTTCCTATTCCGGAAAATGGCTGGTCTGGCGGTCGCACCACCCTGCCATATCAATATACGGATGAACCTGATAATCACTTTATGCAAATGGCCACAAATTTATCCAGTATTAACGGCCAACCGTTTGTCGCGGGTCGACGTATCCACCATACTGATTTTATAACAGGTCAGCATGATGAAAATCCGGAAAATGGGGTATTTGATGAAATGAAAGGAAAAGCCGGTACCCATTATGTTAATACTTCCTGCGCATCTTGTCATGAACGCAATGGTCGTGCTCTGGTGTCTGAGGTTGGTGAGTCGCTAGATAAATGGGTATTTAAAGTGGCCGGTGAAGATGGATTAGCAGACCCCAGGTTGGGCTCTGTGTTACAACCGAACAATACCGGAATTGCACGAGAAAATGGAGAAGGCAACGTTGAACTAGCGGCGTGGACCGAACAAAATGGATTGCGTTCACCCAATTATCGTTTTACAAAAAATAGACCCGCTTTATTTTCCGCACGCCTGGCACCTCAACTGGTTGGCCTGGGATTGCTGGACGCAGTGAGCGAAAGTACGATATTAGAGCGAGCTGATCCCGGAGATAAAAACGGTGACGGTATTAGTGGGAAAGCTCAGCTAGTCGCAGACCCGGTTACAAAAGAAACACGTCTGGGACGTTTTGGATGGAAAGCCGGTGCCTCAAGTGTCAAACATCAAATTGCAGGTGCTTTAAATACCGATATGGGCGTAATGACCTCTTTACTACCTAATCCTGATTGTGGCAGCCAACAAACGAACTGTGGTAATAATAATGGTTCAGAATTGAATGATGAACATCTGAATGATCTGGTCAAATACATTAGTTTACTGGGCGTGCGTGCGCGCCGTTCACTTGATGATCCCAGAGCATTAAATGGTGAATCAAAATTTAATGAAATTGGCTGTGAAAGTTGTCATCGTGACACAATGCGGACTGGTCAATATCATCCTCTTGCCGAGTTACGTAATCAGACCATTCATCCGTATAGTGACATGCTATTGCATGATATGGGTGAAGGACTGGCTGATAACCTGGGAGAAGGAAAAGCAACGGGGTTAGAATGGAGAACAACACCGCTCTGGAACATCGGTCTTTCCGCAGGCGTTAGTCAGGGCGAACAGTTATTGCCTGGAGTAAGTTACCTGCATGATGGTCGTGCTCGCACTCTCACCGAAGCGATACTGTGGCATGGTGGAGAGTCACAAAAATCGAAAGATGAATTTGTCAGCCTTAATGCGAGTGACAAGGCAGATTTAATCTTGTTCTTAAAATCGTTATAGTGTTGTAACCTGAACAGCAACTATCACTTGCTAAACTGTGCGGTGGTTGCTGTTCAGGTGAAGTCTGGAGTTACCCCGGTTATCGTTCAACAAACCTGAAAGCAATAAGTTCATGGAGTCGACGCAATAAAAACTAAGGACTGTAGTGGTCTAATTATTTTTACAGTAACAACCAAAGTCCACGCCATTAAGTATTGATGGCGTATTCTTATTGTTTATCATATCTAACACTGGCTCTATATAACTGTTTGATGAGCCACAGAATGTCCCTGAACTATACGGTCCTAAATAGGCGAGTTTACCCTTATCTAATATCATGACAGCGGGTAAAGCCGGAAGCCAGTCTAATGAACTTAGAGAGTCTAATAAAACAATTGATTTTTGAGCATCAACATTATCAGAAAAATAATCCTCACTTACTCGTTCTTTAACCGATTGGTTACTAGTGATAAAATAGGAGTGGTAAGAATTTTCTTGTTGATTTTTATTAATATCTCTTATATGTGACTTTGTAATTTCATTACAAGTACAACCTGGTTTATTAAAATGAATGATAGCAAGTTCTGACGAGAGAGTTTCAGACTGAACCAACCCGATTACTTCTTTTACAAGAATATTCTTTTGTTGCCTGGTGTCATATAGCATTAATAAATTATTTTCATCAAACACTTGTATTGGTCTTATTTGAGTAGACCAGAAGACTATAACGACTAGCAGCAACCACAAGAAAATCATTAATAATGTAAACTTTTTTTTTGACCTGATGGTTTTGAACTGCAAACTAATTGAGCTCTTTAACTGGTGAAACTTCAAATTTTTCTAACATATGATCCATCTGGTTTGACAACAGTTTAAGTTCATCAACAATATTAAAGTTATTTTTTAACACACTGTCAATTGAGTTTGAAAGCGTGCTAATAAAGCCTACATTACTGGATAACTCCCCTCCCATAACATCTTGTTCCTCCATAGATGCTGAAATTTTAAGTGCGTCATTCTTAATTTTTGAAATAGCCTGATGCACACCTTGTAAAGAGGTTTCAACCTGTTTACTCATAACCAGGCTTGACTCAATAGTGTTATTACAATTGTGCATGGCTTTGACTGAGGAAGAACTTCCATCTTGTAGTTGAGATATAATTGATTTTATTTCTCCCGTTGACTCTTGTGTTCTAGAGGCAAGCGCTCTCACTTCATCTGCAACGACTGCAAACCCACGCCCTTGTTCGCCAGCTCTTGCAGCTTCGATAGCAGCATTTAAAGCAAGTAAATTTGTTTGATCTGCGATACTATTAATAACTTCTACCACACTGGAAATCTGCTTACAATTTTCTGCTAAACCTTCCACTTCTTCACAAGTATCCGAAAGTAATTCGTTCAATTGTAAGTTAGATTGATGTAGTGAAATCATTGATTCAAGCCCAGATTCAGTTTCCATGAAAACTTTACTGGTTTCATTTGCTGTTTCTTTTGTTCCCTGAACAACGCTACCAATAGAGTTAAGTAATTGTTCTGCTGTTTTAGCGACCTGATTTGCATGTTCTGTTTGTTTTGATATTGAATCTTCATTAAAGTCTTGCGAAATATTACTGACATTTAATAAACGAGAAGAGACTGATTTAACTTGACCAATGGTATTATCTATTGCTGCTATAGCATTATTAAAATCATCTAAAGCGACTACATCACTGGCATCACAACGTAAGGTTAAATCAATCATTTCTTCCTTAGATGAAATACCTTTGCTTATAACAAGTAATTCATCAGAGGTATGACGTTCACGTTGACTTAGACTTACAAAATAGACAAGAAACCCTGTTTCAACAACCACGTAGGCAGCATGAATAAGAAATAAGCTTAGTGCATTTTCCGCCTTTGGGAAAACCCAGACATTAGTATTATTGGCTTGTAGCAAACTGAAAGCAAGGTGGTGAACAGCAATAACAGCGGCGGCGGTTAGCAACGGCTTTACATCAAGGTAAGTCGAGAATAGCGCTAGAACAACAAAAACCCCAAAGTGTAACTCTAGCATGCCATGTGCCTGATGAATTTGAACAGCAATCATTACCATTGATGCACATGCCAGGAAACACCGACTAATAACGGTACCAGGAAATTGATTAATAATATATAAAGATAATAGTAAAGTAGGTAAACCAATTGTCAGGCTAATAAGCCATGTATTATGCCAGGGGGCTAAGGCTAGTGACATGAAAACTAACACCCCGACAACCAATAACATTTTTTTATCCATGGTTTCAAAACGTTGAGTGTTTGGGTCTATTTCATTTAACTTCATATTTAACTGCCAATAATTTTATTTTAAATTTAATCCTAGAACATAATTAGTAGTCTTGCGGAAAAAAAGATGAGTAAACCCCCATTTGAGATGAAATTCATTTTCGTACGAATGAGTCAGAGCAGGTTAATGCGTGGAGCATTTTCACCTTGAATGTGACAAGTTAAAACGCATTTTGTATACTCGAACAACAATTATTCTGCGAGTGTCCCCTTTTGCTTCTCTTATACCATGGTAAAGTGGCCGACAACCGTAATTTAAAGAAGCTCAACTTAACACCTTTATTTTTCTTTAATCAGTTATATTTCTTCGTGTATCCCTTCCAGTTTAAATATGCACCAATATATCCCGTCATAAAAATCCACAGACCTGGACTATATAAATCAGATAGAAACATATCTAATTGAAGAGCTCTATCATAAATCAAGAAAAACCCAACACTCTTAAAAAGGGCTGCGAAAACAGCCCCTCCAATACCTATACGAGTTCCGTAAACTAACAAGTAGTATTTAAATCCTCTCGATTCAATCTTTTTCCACTTCAATTTATTCATCACGAGCACCATGGTATTTTGCCAAAGAAGAATTATATTCATTAATTTGTCTAATTTCTTCTGTAGAATAAACGCTTGCTTGCCAATCCCAAAAATCTCTCATGGCAACGTGCCCAGTGAATATACCTCATCAACAGAGATTAACTCGTTGGGTTGTGCGAGTTTTTCCATAGGAGCACCATGGGTTGACTGTCTGTTAAAGGTTGCGTTAATGGAAGTCTGGAGCACCATGGGTTGACTGTCTGTTAAAGGTTGCGTTAATGGAAGTCTGCGCCAGGATTACTTTACTTTTATAAAACACCAATCTCGATCATACTCAAAACAAATCCTCACCCTAACCTCCGCTTCAATCTTATTCGAAAAACTTATCCTTCCACTTTTTTCAACTCCCACTACCCATTTTGATATTTTTTGAGTTTTTCCATGCTTCCTCCTCAAGTTAAACTGATGCAATATTATGAAAACAAAAAACTCAGAATTTTCAGAAGAATCAAAAACTTCCCATTTACCAGGTTCAACAATTGCCTTTTTGAGTACATAATATTTATGCTTATATGTTCCATTTTTATTAAGCGTCAGGATATCAGTACCATTGATAAAAGTAGCCTTATACATACCAGCTATTTCTTCATGGGAACCCCCTGTGTCAGGATAGTTGTCGCCTCTAATTTTTAGTTAGAGGTAGAGAAAATGAGAGCGAAATTTAATCAATCGTTTAAAATACAAGCTGTAAA
>JADGFG010000051.1:1443-25810 GCA_016743995.1 Kangiellaceae bacterium | reverse complement strand
TCCTATCGCTATCAAAATTTAAGAAAAACCAGTTCGCCTGAAGCGGAAAAGACCTTTTGGTGACTTTTGGGGCTTTGGCCAAAAGCCACTCGCAAGAAAACGAAGTGTTGCGAAACGCCTTTGACCTTATAACAATAAAAGGGAATATGCCTGTCCTGGTTTTCTGGAACAAACACAATCAAACTCATCTTACCAAGCGCATGGCGGCTAATTTCAGTTCAGCGACACCTTCATCTGATCAAAATCTTCGCCAATCAATTCGACATTTCCAGGACCAAACAAACTAACACTAAAAATAGATACGGTCGCAACAATAACACCAGGTACCATTTCATAAAGTTGAGACCAGCTTTCGCCCAGTTCGGCTTTAAAAGTAATCCACAACGCGACAGTAACCGCACCCGAGATCATACCTGCTAATGCCCCCCATACCGTCATTTTTCTCCAGACCAGTGAAAGTAATATCACTGGTCCAAATGCTGCGCCAAACCCAGCCCAGGCATTTTTTACCAGGCCTAAAACTGATGAAGAAGGATCCGATGCAATGTAACCGGCAATGAGCGCAATGATTAATACCGAGATTCGCCCGACCCAGACCAGAAAGTTCTGCGTAACATTTTTTGCAAAAAATGCGTTAAAAATATCTTCTGTAATGACACTTGATGAAACCAGTAACTGTGAGTCTATGGTACTCATGACTGCCGCCAAAATTGCAGCCAGTAAAAAGCCTGCGATCCAGGGATTAAAAATGAGCTGACTCATTTTAATAAAAATGGTTTCCGGGTTAAACAATAACGCCATGCCTGTTGACGTTTCTCCAAAATAAGCAATACCAAAAAAACCGACGCCAACGGCTCCCAATAAACAAATCAACATCCAGGACATGGCAATTCTCCGTGCTTTGTGAACTTCCTTTAAATTTTTTGCTGCCATAAAACGCGCCAGTAAATGAGGCTGTCCAAAATATCCCAGTCCCCAGGCCATTAACGATAGAAATGCAATAGAAAAAATAAAATCTATTGCACTTTTCCCATTAAACCAGTCTGTTCGAACGGGGTTATTGTCACTGTATCGAGAGCAGATTTCTGCATACTGTTTTTCTATTAATCGTTGTTTTTTATCATCAGCATTCTGGTATCCAGCTAATGAATTAATGACCCTTGAAGACTTGTTATCTCTGGCACAATTTTGCGCAATACTGACATCGGTAGACTCTATTGATTTTATTGCGGGCGCGACGCCCCCCAGGTTAAAAACAATCACCAGTGGCGTGACTACCAACGCCAACGCCATTAATACACCCTGCACAACGTCGGTCCAGGAGACAGCCAGAAAACCACCAAAAAATGTGTAGCCGACAATGACTGCACCACCAATCATTAATGCAAGGTGATAATCAATATTAAAAGAGGTTTCAAATAACCTGGCTCCAGCGGTTAAGCCCGAAGCAACATAAACCGTAAAAAAAACAAGAATAATTAGTGCACTGATAATGCGAATAAGGCGGGTGGTATCTCTAAAACGATTAGTCAGATAATCCGGTAGCGTTAATGCATCACCTAACTGGTGGGTGAATATCCTTATACGTGGCGCTGTAATTTTCCAGTTAAAATATGCGCCCAGAATAAGTCCTGCAGCAATCCATACTTCTCCAAGGCCGCCCAGGTAAATTGCCCCGGGTAAACCCAGCAACAACCAACCACTCATATCAGATGCGCCAGCACTTAATGCGGTAACCCAACCGCCAAGCCTTCGCCCACCCAGAATATAATCAGACAGATTACTGGTTTGTCGATATGCATATAAACCAATCGCCAACATCATCAACAAATATAAAATAAAAGTAACTAACGTTGCTGTCTGTTGCATAACAGGATCCTGTTTTTATTTTAATCGTTATTAAAATGTATTAATCTGATATTCATTTTTTAGCGAGTTGCGGCTAAAATCTGAGCACGTCGCAGGATTATAAGTCGCCTGATTAGAGAAAAACAATCCCAGAGTTAGTGATTGTGAAATGTTACCAGGTATTCTTAGTGAAAAGTGAAACTAATACTTTATTCCCAGACGCCTTGAAGATGCAGGAAACAGTGCCTGGCTCTTAAGCTTGCGTCTTCAAGGCGTTTGGGAATAAAAAAGACTAATTCTATTTTTATCGATTGAAAAATTACTCAGACAGCTCGTACCAGTTTAATAACCCGTTAATTGAATCCATTTCTTCATCATTCATATCAATCGTTATCACACCAGGTTCAGAAATAAAAACATCATTATTGACAGTTGATTTCTGCTCCTCATCGGTTTCTCCATGAGCACACCTATCTAAGTTAAAGTGTTTCTTAAATTCTTCAGATTTTATTGTTACACTGCGCTTTTTTTTATACCGCTCGTCATAAAGCATCATATTATCTCCTGAGAAGTAAGAAGTTAATTTCTAAAGTTTACACTTGCTTAATGCTAAATCGCGCTCCTGAGTTTTTAAAACTTCCGTTATTATTAACATCAGAACATTCAATTTTTTCTGGGTAGCATCCTGAGAGCCTTTAGAAAAAAACAGGGACAACAACACAGGAAAGAGAGATAATCAGCTGCACATAAAAAACAGTTGCAATTATAATCTGAACTCACTTTAGATAACAGTGTTATTTAAATTATTTGAATGGGAGATAGTTTGCCAGCGCTTTAGGTTTTTACAACAAGACTGCTCATCGACTGGCGCTACTCTATTAAAATAGAGCCAGTTGTCCCTCTCTCCCTGAGGTTTTAATGTTTTAATGTTTTATTTAAATTTTACGCATAATAATTTGCCAGAAACTGCTCAAAGGAAATCGTATCTGACTGTTCAATTTCATTCTTCTTTTTATGTGATGTAGTAGCCTCTTCTTGATAAAATGCCATTTTTTCTGGTGACAAAGGGTGCTGATTAAAGTATGACTGATGCTCTCTGGAAAGCGCCATTGCATAAGGAAAAAACCCTTGTTTTGTCTCTTTTATGTCACTGATAATACGCCCGGAAAAAGTCTCATCCAGATTATCCAGTTGCTTACTTAGATGTTCGATGACATCAGAATGCTCACTAGTTTGATAGACATCATCCAGAAGAACCGATACCTGACTAATTTCCTTTAATAGTCCTTTTGCCAGTTTGACCAGAGGAACACACTGATTTTTGTGCGTTAAGCAAAGCTCAGGATGACGCCCTTTGCGCACAACCGCTCTGAAATTCTCTTGAACCTCTCCACTTTCCCGCTGGTTAATCGGTGCTGATTTTGATAACAGACAAGTGATTAAAAAAGAATCAATAAAAGATATTTGCGATTGCTCAATACCGATATTTGAAAATGGATTGATATCCAGCGCCCTGATTTCAATATACTCCACGCCATCATTCCTTAATGCAATGGAAGGCCTTTCGCCTGAACGAGCAACTCGCTTTGGCCGAATGCTGCTGTAAAACTCATTTTCAATCTGCAGAATATTTTCATTTAACTGAATGTATTCTCCCTCTTTTTTTATGCCCAACTCCTGATAGTAAGGATCAGGGGTTGAAATTGCTTTTTCAAGACCAACAAGATATTTATCCAGTGAGTTGTAACTCACATTCAGTCGGCTTTGCACTTGGTTCTGGTAACCCAGATCACTCATTCGCAAAGAGGTGGCATACGGACCATAGCGAGTTCCGGAAACCAGTTCGGCCAGATCAACATTCTTATTTTTTAAAAAGCTTTCACACAACGCTGGTGACGCACCATAAAACAAAGGAATCAACCATGAATAACGCAGGTAATTTCGAATTAATCCCATGTACTTTTCAGAAATAAATGATTGTAAATCCTGTCTGCTATTTTCCTGCTGGTGTAAAGCCTGCCAGAAAGTTAATGGCAATGAAAAATTGTAATGCACACCCGAAATAGTCTGCATAAATCGGCCGTAGCGATGTCCAAGCCCCAGGCGATATACCTCTTTCATTTTTCCACCATTTGACGAACCGTATCTGGCAATAGGAATATCTTCTTCATTTCCCATAATACAAGGCATACTCATTCCCCAGAGTAACTCTTCCCCCAGGCTCTGGTTTAAAAATTGATGTATTTCTGTCAGCTCTGCTAACGGTTTCAAGCGGTCATCTGTCGGGCTGGTTATCAACTCAGGCAGTGCTTCTGAATAATCAGTCGTAATATAACGATTAGTTAAAGTAGCCCCTAGTTCGAAGGGGTGCGGCTTTTGAGACAGACTACCATCAGCGTTGATGCGCAAACTCTCTTTTTCAATGCCTCTTTGTATACCGGTAAAATGCGACTTAAGTAATTGCGCATTCGTTAAATCAGTTAATTCCAGAGGTTGCATAGGGTTTCGCCATATTATTTTAAGTTAAACCGCGTTATCGGCCAGGCCGTAGCGATAATGATTCATTTAACAGGAAGTAAGTTTGATACCAGACCTTCAATGGGTCAATAGCGATGAATAAAAAAATTTTAAAATATTGTTATGAAATATGAATTATGTGGAAGAATCACCAAAATGGCTTTTACCGTTTCTCTGTTAATACCTTCACATAAAAGCATTGAATTTCAAACATTGAATTTTGGACATTGAAAGCCAGACATAAATTAGAGAGATTTAGTACACAAAGTGGTCAGGCGCTAATCTGTGACTTTGATTGATAACTGGTAGGAGCAGAATGGCGCATAATTGCTAACAGCTCTGCTTCTGCAGATGTTATTTCACAGCTTTCTACCACTTCTTCAATACTGGCTCCACGAGATAATAACAAGCCAGCCTGCTCGTAAATTTTGGCTGTTGGTCCAGATTGTTGCGTTTGTTCCTGCCTGTTCTCAACATCAGCCAGCTCTGAAGTAACTCGGCTGATTTCGCGCCCCATTCCAAGGTGACCACTATTCATTGCGCGAAATTCATTCTGTAGTAAATAGAGGTCTTTTTTTAACCTGTTACACTGTGAGGTTAATCGCCATATTGCGAAAATTGAGAAACCGGAAACGATCAGTAAGACCAGACTAATTATCGGGAAATCGGTTATTATCTGAACTGGCCAGTCATTCATGGGATTCTTTTCAACCTGTGTTTCTCTTCAACCTGGTTTTCTCGTCAATCTGGTTTTCTCATCAACTAGTAATCCAGAAAGTCGAGCTCATTCCACTCTTCTTCCCCGAGTAATTTATTTAAATCAACCAATATGAGTAACTCATCTTCACGATGGGTCACTCCCTGGATAAACTTAGCAGACTCTTCATTACCAACGTTGGGTGTAGATTCTATTTCGGAGCGTCTTAAATAAACCACTTCAGCAACCGCATCAACCAATATGCCAATAACTTGATGATTCGTTTCTATAATCACTATTCTTGTATTATCTGTTAACTCAATCGGTGCCAGACCAAACCGCTGGCAGGTATCTATTACCGTAACGACATTGCCACGTAAATTGATAATCCCAAGCACATAGGTTGGTGCACCAGGTACGGGCGCAATATCAGAAAAGCGTAATACCTCCTGAACCTGCATAACATTAATACCATAGGTTTCATTCGCCAGGCGAAAAGTCACCCACTGAAGCACTTCGTCGTCTTCGCTATCTTTACTGGTTATGAAATTTTCATCTGCACTCACAATCTGTATTCCTATATGTCAGATATTTGTCGGATTTTGCTGAAATTCGTCAAAAAGTAGTCGACATTACTACTACAGCAATTTTTATACCAGATACCTGGCTTATTATTATCAAGGTCGAAAAAATAACAAAATCTCATTCGTAGACCTTGTATAAATATAGTCAATTTTCAAAAAGTTGCGTGCTTTTATACAAATTGAGTTGTCACCATATCGCCACTTTATCTTACCGCTTATTGAATAAAGCGACTTCTTATATACTCAGAAACCCCGCTCATTCAATAAATTTGAATAATTGCAAGCAAAACCCAGCCAATATAATACCGCGTCAATATTAACAACTTGATTATATGAACGCTCTCACATAAAGGAAAGATAGCATGCTTTCATTATTTACTTGCCCTATTGCGCCATTCATAATCACTCTTTTTAGAACGCGATAACATTTTAACTCGAGGAAAACTATGAAATTAAAATTGATTAAAGCAACACTACTGACTTCAGCACTGAGCCTTAGTTTTATGGCCAATGCGCTAGATCTGGGAAAATATGCCAGCCAGAGTGAAGTCGACACCAATAATTACGGCGTTGATACTCAATATACCTTTCCCGTTGACCCTATGTTTGTTCCCGGAGGAATCGCTAGCACTGATATAAAGCTGTGTGTCAACTCTGAGGGACTACCAGGTGTTGCTTTTGCCCAGGGTTTCACGCCAATAGCTTGCCACCATGAAAATAAATCTTCACCTGACTTTAAATACCTGGTTACTGCTGAATCCGGTGTTAAAAAAAGCTACCAGTGGGTTTCTGCTCAACAAGCAAATGTGACCAACAGAATACTTGCACTTAAATCTGGCATTACTTCCGAGCTACGAAACGCCAACCCAATCATTAAGGAGCCTGTCGTTCATTGTATGATAAAGCCACCAGAAACCTTCTCTACACTCAAAGTTGGTTTATACATACCCAGTCAGGATATGTGTATCTGGCAAAGCTATTCACCGTTTTATTTAGAGCGTTATTCTGCCGGGGTGACAATGGGAAATGATGCCAGTGAGGAAATATTATTCTATGTAAATACTGACGGACTCACCCTTTAAGTACTGTAGTAATAAATTTAATGGATAAACAGTAATCTGGCTTAACCGGATTTTGCTGTCAATACAAGCTACCCATCCCCGCTACCATGCACCTGTCAGATAATAATCTGTTGTATGGTAGCCCGGTATTTTCTATCAGTTAAACGACCAACTCTGCGCTAATTCAATAAATCTCTGTCAACCAGTGGCGAATCTGGAATATCGCTTGACATACGCCCCCTTAATCGACTAACTTGTGTGCACAGGCCGCTTATCTGGCCATTATTAACAAAACAGCTTTAAAGCAATCAATGACATTATTCAATAGCAGCGCTCAAACTCATAACACAACAGCAACTAGCTGGTGGTGGACTCAGTGAACTTGAGCGGGTAATTGTTGCTGAACAATTAATTAAAAAAACCCGCATAATTTGCGGGTTTTTTTATACCTGAACGAATAACCGTAATATAATGCGCACATAATAAGAGCCAATGTAATGAAAAATACATCGATTGCACAAATGACGGGAACTAACCAATGATCATCGTGTTAAAAGCAGAAGCCACAGAAACCGATGCCAAAGACATTTTAGCTAAAATAGAATCAGTTAAATTAAAGCCCCTGTTTATGCCTGGTACTGAAAGAATTGTACTCGGCGCACTAGGCGATGAACGAGTGCTGCAAAGCCTGAACATTGGCGCTCATCCAATGGTCGAAAATGTTAAACCCATTTTAAGTAGCTATAAACAGGTCAGTCGAGAAATTCAAAGCCACGACACGCTGGTACAATTTGGAAAAACCACTATTGGCGGTGGTTCTTTTTTGGTTATTGCAGGCCCCTGTGCCGTTGAAAGTGAAGAGCAAATCTTACAATCAACCAGACTGGTCAAACAACACGGCGCTTCAGCAGTAAAAGCAGGTGCATTCAAACCCAGAACTTCCCCCTATAGCTTTCAGGGCCTGGAAGAAAAAGGCTTAAAACTCCTGAAAAGTGCAGCCGAACAGTACCAGCTTCCCTGTGTGAGTGAAATTATCGATACAAACCATGTGGAATTAATGAGCCAATACGTTGACGCCTTTCAAATTGGTTCTCGTAACATGCAAAATTTTAATTTACTCAAAGCGGTAGGACAAACCCAGGTTCCCATTTTATTAAAACGTGGCATGTCTGCAACCATAGAGGAACTGCTACTCGCCGCTGAATATATTTATAGCGAAGGTAACACTAACATTATCATTTGCGAACGCGGCATTCGCACTTTTGAAAAAGCTTATAATAATACACTCGATTTGAATGCCGTTGCTTTTATCAAAAATAGAAGTCATTTACCTGTGATTGTAGACCCTTCTCATGGGGTAGGCATTAAACCTCTCATCACACCCATGTCAAAAGCTGCAATTGCCTGCGGTGCCGATGGACTCATGATTGAGGCCCACCATAACCCGCAATCAGCATTAACCGATGGTCAGCGAGCGCTGGATGAAACTGAATTTGAACAGTTCATGGATGAAATTAAGCCATTTATTCATGCTGCTGGTAAAACACTGAGTGAACAGGCTTCAACTTAAATAGAATGAAATTGAAAAAGTAATAAGGTTCAATATGCTTAATAATAATCAATCGACTCCTGGTTCAATTAAAACCATTAGCAAATCGGTGGATACCAAGCTATCCCCTGTCGAAATTTTTCATGGATTGAGCCAACACTATGGCTTAACCAATAGCATGCTATTAGAATCCAGCGAGATCGAGTCTAAAAAAAGTGTTAAAAGCTTGTTGATGCTAAAAGCCGCGCTGAGAATCGAGTGTAACGAACACCAGGTCGGTATAAAGGCTTTAACAGCCAATGGAGAAAATGCACTCTCTCATATTTCATCAGTACTCGATAAAAAATATGACGCTCAATCTCCAGAAATAAATGACAATACAATAAAGCTTGAACGATCGGCCAACTCTCTCACCATCAGTTATATTCAAAACAACGCCTCTGTCGATGAAGATACAAGACTAAAACAGGCAACCACAATCGACTGCCTGCGAACCATAAAGAATGCTTTTACCACCGAAAATAATAGCGAATATTCTCTATTTTTAACCGGCATGTTTGCCTACGATTTAATTGCCAGCTTTGAAAAGCTACCGGCTCTGGCTACAGGAAAAAACACCTGTCCCGACTATGTCTTTTATTTAGCTGAAAGTTTATTAGTACTCGACCATCAAAAGAACCATCAACGTCTGTATTGTAATCATTTTTCTGGCGAAAAATCTGAGCAGACTTATTTTGAACTGGCTCGCTTCTTTGAAAAATTTGAGCAACAGCTTTCTACCATTACCACTGAACAAAAAAAACAATCGTTATCTGCTAGCTCACTCAATACCGCACTCACACCAGTCAGAGACATTCAAGTAGATATCAGTCGTGAGCAATATAAGAATACCGTCACTCAACTCAAAGAAAATATTATACAGGGTGATATTTTTCAGGTAGTCCCTTCACGAAGCTTTTCCTTAAACTGTCAATCACCGATTGATAGCTACCGCGAGCTTAAACTATCGAACCCAAGTCCTTACATGTTTTACATGCAAGATGAAGATTTCTCTCTATTTGGAGCATCACCAGAAAGCTCGCTAAAATATACAAAAAGTAGTAATGAAGTTGAGCTATATCCCATTGCAGGAACCAGGGCTCGCGGCAGAGACCGCAACCAGAATATTGATCTGGATTTAGATGCCAGACTTGAAGCAGAACTGAAGCAAGATAATAAAGAAACTGCTGAACATATGATGTTAGTCGATTTAGCGAGAAATGATATTGCTAAAATATCAATAGCTGGTACCACACACGTTCCTCGATTACTGGAAGTCGACCGATATTCTCAAGTCATGCATTTAGTATCTTGCGTTCGCGGGCACTTACGCAAAGATCTGGATGCATTACATGCTTACCAGGCCTGCATGAATATGGGGACTTTAACCGGTGCACCCAAAATAAAGGCTACCGAACTCATTCGTAAAGTTGAAGGTCAGCGCCGTGGTAGTTATGGTGGTGCTGTAGGTTACCTCAATGGTAACGGCGACATGGACACCTGTATTGTTATTCGCTCTGCTTTTTATAAGGATGGGACCGCCTATATTCAGGCAGGTGCTGGTGTAGTCTATGATTCAGTGCCTGAGCTGGAAGCCACAGAAACAGAAAGTAAGGCTGCTGCAGTGATAAACGCTATTCAGACTGCCAACCTGAGACTGAAGGAGACAGCATCATGAGCCAGCCATTGCAAATTATCATGATTGATAATTACGACTCTTTCACCTACAACCTGGTCAATCAGTTTCGTTTAATTGGTGCAGACGTTGTTATTTACCGGAATGACACACCAATAGCAGACATTTTTACTGAGCAAAGGTTACAACATGAGAATACCGTTATTGTAATCTCTCCAGGCCCGGGCAATCCCGATTCAGCAGGCAACTCTCTTGAAATTATCAAACAATACGCCGGCCAGCTCCCCATACTGGGGATCTGCCTTGGTCATCAGTCAATTATTCAGCATTTTGGCGGCTGTATTGAAAAAGCAAAAACCGTTGTTCATGGAAAAGCCGATGATGTATTTATTAAAGCTGGAGAAGCTAGCGATACCATATTTAATAACCTGTCAAATCCGTTTCGTGCTGCACGTTATCATTCACTGGCAGCAACAGATTTATCCGATGAACTGGAAGTCATTGCATCGAGCACCGATGAAGTGATGGCAATAAAACATCGTGCTCATAAAATTCTGGGATTTCAGTTTCACCCCGAATCCATTTTAACCACCTATGGTAATCAGTTGTTAAGTTCATCAATCAACTGGTTAATAAGTCGTTAATTTTAATGCATTGCAAAGAACCAGAAATTTACACTGAATTTAACTGAAACGAGAAATAATGATGCAAAATTTACTAGAAAAAATTTTTCAACATAATGACTTATCCAGAGAAGAATCATTTCAGACTTTTAGTCAGTTTATCACTGGACAAACTGACCCAATATTGATTTCTGCTTTTCTGGTCGGTTTAAAAATGAAAGGCGAAAAACCAATGGAAGTTGCTGGTGCGGCCCAAGCCCTCAGGGAAAATGCCAACCATTTTAACCGGCCAGATTATGCAACGGCAGATAGTTGTGGTACCGGTGGCAGTGGTAAACATACACTTAACATATCTACGCTGGTTTCGTTAATTGCTGCCGAAAAAGGCCTGAAAATGGTTAAACACGGTAACCGCTCTATTTCCAGTAAATGTGGTTCAGCCGATGTATTGGAGCAGCTCGGTGTAAAAATTGATATGTCTCCAGAAACAGCCAGACGTTGCCTTGATGAAACAGGTGTCACTTTTTTATTCGCGCCACTGTACCACTCTGGCGTTAAACATGTCATGCCTGTGCGAGGTGCATTAAAAACACGTACCATTTTTAATTTGTTAGGCCCTTTGATTAATCCCGCTAATCCAGAATTTCAGCTAATGGGAGTCTACGCAGCAGAACATTGTTTTGCTGCTGCAGAATCACTTCGGCTTTCTGGCTGTAAAGCCGCCATGATCGTTCATAGTTGTGGTTGTGATGAAATTACACTAGCGGGCACAACCCATGTTGCTGAGCTAAAAAATGCTGAAATTAAAGAATATGATCTTTCACCAGCAGACTTTAATTTACCAGAAGTTCCGTTACAATCACTGATTGGTGGTAGTCCCGAAGAAAATGCAGAACAATTTAAATCAGTGTTGTTGGGTAAAGCCAGTGATGACATCATCAATACGGTAGCCGCCAATGCAGGTGCCCTTTTCTACCTGTCAGAACAGAGTGAGTCATTACAACAAGGTGTTGTCGATGCAATATCATTGATTAAAAGTGGTCAGGTTTATCATAAATTAATGGCAATGGCTGAAATCAGCCAGAATAAAAATTGCTAATACTGGAGTTAACAAATGAAAGATGTACTGGCAGAGATTGTCGCTCACAAAAAATTAGAAGTTGCAGAGCGGCAGCAACAAACGCCATTGCTGTTGTTGCAAAAAGGTCTGAAAAACTCAACACGTAGTTTGAAACAGGCACTTTCCAATGAGCACTCTGATTTTATTCTCGAGTGTAAAAAAGCGTCACCGTCAAAAGGCCTTATCCGCAAAGATTTTGACCTCAATTATATTCTTGAGCAATACCAGGACTATGCCAGTGCCATTTCTGTACTGACTGACAATAAATACTTTCAGGGGGATTTTGAATACCTGACTTTTGCCAGTCAAAAAGTCAGCGTGCCGGTATTATGTAAAGATTTTTTTGTCGACCCCTATCAGGTCTATGAAGCCAGAAAATACGGTGCAGATGCCATATTATTAATGCTTTCAGTTTTAAATGATAATGAGTATAGAAAGCTGGCCAATACGGCCAAGTTGCTTGATCTCGACATTTTAACCGAAGTGCATGACGAATCGGAGCTCGACAGAGCAATAGCATTAGATGCCGAGATTATCGGGATCAATAACCGCAATCTTAAGGATTTGAGCATTGATCTGGCAACCACTGAAAAGCTCAGTAAAAAAGCACCTTCGGATAGAATTATCATTTCCGAATCTGGGATTGAAACACGAGCAGACATTAATCGACTGGCACCAATAGTTAACGGTTTTCTCGTTGGCTCCAGTATTATGGCCAAAAAAGATATCAGAAGTCAGTGTAAAGCGCTTGTGTATGGGCAGGTGAAAATCTGCGGCATCACTCGTGCTGAAGACGCCATCAGTATTGATAAAAATGGCGCGCTTTATGCTGGCTTTATCTTTTACCCGCAATCTGCTCGATACATTGAACCAGAGCAGGCATTAGCCATTGTCTCGCAGATTTCGATGCGGTATGTGGGTGTTTTTGTCGATGAAGAAATAAGCACGGTGATTGACATAACCAGGGAACTCGGTTTGTTTGCAGTACAATTACACGGCAATGAGTCTGACTCCTATATTCAGTCGCTCAAATCAGCGTTATCATCTTCTGAACTTGAAAACGTAGAAATCTGGAAAGCAACAGCTGTATTAACTTCTGTTGAAATCCAGAACAATCCAGTGATTGACCGTTATTTACTTGATACTTTTTCTGATAAAGAAAAAGGCGGTACTGGTGAAACCTTTGACTGGAACCTGCTGAAAGATATTAACACTTCCAGCCTGATGCTTGCTGGCGGTATCGACATTAATAATATTGAACGGGCACTATCACAGGAAGTCTATGGCATTGATTTAAGCTCAGGCATTGAAATAGAAAAAGGAATTAAAAGTTCAGAGAAAATCGCAGAAATATTCTCTTATATACGAGCCTGGCGGTGAACCTTAAGGCAATACAGTAAGTAATAAAATAAGTAATAAAATAGTTAGTAACACATTTGAAAGGTTAAAATATTAATGGTGAACCCAATGACAAAACTTGAACGCTACTTCGGTGATTTTGGTGGGATGTATGTACCAGAATTGCTCGTCCCAGCTTTGCTTCAACTCGAAGAAGCTTTTGTAGATGCTACGCATAGCGAAGACTTTAAAAATGAGTTCGAAGGACTTTTGAAGAACTACGCAGGTCGACCAACGCCGTTAACCTTAACCAGAAACCTGTCTCCTAACGACAAAGTAAAAATATACCTGAAGCGAGAAGACCTGCTTCATGGCGGCGCTCATAAAACCAACCAGGTTTTAGGTCAGGCGTTACTAGCCAAACGAATGGGAAAAACCGAAATCATTGCTGAAACCGGGGCTGGACAACACGGCGTTGCAACAGCAATAGCCTGTGCCTTGCTCGGATTAAAATGTCGAGTCTATATGGGTGAGGTTGACTGCCAACGCCAACAGCCAAATGTGTTCAGAATGGAATTAATGGGCGCAAAAGTTATTCCAGTCAGTGCTGGTAGCGGAACCCTGAAAGACGCCGTAAACGAGGCATTAAGAGACTGGTCTGCTACCTATCAGAATACGCATTACCTGTTGGGAACCGCCGCCGGACCTCACCCCTTCCCTACCATGGTTCGTGAATTTCAAAAAATGATTGGTGAAGAAGTTCACTCTCAGATTGTTGAAGCCGAAGGTCGCCTGCCAGATTACGCCATTGCCTGTGTCGGTGGTGGCTCCAATGCTATTGGTCTGTTTGCTGATTTAATTGAACATAAAGAAGTGCATCTGATAGGCGTTGAGCCTGCTGGGAAAGGTCTGGATACTAATCAACATGGTGCGACACTGGCCAAAGGCAAAAAAGGAGTGCTTCATGGTTCGCACACCTATGTGATGCAAGATGAAGACGGACAGATTGAAGAGTCTTATTCAATTTCTGCTGGTCTGGATTATCCCGCAGTGGGCCCTCAGCATTCCTACCTGAAAGAAATCAATCGAGTCGAATATGTCTCGGTGACTGATGATGAAGCGTTAACCGCTTTTCAGACTTTGTCAAAAAGTGAAGGCATTATTCCTGCACTAGAGTCCTCTCATGCATTAGCCTATGCATTAAAGCTGGCTAAAAAAGCAAAAGACGGCTCCATTATTGTGGTTAACCTTTCTGGTCGAGGTGATAAAGATCTGGCGCACGTTCGTCGCGTGTTAGATAAATAACAGACTAAACCAGCTGAGTATTTTAAATGCGGCCCGCTAGCTGCGTAAATAAAAGAATTAACTGAATTTATAGACAGGAAACCAAGCAATGAGTCAACGTTATCAAAACTGCTTTAAAAAGCTAAAAGAAAAAAATGAAGGTGCATTTGTCCCCTTCGTCATGATAGGTGATCCTGATATGGCCCTGTCTCGACAAATTATTGTCACATTGATTGAAAATGGTGCTGATGCACTCGAGCTAGGTATCCCTTTTTCCGATCCCATTGCGGATGGGCCAGTCATTCAGGCTGCTGCAATCCGGGCGCTCGCCAACAAAGCCACCGTTGCAAAGTGCTTTGAGCTCATTCAATCTGTTCGCACTGAATATGCTGACATTCCCATCGGGTTACTGATTTATTCAAACCTTGTGGTTGGCACTTCTATCGATAATTTTTATAAAAATGCGGCAAGCGCAGGCGTTGATTCTGTACTTATTGCGGACGTTCCTATCATCGAATCAGAAAAGTTTGTAGCAACAGCTGGTAAATATGATATCGCCCCCATTTTTATTGCGACACCCAATGCAACAGAATCCGTACTTGAACAAGTTGCGACTCGAGGCAAAGGTTACACCTATTTACTCAGTCGAGCTGGTGTAACAGGTACCGACGTTAAGGCAGAAATGCCTGTTGATGGAATTATCAATAGCCTGAAAAAATATAATGCGCCACCAAGTCTGTTAGGTTTTGGGATCGCTTCACCAGAGCAGGTAAAGCAGGCGATCGACAGTGGTGCTGATGGCGCAATTAGTGGTTCGGCCATTGTTAAAATTATCGAGAATCATAAAGAACAACCCGAAATATTATTGAACAAACTGGCTGAGTTTGTCAGTGCGATGAAAAAGGCGACTCGATAGTCGCCAAAGAAAATTCTGGTTGAGCCAGTTAATTTACAGGCTCAACATTTCTCGCGTAGCATTAATCAGGTGATGTTTTGTACCCGGTTCAATTGATGCATGTCCTGCTGAATCACTGATAAACAACTTTGATTGAGGAAGCTGTTTATGAAGTAACCACGCATTATCAAAGGGACAAACAACATCATAACGTCCATGCACGATCACAGTGGGTATCTCTCTGATTTTATCGCAATTAGCGAGAATCTGGTTCTCAGACAAAAAGCAATCATGTGCCATAAAGTGTGCTTCATGCCTGGCTAGTGTCCAGCAAGCTTCATCACTGGTTGCTGCATCAACAAATGCCTGATCGGGCACTAAGGTACAACAACGAATTTCCCAAAGACTCCATGCCTTTGCCAGTTTAAATGCCGCCTCTTTATCGTCTCCCATCAATATATCGTAAGCCGCCTTAACAGTAGACTGTTTTTCGCCAGCAGGTAATGCACTGGTATACTCTTCCCAGTAATCAGGGTAAATACGTGTCCCACCACCGCCGGTAAACGCCCAGTGAGTATCTTCTGGTCTGCCTAAAAAGATACCTCGTAAAACCAGACTCTTAACTTGTTCTGGGTGAGTTTGTGCATAAACCAGGGATAAGGTTGACCCCCATGAACCACCGAAAACATGCCACTTTTCTATATTCAGTTTTTCTCGAATTTTTTCAATATCAGAAACCAGATGAACCGTTTCATTATTATCTAATAACCCATGTGGTAAAGAACGACCACAGCCTCGCTGATCAAATAATATAATATGATATTTTGCAGGGTCAAAAAAACGTCTGTCATTAGTAGAACAACCCGCCCCCGGTCCACCATGGATAAATAACACAGGCTGACCCTCAGGGTTTCCGCATTGCTCCACATAAAGTTGATGAGAGTCGCCCACTGCTAATAAAAAATGGTTAAAGGGCTCTATTTCCGGATAAAGTTCATTCATTATTTATTCTCTCTTTTTATTCTATTTAAACATCCATCAATGAAGGCTGGTGTATACCCAAACTCCACACTCTCATTATCCAGCCAGATAAACTAAACCTTCAATGGCAGACAGCGATAATTTCGTTCATCTTTCATTGGTCCTGGTAAACAGATTTCATTTTTTTCCTCTGAAAATTTAATCTGCTCGCCTCCCGGGTAATAAGGATTAATGAATAAAACTTCATTGTTTTTATTTTCACTGGAGTTTAAGGTATTTAACATTGATATTTTTACATCAACATCATGAAACCTGGCTATATAGGAATGATAATCAGGCAACGCGGTCTCATTTAAAATTGTCCCTATTGAGTTTCTTACCCAGGATTTTTCAACGTCGGAATGAATGATTCTGTCAGTTAACTTTGCAAATTCTTTTGCCGATAAAAGCGAATTATCAATGGATTTCTTATAAACAGGGAAAATGGCATTGGTTGATATCCCCGGTTTAAATAACGCTCTGACTACCCAGCCAGGAAGCGATTGAGATTTTTTTCCTGCTTTATCAAGGATCGCAGGATTTCTATCAAAACTATTAAAAAGTTTATGAAACATTAAAAACTCTCTTGCAACGGGAACAGCCAAATCTCTTTCAAGTCGTGCAACTGACGGAATCATCTTTTCAGTAAAACTGATAGCATACTGATTTTTCAAAATAGATAAAACATCCAGGTTTTCAGCAAGCATTGAGAGAAAAACCAGTTTACTGATAATGGTATTTGAGGTTTTTAAATGTCTTCGAATATGATCAATATTTAAAAAAACTGATGATACAGCGGCTTCAACTTCAATGATATTATTATGATTTCGTTTAATCTTATCGATCGCAGAGAGTAACCATAAACGATTGCCTGTTTTTAAATAAAGAAAATCTGGTAAAACTTCGTTGATGTCAGGTGTTGATAGATTCCTGAATCCAGCTAACTTTATAAATGCTTCATACCTGTTGATTAGCATTTTGTTTGATTCTAATGCTGATAAAACAGATTGTTCATCACTAAATAATAACTGCAAGCAGTTAGCGTTGCCATCATTACAACGGAACGCATCAGGTATTTTCAGCGTTTCACTATCATTACGTTTTTCTTTTTGCTCTTTTCCAACCTGGATTGGGTCTTTATTTTCTGGCGCAGAAATTCCCATCAGATAAAGAAACGCTTCACTTTCTTCTGTATTTTTTGCCAGGTTTAGTAACTGCTCTGACTCATCAGTTAAATGGTCATCAACCTGTGTGAATATAAAAAGAACTGTAAAAAACAATAAAAAGCCGATCAAAATTTTCTTTAGCAACTTAAAGACTCCTGTTATATTTATTTTACTAAAAATTTAAGTCAACTTTTTCAAACAAAATTTGTGACCCGTATAGATTTTTAGCGTCTGGCTTTAAAAAACGTCTTAAGCAAATCCGCACTTTCGGCCTGCATTACACCTTCAATTATATCGATCTGATGATTATGACCAGTATGTTGTAGCAACTGATATAAACTTCCTCCGGCACCCGTTCTAGGATCACGGGTCGCAAAAACAACCTGACTGATACGAGCATGAACCATTGCCATAGCGCACATGGCACAAGGTTCGAGCGTGACATACATCTTTGTATTCACCATGCGATAGTTCTGTAGATATTTTCCAGCCTGCCGAATAGCGTTAATCTCTGCATGCGCAGAGGGGTCGTGGTTTAGTATCGGTTGATTAAACCCCTGACCGAGCATTCTGTTATCTTTTACCAGAATCGCGCCCACAGGAACTTCACCCATTTGCGCAGCTTTCTCAGCAAGCAACAACGCCTGCTTCATCCAGTACAGATCATCAAACGAGTACAGAATTTACTCCCACTCAATCGTTGCTGGTGGCTTTGAAGAAATATCATAAGTAACACGAGAAATACCGTCAATTTCATTAATAATTCGACCAGACACTTTTTCTAAAAACTCATAAGGCAGGTGAGCCCAGCGAGCAGTCATAAAATCAATAGTTTCTACCGCTCTGAGCGCAATAACATACTCATACTTTCTGGCATCTCCCACGACACCAACAGACTTAACGGGTAAAAATACAGCAAATGCCTGTGACGTTTTGTGATACAAATCGTTTTTATGTAATTCTTCAATAAAAATATTATCTGCCAGCCTGAGTAAATCCGCATATTCTTTTTTGACTTCAGCCAGTATACGCACGCCTAATCCCGGACCTGGAAATGGGTGACGGTATAACATGTCATAGGGGAGTCCTAACTCAAGACCAATTTTTCGCACTTCATCTTTAAATAATTCGCGTAATGGCTCAACCAGTTTTAAAGTCATATCGTCTGGTAGCCCGCCCACATTATGATGAGACTTAATCACATGTGCTTTTCCGGTTTTGGCGCCGGCAGACTCGATAACATCAGGATAAATGGTTCCCTGAGCCAACCATTTCGCATTAGACAGTTTTTCTGATTCTTGCTGGAATACATTAACAAATTCACGACCAATAATTTTCCGCTTGGCTTCTGGATCAACTTCTCCTTTGAGCGCATCCAGAAACTGATTTTCGGCATCAATCTTAATCACCTTCAAACCAAAGTCTTCATGGAACATGTCCATAACCTGTTGACCTTCATTTAAACGTAACAAACCGTTATCAACAAAAATACAGGTTAACTTTGCACCGATAGCACGATGCAATAGCATGGCTGTTACTGAAGAGTCAACACCACCAGAAAGCCCTAAAATGACTTCATCATCTCCCACACTTTCTTTTATTTCACGAATGGCATTTTCAATAATACTATCTGCAGTCCATAATTTCTGACAACCACAAATATCAGAGACAAAACGCTCCAGTATTCTGCCGCCCTGATGAGTATGTGTCACTTCCGGGTGAAACTGAACACCATAAAATTTCTTTGCTTCATTGGCCATCGCAGCAAGTGGTGCATTATCTGACTCGCCAATCGCAACAAAACCTTCAGGTAACTCGATAACCTTATCTCCATGGCTCATCCATACATCCAGCACACCTTTACCAGCCTGAGAGTGATCTTCTATATCGCTGAGTAACTCTGATTTTTCTGCGTGACGTACCTGAGCGTAACCAAACTCTTTCTTATCAGAAGAGGCAACTTTTCCACCAAGCTGGTGTGCCATGGTTTGCATACCATAACAAATCCCCAGAACCGGCACGCCCATTTCAAAGACTACATCAGTTGCTCGAGGCGTATTATTTCCGATAACACTTTCTGGCCCACCTGATAGAATAATACCGTCTGGTGAAATTTCTCTGATTCGTTCTTCTTCCAGGTCGAAAGGATAAAGTTCACAATAAACCCCCAGCTCTCTGATTCGACGGGCGATTAACTGCGTATATTGCGAACCGAAATCTAATATCAGAATTTTCTGAGCATGAATATCAGCGGACATCGTTATTTACCTTTTTATAAAACTTCATTCAAAATCAAAATTAAAAAGCCGCAATAATCATTATTGCGGCCTTTCATTAATAATGAGAGCAGAATAAGCGCTCATCTTATCAATCACATTCTTTTTTTACCTGGAAACCTGTTTTATTTAGAAACCTGGTAATTAGGTGCTTCTTTGGTAATTTGTACATCGTGTACATGACTCTCACGCATTCCTGCAGAAGTCACTTTAACAAATTCAGCTTTTGTTCGATAAGTCTGAATATCGGCGCAACCCGTTAAACCCATTGACGAACGTATACCACCCAGCATCTGATGAACAATTGCAGCTAAACTTCCTTTATAAGGTACACGGCCTTCAATGCCCTCAGGCACCAATTTATCTGCCGCATTAGACGATTGAAAATAACGGTCGCCCGAACCATGCTTCTGTTGCATTGCACCGAGAGACCCCATTCCACGATAAGATTTATAAGAACGCCCCTGATAAAGCTCAACTTCTCCTGGCGCTTCTTCGGTGCCCGCCAGCATAGAACCAACCATCACAGAAAATGCGCCTGCTGCTACCGCTTTACACATATCACCCGAATAACGAATACCGCCATCGGCGATCAAAGGAATCCCAGTTCCTTCCAATGCTTTTGCGACATTATTAACGGCCGTAATTTGTGGTACGCCAACACCCGTTACAATCCGAGTAGTACAGATTGAACCAGGACCAATGCCGACTTTAACACCATCAGCCCCAGCGGCCACCAAATCTTTAGCGCCTTGTGCTGTGGCTATATTACCACCAATAACCTGAACGCCGGGAAAAGTCTGTTTTACCCACTTAACTTTATCCATGACACCCTGAGAGTGTCCATGAGAGGTATCTACCAGGATAATATCAACGCCAGCAGCGACCAATGCAGTCACCCTTTCGTTAGTATCCGCACCAGTTCCAACAGCTGCGCCTACACGCAAATGGCCCAGACTATCTTTACAAGCATTAGGTTTATCTTCAGCTTTCTGGATATCTTTTACAGTGTATAGGCCGGTCAGATGAAAGCCATCATCAACCATCAATACTTTTTCAATACGGTGCTGGTGCATTAATTTCAGCACATCTTCCTGAGTTGCCTTATCTGTCACAGTAACCAGGTTCTCTTTCTTTGTCATTACAGAAGAAACGGGCTGAGATAAATGAGTCTCAAAACGAATATCACGGCTGGTCACAATTCCCAGTAATTCACCATTTTCAACCACCGGCAAACCAGAAATTCCGTGTCTCGATGTGATTTTTTTAAGCTCACCGATACTGGTACCTGGCGTAACCGTAATAGGGTTGGTAACGACACCACTCTCAAACTTTTTAACCTTCAACACCTCTGCCGCCTGGCTTTCAATATTCATATTCTTATGAATAAAACCAATACCGCCTTCCTGAGCAATAGCAATTGCCAGATTAGCCTCGGTTACGGTATCCATCGCGGCAGAAATCAGGGGAATATTTAGCTCAATATCGCGAGTAATCTTTGTTTTCAGGCAAACTTCGTTAGGCAGAACCTGAGAATGTGCTGGAACCAGCAGAACGTCATCAAAAGTGAGGGCTTCTTGAGTGATACGCATTTTTAAATTAACACCATTTCTAGAAGGGCTTTTCAGCCAAAGCGGGATTATACAGATAAATTGTAAAAAGTGACAATTTATTCAGCTCATTTTAGCAAACATTTGGTCTTTTTGAACGCTCATTTTCTACTGACAACTCATAAAACTAACTATCCCTCCATTCATCAACCCTATAGTTCTGGTCACAGAGCACTTGGTCAAATACCTGCTAACCCTTTGATATTATGAATAAAACTAATTGATTTTTGATTTTTGCTGGCACAAATAATTGAATAAGATACAATATCCTCAACATTATGTAGCAACGAATACCCCGATGATACAGCCTTTTTTAAAGCCTCAAGAACCTCCTCAAAGAAAGATTTTGACGGTAAGCCAGCTTAATCGGCAGGCTAAAACAACCCTGGAATCTTCTCTGGGCAGTATCTGGCTGACAGGTGAAATATCTAACCTGATTATGGCTGCTTCTGGTCACTGGTATTTTAGCTTAAAAGACGACAGCGCCCAGATACGATGCGCGATGTTCCGGTTTAAAACCCAAAATTTACGCTTTTCTCCAAAAAATGGAGATAAAGTTGTTGTTAAAGGCAAGGTCAGCCTGTATGAACCCCGCGGAGACTATCAGTTAATTGCCGATTATATGGAAGCTTCAGGTCAGGGTAACTTGCAGCAAAGGCTCAATGCATTAATTGAAAAGCTGCGCCTGGAAGGTCTTTTTGCTGAAGAGAATAAACAACCTCTCCCCACCTTTCCAGAAAAAATCGGTGTCATCACCTCTCCCAGCGGAGCTGCTATTCACGATGTTTTAAGTGTCTTAAAAAGGCGCAGTCCAATGACGCCAGTCATTATTTACCCTGTTCAGGTGCAAGGAGACAAAGCGGCTCAGGAGATAATCAAGACTATCGACACTGCCGAATCGCGAAATGATTGCGATGTATTATTGATTACCCGTGGCGGTGGTTCGCTGGAAGATTTATGGTGTTTTAATGACGAAAAACTCGCCCACCGTATTGCCGCATGTCAGATTCCACTGGTCGCAGCCACCGGGCATGAAGTAGATACCACAATTACTGAACTGGTAGCCGATTTACGCGCCCCGACTCCTTCTGCCGCAGCCGAGTTACTTGTTCCAGAACAAAACATGTTGCGACAACAAGTTGATCGGCTGACGATCACATTAACAGATTCACTTACCAATAAGATTAACCAATTACAAAACCAGCTCAATATAACTCGGCTAAAATTAATTGATCCAGCCAACACAATTACTGCCAGTCGATTACAGCTGGAAAAAATTAACCACCAGTTAATATCATCTATCAATGGTTCTTGTAACAAAAAAAGAAACCGACTAGCGACATTAAACTACCGATTAGCACAACTCAACCCCGTCAACCAGCTCCATCAACAACAGCAAAAATTGACCGAGTTAAAACAGAGACTCAATGGCAATCTAAAAAACAGAATGGCGCAATGGCAGCATCAACTTCAAATTTGTGCAGGCTCATTACAAACACTCAGCCCGCTTTCAACGCTTTCTCGTGGTTATGCCATTGTAAGAGAGCAAGAGTCTAAACAGGTGGTTTCACACATTTCAAAACTACACCAGGGACAGAAAATTTCTTTGTTACTGGAAGGTGGTGAAGCAAATTGTATTGTGGAAGAAATACAGCCTGATAAATCATAAGCTGACTTTATTGAATCATACACCAGCAACATTTGCTTTAAAGAAGCATAGTAAACGCTGCCTCTTTCCTTCTCTGTTCAAAACCTGGTCAAGGCATTCTTATTGGCTCTAGTATATGTGGTTTCCTGGCCTGTTGCTGTAGCCAAAAATAGCCAATTAAATAACGCTCATTTTATAACACTCGAAAGCGAATAGTTGCCGATTGCCCCTGATGATTAAATACCATCACCAGGTATTCTCCTGCATCTAACGCTTTCAATAGTAGAGATTCACCAGCTTGAGTTTTTTTGTACCACTGACCATTAACCAGCCAGCTCAAATCACTCTGACTACCAATGACAGACAAACTAAGCTCAAGTTCAAGACTGGATCCCGGCGGTCGTTTAATCTGACTTTTATCTTTG
The DNA here is from genome assembly GCA_016743995.1 of Kangiellaceae bacterium. Taxonomy (GTDB): domain Bacteria; phylum Pseudomonadota; class Gammaproteobacteria; order Enterobacterales; family Kangiellaceae; genus Aliikangiella. The sequence goes on along the minus strand of JADGFG010000051.1, from coordinate 2,474 downwards.
ACACCAGCAATAATTAAATCCTGTGTCATCTGGCTCCTTCTGTTGCAACCTTCACTCAATTCAGGCAAAAGTGTTTTACGTTTAAAGCGCTTATTCAACCAGGGCTCTAGCCGAACCGGCCACAATGCCACTTCTTCTACCCTGGTAGCAGTCTTTCTGCAGGTAGAAAAAACACGTTTACCTGAATCGATTTCTACTTCAATCTCTAGTGGATTTTGTTCCACCCACTGTTGCTGACGCGGTGTTACGGGAGATACACGGTTAATCAGCCAGGCTTGTCTCGTTTGATGACAGTGTTGTTTACTGGTTATCGCTGCCAGTTTACCCAGTGGCCAGCAAATATTTTCCAGAGTCACCTGCTGCGGCTTACGTTTTCCAGTCCGCTTTTCATGGGGTAATAACTGTAAAATATTTCTCACCATAGGAACGGCAGTTCGTCGGCCAAACTCTCCAGGTGAAGGGGTTCCATCGGGCTTACCCACCCAGACGGCAATCGTATATTCCGGGGTAACGGCCACTACCCAGGCATCTCGATGTCCATAACTGGTCCCTGTTTTAAAGGCAACCCACTGCTTTTCTTTTTTCAAAAAAGGGCTTTTCTGCCTCGCCTCAATGGGCACCGCCGCCAATATTTCTCCCATAACCCAGGCGGCTTCCGGGGAAAGCAGATACCTTTCTTCTCTGGGCGACTCTGGTAAATAACGCGGTTTACCTGCTATTCCATCGACTGCAAGCGCTCTATACACAGAAATTAATTCGTAAAGCTTAACCCCCACCCCACCTAGCGCGAGAGATAGAGAAGGTTTCCCCTGACCGGGAATATAAAGCTTTAAACCAGCATTTTCTATTTTTGCAGCAAATTTTTCAGCACCAAGATGACTTAACACCTGAACAGCCGGAACATTCAAACTACGTTGCAACGCAGTGGAAAGACTGACAGGACCAGCAAAATTATCAGTAAAATTTCTCGGATTATATTGTCCAAAATTAAGCGGCACATCCTGCAACAAAGATTCTGAGTGCACCAACCC
>JADGFG010000051.1:0-1433 GCA_016743995.1 Kangiellaceae bacterium | reverse complement strand
CCAACCCTTCATCCATTGCCATTCCATAAATAAAAGGTTTCAGGGTTGAGCCCGGAGAACGAATTGCACGATTCATATCCAGATGTCCAAATCGTCTGGTATTGGCAAAATCTGCGGCCCCCACATAGGCAACCACCTCAAGCGACTTGTTCTTCATCACCATAGCAGACGCAGAAGTATTTTCTGAAAATCGGTAAAGGTAATCTTTTAATGAACTTTGTAGCGACAACTGAACATCAAGATCAATCGTGGTTTTAATCAGGCTTTTATTTCTATAAATAGACTTAAGGTATCTTGCTAATAGAGGCGCATAAACCGGCCGACTATTAAATTCCGCGACCACCATTTCCTCCAGCGCTTCTTCTGCTTGCGCTTTACTCCAGACGGCAAAGTCACGCATGCGCCGAATGACTTTATCTCTGGCTTTCTGCGCCCGTTGTGGATGGCGATCTGGTCGAAATCGGCTAGGAGACTGGGGCAGAACCGCCATTAACGCCGCTTCTGCCGAAGTTAAATCTGCCGCCGATTTCCCCAGGTAAGTATAAGTTGCTGCTTCAATACCTTCGATAGGGCCGCCAAAAGGCGCATAATTCAGGTATAAATTAAGAATTTCTGCCTTACTGAAATGATATTCCAGTTGAAAGGCTCGAAACATTTGCCACAATTTTCCTGGGATACTCTTCTTATGCGGATCAAAAATTCGAGCCACCTGCATGGTCAGGGTCGAACCACCAGAAACCACTTTTCCATTCACCACAAATTGCTTCACCGCTCTAACCATTGAAAAAGGGTTCACTCCCCAGTGGTGCCAGAACCAGCGGTCTTCATAATTAATCAGCGCTTCCAGATATTCTGGAGAAACGCTTTTGTAATCGGTTGGGTAACGCCAGACCCCATTGCTATCAGCAAAGGCTCTTAATGGGAGACCATTTTTATCGACAACTAGTTGGGAGAATTTTTTAAGTTTAATGGGATTTGGGACTGGGTAAATGAAATCCATTATCTTAAAAGCGATAAAACAAAAAGAGATGAATATTAAACTAATGCTGATTTTTTTCATTTTTAACCGTTATCGAGAAACACTGGCTATAACCATGATTACAAATACCTACAAAGCTATCTAACAGTTTAACATTTTTTCTTGCGATAATACTGTTTTCATTGTAACTAAAACGTAAAAAACATGCCTGACTTAAATCTCCCTAATTGCAACTTTGGCTTTGATATTCAGTCCGATTCTTCTTCAGAAGAAAGCAAACAGAAATTAGCAGGACGATCTGGAAAAGAAACTCAAGTAGCCCCTGAAAATTTTCACAAACTAACGTCAAATTCAGCAAATCAATTTACTAAAGAACCTGGTGTAACTCTTACCTCTATCAGTATAGGCATTCCAGATAAACCTACCATTGATGATTGCATTACCAATGCAATCA
>JADGFG010000050.1 GCA_016743995.1 Kangiellaceae bacterium | reverse complement strand
GTATAAAACAAACGACCCTACTCTCTGCTTTTAACTCCCTACCTTAAAATAATATTTCCAGCCAGTCCACTGCTGGTGTTACCAACAAGAACTTGTCTTGTGAAGAACTTACCTCAACACCTTTACTGATGCTCAAAATGACGCGATCTTCTCCAGACAGGTAAACAGGAACAGGCTCAGTTACCTGCGCCAGTGCAATACCCAATAGCCCGATAACACCAATAATGACCTCAACAATAAGTTTGCTTCCTCGCCTGGAAAAAAGATAAGCAGACTGCCTGGATAATATTACGGGTAACATTCCTTACACCTCTGATTAGTTAAATATATACTTTAAATTTATGCTTTGAAGTTTATACAATCAATTTACATGCCAGTTTTTTTTATAATTAACTCCTTGTATTTACTAACTATTTTTATAATCTACTGGAACACAATTTAGTTTTATGTGAAAATAACCTACAATTTGGTCAATTTAACTAACTCTATAGCTTTCTATGAACCAGAATATTGACAACCTGATTGGAGAGTCCACCTGTTTTCTGGAGGTTATTGAACAAGTCTCCCAGCTGGCCTCTATCAACAAGCCAGTGTTAATTGTCGGCGAGAGAGGGACAGGCAAAGAGTTAATTGCAGCAAGACTGCACTACCTGTCAGGCCGGTGGGATCAACCCTTTATAAAACTCAACTGTGCGGCAATAAACGAAAATTTGCTGGAATCAGAGCTATTTGGCCACGAATCTGGGTCATTTACAGGCGCTAATAAGCGCCATCTTGGCCGTTTTGAACTGGCTAATCATGGTACCTTATTTCTGGATGAGCTCGGCAATAGCTCTTCTGCGGTTCAGGAAAAGCTATTACGTGTCATAGAATATGGAGAACTGGAACGAGTTGGGGGCAATAAAACTTTGAAAATTGATGTCAGGCTCGTTGCAGCAACCAATGAAAACCTGCCAGAGCGAGTTAACAAAGGTGAATTCAGAGCCGACCTGCTTGATAGACTGGCTTTTGATGTTGTTACTTTGCCGCCACTAAGAGCAAGGACATCTGATATAATCATTCTTGCACAACATTTTGCAATGTTAATGACTAAAGAACTTGATAGAGAGTTTTTCGCGGGCTTTACTGAAAGTGCTCAAAAAGCACTGGTACAATATTCATGGCCAGGTAATGTGAGAGAACTTAAAAATGTTATAGAAAGAACTATCTACAAAACCCCTGCCGATGTTTTGATTGACGAAATTCAATTTGACCCATTTAAATCAAACTACCGATTAATTGGTGAAAGCAACTCTCACTCAAGCAACATGACTTCTGCAGACGAACAATTTCCAACCGCCAACAAAGCAATGTCCACAGAGAATCAAATTTCTCCATCAACCATAATTGAAACAACTCAGTTTCCTATCAATTTAAAACAGTCAATTTACGATACCGAAGTTCACATTATTCAAATGGCATTAAAGCACACGCAATTTAACCAGAAAAAGTGTGCAGAAATGCTCGGCTTGACATATCATCAATTACGAGGATATCTCAAAAAATACCAGCTACTGGACCAGAAGTGATTTGAAGTGATTATTAATCTGTTTAATCTACGACTGATGCGACTTCTTAAATGGATAATAATATCTGTATTGTTAGCAGGTTGTAATTTTCACGAAACAAAAAGTGTCAAAGATAATGTACTGGTTTACTGTTCCGAAGGAAGCCCGGAAACCTTTAACCCTCAACTATCAACTTCAAACACAACATTTGATGCATCCTCACGTCCAATATACAATCGGCTCATTGAGTTTAAACCTGAAAGCACAACCATTCAGCCTTCTCTGGCAACAAACTGGGAAGTTTCAAAAGACGGAAAAAGCTATACTTTTAATTTAAGAAAAGGCGTAAGGTTTCACTCAAGTCACTATTTTCAACCTGAACGAGAGTTCAATGCTGACGATGTTATATTCAGTTTTGAGAGACAAAAAAATAACGATCATCCGTTCCACAATATTTCCAGTCTAAAATTTGGTTATTTTGACTCAATGGGCCTCGATAAACTCATTAATCGTATTGAGAAACTCGATGATTACACGGTGAGATTTATATTGAACCGTGCAGAAAGCCCTTTTCTTTCGGCGCTTGCCATGGATTTCGCCTCAATATTATCTGCCGAGTATGGAGAACATCTTCTCGCCGCACAAACACCTGAATTTATCGATGTCCATCCTGTTGGCACAGGTCCTTTTCAGCTGGACAGATATCAACCAGACGCGTTTATTCGATATAAAGCCAATCCTGATTACTGGGAAGGAAAACAATTACTCGCCCACGTAATTTTCGCAATCACTCCTGAGCCTTCTTTACGATTTGCCAGAATGCTTGCCGGAGACTGCGATATTATGGCAAAGCCTTTACCTATCCATATTAAAGCTGCACAAAAACATGACAACATACAGGTTATCAGCCAACCTGGTCTTAACATTGCTTATCTTGCAATGAATACACAAAAACCCCCTTTTAATAATCAACTGGTGAGGGTTGCAATAAATCATGCTATTAACAAGAACTCAATTATAAAAGCCGTTTATCGAGAAACCGCCACTAAGGCCAAATCTCCAGTTCCTCCAAATATGTGGTCCTACGATCAATCACTAATTGACTACCAATATAACCCGGAACTAGCAAAAGAACTTCTGTTAGAAGCTGGCTTTTCTTCGGGGTTTAAGATGAATATTGTAACAACTAATGCCCAACGATCTTATAATCCTAATGCAAAAAAAATGGCTGAACTTATCCAGCAAGATTTAAAGAAAGTGAATATTCAAGTCAATATCACTTCTTTTGAATTTGGTAAATTTTTAAGTTATACCAGTAATGGCTTGCACCAGAGTGCACTAGCCGGATGGGTTAGTGACAATGGCGATCCAGACAACTTTTTTTCTACATTACTCAGTTGTAATGCAACACATTCTGGTACAAACGCAGCCTTCTGGTGTGACCATTCATTTAGTGAGTTAACCGCTGAAGCCCGCTCAAAAAGTAAGTTAAATGAAAGGTTAATTATCTATAAAACCTTGCAAAAAACCTTTAAAGAGGCAGCTCCCTGGGTACCAATAGCACATGCAACACAGCATTTTATAGTTAACTCTCGAATAAAAAACTTTAAAATCGCATCAAATGGAGGTGCGTTTTTCACCAACGTTTATTTAGATAACTCCAATAAAAAGAGTCATAACGGTGACTAAAATAATCTTACGTCAACTGATTATTATGTTGCTCAGTCTTATCACCCTGACAATTTTCACTTTCAGCCTGACGCGCTTTTTTCCCGTTGATTCATCAATAACCGGCAACGCGAATGTAGACAATGCTGCTCATCTGTTTTTTCATTATTTTGACTACTTAAAACTCATTGTCAGCGGTGACTGGGGTTATTCAAGAATTAACGGAAGCGATGTCTTAAAAGACTTTTTGCTCTATTTTCCAGCAACAATAGAGCTTTCTTTTGCAGCATTAATCATTTCAATTTCAATAGGGCTTCCGCTTGGGGTTTTTGCAGCCAGACACAAAAATATGTGGCAAGATAAGTTGATTGTATCCACCACTCTGGTTGGTTATTCAATGCCAATATTCTGGTGGGGGATGTTACTGGTTTTACTTTTTTCATTAACCCTGTCCCTGACGCCCGTTGCAAGTCGCATTGGTTTTGAATATGACATTTTGCCAGTTACCGGTTTTATGCTGATCGACACACTAATTTCCAACAAACCTTATGCCGTTGAAGCATTCTTTGATGCTTTACACCACCTGATATTACCTGCAATAGTACTTGGAACCATTCCACTGGCAATTTTTACCCGAGTCACCAGAGCGTCAATGATCGAAGCATTATCCAGCGACTATATAAGAACCGCAAAAGCAAAAGGCCTGGCGACCAGCAGAATTATCTGGGTCCATGCGCTAAGAAACGCAATGATCCCCATTATTACCATCATTGGATTACAGATCAGCGTTTTAATTACAGGCACATTAATTACTGAAATAATATTTTCCTGGCCCGGAGTGGGTAAATGGTTATTAGAAGCAGTATACAGAAGAGATCTGGTCACTATCCACGGAGGACTTCTTGCAATCGCTTCTACTGTCATTTTTATAAATATGTTAATTGAAATTACAACTTACCTGATAAACCCTCGACTAAGGCTTCAAAAATGATTAACCAGCCTCAGTTTTATCGACAGCCAGAAATTCCCGGCACATTTTCTCGCTGGGTTAAAAGTTTTAATAAAAATAAACTGGCTGTTAGCGCATTAATTGTATTACTTGTCATTATTCTAATCGCAATTTTTGCCCCCTGGATCGCCCCCTATGATCCAACGGCTCAATTTGAAGAACTTAGCTCTCCCCCTTATTGGTACGATAGTGGAAATAGTAAGTACATCCTGGGTACAGACGATTTAGGAAGAGATTTATTTTCCAGACTAGTTTATGGCGCTCGGTTATCTTTAAAGCTCGCAACAATTGTTGTACTCATTTCTGCAACGATAGGAATATTACTGGGCTGTATGACAGCATTAACTAATATCTGGATAGATAATATTATACTCAGGTTGACGGATTTAATTCTTGCGCTTCCCTCGTTATTGTTAGCGATTGTTATTGTTGCGCTTATCGGTCCTGGACTACCGAATGCCATTTATGCTGTTGCCATTGTTCTCATTCCACATTTTGTTCTAGTTTCACGGAATGCCATAAAACATGAGTTAAATAAAGATTATGTTACAGCAACAATTCTTGATGGCGCGAATAAATCCAGACTATTTACTCATTCAATTTTACCCAATATTCTACCTTCACTCATTGTTCAATTAACTCTGGCTTTTTCCACTGCCATTCTGGAAATATCGGCTTTAGGATTTTTAGGACTTGGTGCACAACCACCTCACCCAGAATGGGGAACAATACTGTCAGAATCATATGTCTATATCACCATTGCCCCCTGGACAGTCACTTTACCCGGACTAGCAATATTTTTTACACTGCTCTCAATTAATCTTGTGGGTGATGGCTTGAGAGACGCAATGGATCTGGAAAAGTAGCATGCATTTATTGAGACTGGAAAACTTATCTGTCACTTACCACAGTAATAATGGTGATTTTCCTATTATTGAACGCCTTTCCTTAAAAATGGATATGGGGGAGATACTTGGAATTGTTGGTGAGTCGGGCTCTGGAAAAAGTATTCTGGCATTGGCTATCATGGGACTACTCTCACCCAAAATGTCAATGCGGGCCGACTATATCAACCTGGATGGCCAGGATTTAATGAAAATGTCACACGCTCAGCGAGCTGCTTACGTCGCATCAAAAGCGGCAATCATTTTTCAGGAACCACAAGCAAGTTTAAACCCCTGTTATTCTGTTTCATCACAACTGGATGAAACTATCATTCTGCATCAGGGGGGGAATAACAAGCTAAGAAAATCACGCGCGATTAACCTTCTTGAATCAGTCGGAGTGACTCAACCAGAAACGGTGCTAAAAATGTACCCGCACCAACTTTCTGGTGGTATGAATCAGAGAGTTGCAATCGCCATAGCTTTATCTTGTAAACCAAGATTGCTTATTGCTGACGAGCCAACAACCGCTCTTGATGTCACCATTCAATCTCAGATAATTGATTTATTAGTCGACCTGAGTAAAGCGGAAGATGTTGGTCTCATGCTAATTACTCATGATTTTGCACTACTATCTGAAAATACCGATCGAGTCGGAGTAATTTATTCAGGTCAGCTAATGGAACACGCTGCAACGGAAAACATACTCTCTTGTCCACATCATCCTTATACAAAAGCGTTACTCGACAGCATCCCGCAACTAGGAGACAGACATATTAAAGGAAGCAGAATGTTTGCGCTGGAAGGAAATATTCCTGCGATTGACCAGTTGCCTGTAGGCTGCAGGCTAGGTCCTCGCTGTCCGCAAGCAGAAAAACTATGCGTTAAAAACCAAAAACTGAAAACCATAGAAAACTACGGTAAGGTACGGTGTCATGTAGCCATAGCCCACTCTCCAACTCAACCTAAAGATAAAACCTCATGAGTTTTCTTTCTGTTCAGAATCTCCATAAAACTTACAAACTGAAAACACTTAGCTTCAGTAGCAATAACAATATTGATGCGATAAAAAATATCAGTTTTAACCTTGATTCAGGAAAAACACTGGCTATTGTTGGAGAATCTGGCTCAGGTAAAAGCACACTTGCCAGGCAAATTATAGGTATTGAAAATCCAACAAAAGGTAAAATCATTTTAAATGGAGAAGAGCTGAACTTTAAAAACAGGGAGCATAGAAAAAACAGATTTAAGGATATTCGAATGATTTTTCAAAACCCCTATGAATCACTAAACCCCAAATCAAGAATAGGAACTATTTTAGAAGAAGCATTGCTCATCAACACTCCGCTATCAACCAAACAGAGAAAACTAAAAATCGAAAAAACACTAACTCGAGTTGGACTGCTACCAGAACATCAATACCGTTACCCTCATATGTTCCCCGGAGGGCAGCGACAAAGAATAGCAATTGCCAGAGCCATTATTCTAGACCCTAAGCTCATCATTGCAGATGAACCATTATCGGCACTTGATGTGTCAATTCAGGCACAAATACTTAATTTATTGCAGGAACTTCAAGAAGAACTGGGAATTTCATACCTGTTCATTTCACATGATTTAAACGTAGTTGAACATATTGCCGACCAGGTCATTGTAATGTTTGCCGGAGAAATTGTTGAGTATGGGAATATTGAACAAATATTCGATCGACCTCTACACCCCTATACTCAAGCTTTATTTGCCAGTACGCCAACTTACATGAATCGTTTTTCACATTTTAAAAAAACAAAACTAAGTAAAAGCAAGTTTCAATTAGAAAACGGATGCTGTTTCGCACAAAAATGTCCTTATTGTGAAGAACGCTGTAAACAGGAACATCCAGATAGCACTAACGAAAATAATGGCCGTAAAGTAGCCTGTTTAAAATACCAGGGTTTAATTGAAGTAGAGTAATACGGACATAAAAAAGGGCAAACTGAATTGCCCTTTTTTTATAAATATTTAACCTGCTAATATCAGTTCAAGGACCTGTCAGATTCAGATTAATTCTACTGAGCCAGATTAGACAGGTTTCGCGTGACACTTGCATCACCGCGCAGCCCTTCGATAAACGATCCATAACCAGCATTTCCAAAATAACTACTCATATAGTTAGCACGCTGTTTTCGTGTCGCTTCATCTGCCACACTCCAGTTCCCATTTTCAACCTGAGTCAATAACAAGATTGTCACTCCCTGAAAATCCTCTACTTTATCTAAAGTTGATTCATTTTCTATCGGTGTAGACATTTGAAAAAACTTCTGATTAGCAAAATAACTTAAACTTGCATTGTTACGTTCAACTTTATCCAACTGAGTCCATTTCAATGAATTTTTCTCAATCAGTTCGTTGACATCCTGCTTTGCTTCCAATTTTTCAATCAAGTTACTTGCTAGTCCTTCTGCTTTAGTTTTTGCTTTTTTCTGCGTGATTTGAATTTCAATTTTTGATTGGACCAAATCCAATGATTCAATTTTACTGGGTTTATGCTCTTTTAAACGTAAAACTACCAGTTGATTTTCTCCTACTTCAATTGGTGACGAATTTACCAGTCCTTCTTTTACGTCAGAACCAAAGGCAGCATCTTTAATGTCCTGGTTAGCAAAAATACCTTCACGATAAGATAGACCTATTAGCGGGCTGGTTTGAATTGTTAACCCGGTAACATCAGCAGTATCTTTTAACGTATCAGAGACTTCAAAAGCAATTCTTTCAAAATCTGAAGATTTTGCATGAAATGCCTCTTCAGCGAATGCTCTTTTTAGCTCTTCTGTAATTTTTCCCTTAACTTCAGCTAACGGTTGAACAGCCCCTTTAACAAAAGAAGTTAGTTTCACCAGGTGATAGCCAAAGTCACTTTTCACTGGCTCAGAAACATCTCCAATATTGACCAACGCAGCTCCCGCTTTTTCTACAGGGTCGTCACTATCTTCTGTTGAAAGTATACCCAAATCTCCGCCAATTTCTCTAGTAGGAACATCATCAGACTCAACTTTAGCTATAGCAGCAAAATCCTCACCATTATCAAGACGCGTTTTAATTGCATTTATTTTTTCAAGAGCTTGTGAATCATTCCCATTTGACAACACCAGAATATGTGAAATTTTTCGCTTATCATCATCTTTGTAATAAGTGTCCAGATTATCCTTATAATATTCTTCAATCTGCTCTTCAGAAACCTTTTGTTGTTTCAGTAGTTTCTCAACACTCAGTTCAATATATTCAAGCGAAACTTTTTCTTCAACTCTAAACGATTCTTTATTCTCTTCGTAATATTTTGAAATTTCGTCACTACTAATTTTCACATCAGTTTTGAAAGGTGCATAATTTATCTGCAACGCTTTACCGCTACGCTTTTGCGAAATCAACTCGTAATCCGTTTCCGTTTCTGTTTCTAGAGAAAACTCACTAGACAGTAACCCGTTCACAAGCTGCTTTGTTGTTTCCTGCGTTTGAAATGCCTGTTTAAAAGCTCCACGGCTCATTTGAATCCCTGCCAGAGTTCTTTCAAGCAGTTCTGCAGAGTATTTACCATCGTCCTGGAAATTTGGATTTGACTGAATAACATCTCTTAAAGCTGTACTAGACAACCTCATACCCATATCAATGGTTGCCAGATCTCTAACTTTCTCAGTAATAAGCTGCTGCAATATGTTTTCTTGAAAATTTCTTTCGTCATCTTCACTTTTTACATTAGCTTTGTAATAGTCTGCCCGTTGAGATTTTATATTTGTGTAGGCACGCTGAAAATCATTCTTTGAAATACTTTCACCGTTAACAATGGCAACAGCATTAGGATCACCGAGAAAAAACGAAGAAGTAAAATACCCGGCAAAAACAAATGAAATAACAATTGCAAAAATAACAAATTTTACCCAGGGTTTTTTAGCCCCTTCTCTAATACTATCTAACATGATATTCAGCTCAATTTAAATTGGTTTTATTGTTAGTTAATAAATAATTAGTTATCAATTTAATTTATTAAAAAAAGAAATCCGTTGTTCAATCACTCTGCTAATCGAGTATTTCTACAGCATTTGTAATAAACGTACTGCATTAATAAAATTACTATTAAAAAAAACGCGCCTTAAGGTAAGGCGCGCTTATTCTGGCGGAGCGGACGGGACTCGAACCCGCGACCCCCGGCGTGACAGGCCGGTATTCTAACCAACTGAACTACCGCTCCATCATTTACACAAGCCGTATCTTTTAGATAAAAGAAACAAACTGGTGGGCGCTGCTGGGCTCGAACCAGCGACCCTCGCCTTGTAAGGGCGATGCTCTCCCAACTGAGCTAAGCGCCCAAAAAAGGAGCGCTAGTTTACCGCGTCTTTAAGGCCTTTACCAGCTTTAAATCCTGGAACTCTCGCTGCGGGAATCTCAATTGTCTTACCAGTTTGAGGATTGCGTCCAGTACGAGCCGCACGGTCCTTAACTGAAAATGTACCAAAACCAACTAAAGCAACCTGATCACCTTTACGCAAAGTCTCAGTTATTGTATCTATAGTTGCGTCAAGTGCGCGTCCAGCAGATGCCTTCGATATGTCAGCGCCCGATGCGATTGCATCAACTAGTTCAGATTTATTCACTTAATTCCCCTTTAATTCTTATCAGTTCAATTTTGAGAGCACATTTGTAATAAAGAGTTAATTCATATGCTCCTCGTGGATAACTTTATACCAATGGAGCAAATTAACTGTCAAGTAACAAATTCGCTTAAACCCAGAAAACTCGCGGGTTTGGTTAAATTTTCAGCGTGTCAATAGACAACAGCACAAAATCCACTCATTTTTAACAAATATCTGTCTAATCTTAAATCAATGTGGCTTGGCATTTCTTTTGTTTGTTTTACCTTCCGCGGCCTGTTTTTTTACTTTTGATGCCGGTTTTTCATTACGAGCAACAGGTGCTGGCATACTTACCAGGGCTTTATCAAGTACCTCATCAATCCATCTGACAGGTATAATCTCCAGATTACCAATCACATTCTTTGGAATTTCTTCCAGATCTCTTAAATTCTTATGAGGAATTAAAACTCGCTTAATACCGCCTCGATGTGCAGCCAACAATTTTTCTTTGAGACCACCTATCGGTAATACTTCACCACGTAGTGTTATTTCTCCTGTCATAGCGACTTCTCGCCTCACCGCAATACCAGTTAAAGCAGATACCAAAGCAGTGCACATGGCCCCACCGGCACTGGGTCCATCTTTAGGAGTTGCTCCTTCTGGAACATGAACATGTATATCCTTATTTTGATAAAAATCATCATCAATCCCTAAGGACTCAGCTCGCGACCTGACAACTGTCATTGCAGCCTTTATAGACTCCTGCATAACCTCACCTAGCTGTCCGGTTGAAGTCGCTTTACCTTTACCACTGGTGACAACCGCTTCAATGGTTAAAAGATCACCACCAACCTGCGTCCAGGCAAGCCCAGTCACCTGCCCTACCTGGTCAACTTCACCTGCTTTTCCATAATCATATTTCTCTACACCAAGGTATTTACCTATATTCTTATTAGTAACTTTAACCGAGCTCTTGCCCGTTTCAGTCATTAACTGCTTAACCACTTTTCGGCAAATTTTTGAAATTTCTCTCTCCAGATTCCTAACCCCGGCTTCTCGAGTATAAAGCCGAATTGCGTTCATTATTGACGATTCTGATATATGAATATCTTTCTCATCAAGACCATTAGCTTTCTTCTGTTTTGGAAGAAGGTATCTGGTCGCAATATTTAATTTTTCGTCCTCAGTGTATCCAGATAAATTAATAACTTCCATTCGATCCAGTAAAGGACCAGGTATATTCATGGAATTTGCCGTACACACAAACATCACTTCAGAAAGGTCATAATCAACCTCCAGATAATGATCATTAAAGCTAGAGTTTTGCTCTGGGTCCAGCACTTCCAGCAAAGCAGATGCAGGATCACCACGCATATCCATTGCCATTTTATCAATTTCATCCAACAGGAATAATGGATTTTTAACCTTAGCTTTAGTAAGTTTCTGTACTATTTTGCCGGGCATAGAGCCAATATAAGTTCTTCGATGACCTCTTATTTCTGCTTCATCTCTGACGCCACCAAGTGACATACGAACAAATTCTCTACCCGTTGCTTTTGCTATTGATTGCCCAAGCGAGGTTTTCCCAACGCCGGGAGGCCCAACAAGACACAATACAGAACCTTTTAATTTCTTAACCCTGGTCTGGACAGCCAGATACTCTAATATTCTTTCTTTTACCTCTTCCAGACCGTAATGATCTTCTTCAAGTACTGCTTGCGCTTTAACTATATCCTTATCGAGTTTACTTCTTTTCTTCCATGGAACACCAAGCATCCAGTCAATATACCCTCTGACTACAGTCGCCTCTGCTGACATTGGAGACATCATTTTTAGTTTTTTTATTTCTGCATTTGTTTTATCTTTTGCTTCTTTAGACATGCCTGCAGACTTAACTTTAGCACTCAGTTCTTCAATATCGCCGGCGCCATCATCGTCACCCAGCTCTTTTTGAATAGCCTTAATTTGTTCGTTTAAATAATAATCTCGCTGGCTTTTATCCATTTGTTTTTTAACTCGCCCACGAATTTTCTTTTCCACATGAAGCAAATCAATCTCAGACTCCATAACCCCCATCAAATACTCTAACCGACGAGCAACTTCGGAAATTTCCAATACATCCTGTTTCTCCTTAATCTTTAAAGTAAGATGAGCAGCTATAATATCCGACAACTTCTCGCTATCATCAATCGCTGACACGGTATTGAGTACTTCTGGTGGTATCTTTTTATTTAACTTAATATAATTTTCAAACATTCCTTTAATCGAGCGAACTAGAGCCCCCTGCTCCTCATCACTGGGAGCCAAAGAACTGACCTTCTCGAAATCAGCAATCAGAAAATCCTCTTGCTGCGAAAGATGACTAATTTGCGCTCGATCATTACCTTCTACTAGCACCTTGAGATTACCATCCGGTAGTCGAAGCATTTGTAAAATATTTGCAACACACCCATAGCCATACAGATCAGTAGCTTCAGGTTCATCCTTATTGGCGTCCCTTTGAGCCACCAGCAAAACCTGATTTCCGTTTTCAGAAGCAAATTCCAGAGCTTTAATCGACTTCTCTCGCCCGACAAACAAAGGTATAACCATATGAGGAAATACAACAACATCTCTCAATGGGAGAACGGGGAGCTGATTTTCGCTAATGTTCAAGGACATATCAATTATCTCGTTTTAGCAAATTATAATAGAATATATTAGAAACCCAGATTGGGAATAACTTCAGATTCAATCTGAAAATGTAAAATAAATTACTGACTAATGCGCGATCGGTCAACGACAATCAAATGAAAGTATTCACTCTACAAGGTAAAACAAAGAGCCAAAAGTTTAGAAAAACTAAAAATCTGAAAAATTATTATACTACTAACTAACATTGGGTTGAATAAGGTATTTTCAATAAGGCAAAGATAAAAAACTGACATTAAGTCAGTTTTTCATCTTTAATTCCGATTAACTTTCCGCAGCAGCCTTCTTTTCCTGGCTTTCATAGATAAGCAACGGTTCTGACTCTCCATCAACTACCGCCGCATCAATTGCTACTTTGGTAACTCCTTCAAGAGAAGGTAAATCGTACATGGTATCTAGCAGAACTCGTTCTAGAATAGAGCGTAAACCTCGAGCTCCAGTCTTTCGCTCCATTGCTTTTTGTGCAATTGCCTTTAAAGCATCTTCACGAAACTCCAGATTAACCCCTTCCATATCAAACAATTTTGCATACTGTTTTGTCAAAGCATTTTTGGGTAAAGATAATATTTTAACCAGAGATTCTTCATCCAACTCTTCCAACGTAGCGACTACCGGTAAGCGTCCCACAAACTCAGGGATCAACCCATATTTGACCAAATCATCAGGCTCGATTTCTTTAAATACTTCGCCAATATTTTTATCTTCATCTTTGCTACGTACTTCTGCAGCAAAACCAATTCCAGAACGTTCAGAACGGTCTCGAATAATCTTATCCATACCAGCAAACGCTCCCCCACAAATAAATAGAATACTACTGGTATCAACCTGAAGGAACTCTTGTTGTGGGTGTTTACGTCCACCTTGTGGAGGAACTGAAGCGACCGTACCTTCAATTAACTTCAATAACGCCTGCTGAACTCCCTCTCCTGAAACATCTCTGGTTATAGATGGATTATCTGCTTTACGCGAAATTTTATCGATTTCATCAATATAAACAATTCCATGTTGGGCTTTTTCGACGTCATAATCACACTTTTGCAACAATTTCTGAATAATATTTTCAACATCTTCACCAACATAACCGGCTTCCGTCAGTGTGGTTGCGTCAGCAATAGTGAAGGGAACATCTAACAATCTGGCTAGCGTTTCAGCCAGAAGCGTTTTACCACTTCCCGTAGGCCCTACTAGTAAAATATTACTTTTACCAAGCTCAACATCTTCTGCTTTGGTGTTATTATCATTTTGCAAACGCTTATAATGATTATATACCGCAACAGAAAGCACTCTTTTAGCTGCCCTCTGACCTATAACATACTCTTCAAGTATATCGTTTATCTCCCTGGGAGTAGGCAACTTGGTAGTATCACTATCCTGAGTGATTTCCTGAATTTCTTCTCGAATGATGTCATTACACAACTCAACACATTCATCGCATATAAATACAGACGGTCCAGCAATTAATTTACGGACTTCATGCTGACTTTTACCACAGAAAGAGCAGTAGAGAAGCTTGCCGCTATCATCACGTCCGCCTGATTTTCTGTTATCACTCATTCGCTTTCCTTCATAATTCACATTAGAAATAAATTACATACAACGTACATAATTCTTAATTTAAAGCTTAGACCTTTACCCCGCGATATACCAGATTCAAGTAGGCATACCAAAAAGAATTAAAGCCAAATAACACTTACAAACTCCAAACCAGAGACATGTATACAGTCCAGGCTAGCCTCTTGTTGAAATAACGCTATCAACAATACCGTAACTGGCCGCTTCATCAGCATTCATAAAGTTATCTCTATCGGTGTCTTTTTCGATTTCTTTAAGCTTATGTCCGGTATGATTAGCCAGTAACTGGTTTAGCACTTCTCTCATTTTGAGTATTTCTTCTGCGTGAATTGCAATATCAGACGCCTGTCCTTGAAACCCACCAAGAGGTTGATGAATCATAATACGAGAATTAGGAAGTGCAAATCTTTTACCTTCCGCGCCTCCTGCAAGCAAAAATGCCCCCATACTACAAGCCTGGCCAATGCACAGAGTTGAAACAGAAGGTTTAATAAACTGCATCGTATCATAAATTGCCATTCCAGCAGTTACAGAACCACCCGGCGAATTAATATACAATGATATATCTTTGTCCGGGTTTTCTGACTCTAAAAAGAGCATTTGAGCAACAATCAGATTAGCCATATGATCTTCAACCTGACCAATTAAAAATATGACTCTCTCTTTCAATAATCTCGAATAGATATCATAAGAACGCTCGCCTTTCGCAGTTTGTTCAACAACCATAGGGACTAGCCCAAGCGCTTGCGTCTCACTTATGGAATCTGTTTTTAACATATTTTATCCTTTTGATTCAACGGGATATAAACCAAAAACCCAGTATTAAACTACATCAAGCTAACATATGGGTTAACTATAGCAGTTTCAATACCGGGTTGGTAAATAATATATCAGTTTATTTAAATCAGCTTCAGTCAGCTTCGACTTTTTCAGGATTCATGATTTCATCAAAACTGACGTTTTTACTGGATACAGCGGCTCCATTTTCAACAAAATCAATCACTGTATCTTCTAAAACAAGCTGTTCCACTTCATTTAATCGATTTTCATCAGCGAGATAATAGTTAATAACTTCTTCTGGCTTCTCGTAAACTGAAGCTAACTCTTCAAGTTTAGCTTTAACTTTATCTTTCTCGGCGGTTAATTTATTCTGTTTAATAACTTCACCAACAATCAATCCCAACTTAACTCGGCGACTGGCTTTTTCTTCAAACAGCTCAGAAGGTAAATCAGGAAGATTTGCTCCGTCACCGCCAAACTGCTGCATAGCCTGTTTTTTCAAATTCTCAATTTCCTGATCCAGTAAAGCTCGCGGAATTTCAAAATCATGTGCACTGACCAATGCATCCATGACTTGCTCTTTAACTTTTGAGCTCAAAACCTGAGATAATTCTCTTTCCATATTTTTACGTATATCAGCTTTCATACTGCCAATACTTGAATCTTCAATACCTAACTTTTCAGCCAGCTCACCCATTTTAAGGATGTCTTTTTTGTTAACTGATTTAACCTTAGTTGCAAATAAAGCTTCTTTACCAGCAACGTCTTTATTTTGATAGTCTTCAGGGAAGGTCACCTTAACTTCTAGTTCCTGCTCCGCTTTTGTATCTATCAACTGATCTTCAAAACCAGGAATCATCTGATTCGAGCCTAATTCAAGCTCAAAATTATCCGCTTGTCCACCGGCAAATTCTTCACCATCAATTGTGCCTGAAAAACTAATAACAACTTGATCACCAGATTTTGATTTTCGTTTTACTTCAACCCAGTTTGCTTGCTGTTCACGTAGTTTGTCGACCATTTTGTTCAAATCTTCATCCTCAACTTCTGCGCTGAGCTTTTCAATGGACACTTTGCTCAAATCTTCAAGCGCAATTTCAGGATAAATATCAAAAGTTGCTGTAAATTCCAGATCTTTACCTTCTTCCATGATTACTGGCTCAATTTGTGGAGCACCAGCAGGTTGTAATTTCTCCTGAACAACCGCTTCATAAAAAGAGCGCTGCATTGTATCAGATACAACATCATTTCTTACGTGCGCACCAAACTTCCGTTTAATCACACTCATAGGAACTTTTCCAGGACGAAAACCATTCAATCGCTGAGTTCTTGCTAGCTCTTTCATTTTTGAATTGACTGTATCGTCTATCGAACTGGCAAGAACGGTTATGGTTAACTTTCGTTCTAAGCCATTTGTTGTTTCCACAGAAACTTGCATGTAAATGCTCCAACTAAATTTTTATATAAACTATACCCGTAAATCTGTCTCAATTATAGTTTACGGCATTATTATCGGATTTTACTTAACTAGCATTTGGAGGAAGGTATATGAGCTTAATTAAAAAGGCCTATTAATAAGTAATAAGCTAATTTTTTATTTGGTTAGCACCAAAGCTCAGGCAACCACCAACTAGCTCAATCTCGAATTCTCTTAGTGTATTGACTATTGAATCCAGTTTCAATACTTATAAGTGAGTTTATAAACATTGAACTACAGATGCTTTGGATTAAAATCACTTCGATTCATAAATAATCCAAAGAAAAAAATTCAACATCGAATTAACTCAAAATAATAATAAAATGGTGCGAGAGGAGAGACTCGAACTCTCACGCCGCAAGACACTGGAACCTAAATCCAGCGCGTCTACCAATTCCGCCACTCTCGCATTTTATCATTAAACTTATTTTAATAAAAACAAGCAAAATATGGGGTGGACGATGGGGTTTGAACCCACGACCACCGGAATCACAATCCGGGGCTCTACCAACTGAGCTACGCCCACCATAATTCTTTTTCTGGCATGCTTTAGTTTCAATTCAAATGTGAATAGCTGGTATTCACATAGAAAGAAGCTCTAACAAATATTACTCTACCAGATAATATTGCATTCTATCTGGACACAAATGGCGCGCCCGGCAGGATTCGAACCTGCTACCCTCGGCTTAGAAGGCCGATGCTCTATCCAGATGAGCTACGGGCGCATTTGTTCCTGAAACTAGCCTGACTCAACATCAGTGTCATCATAGAATAGCTACATATCACTATTCAAATTGGTCGGGGAAGAGGGATTCGAACCCCCGACATCCTGCACCCAAAGCAGGCGCGCTACCAGACTGCGCTATTCCCCGAGACCTTTGTTGGGGAGTCCTCCCTCAACGAGCGGCGAATAATACTGACTTAACTCATTGTCGTCAACAAGGAAAAGTAATTATTTTTAAAAAACTTTTCCTTGGCTCTTGGCATGACAACTGAGAGAATACTCTACATACACTTTGACGCAATTTGATGACCTAACCTTATGACAGCTCAACTAATTAATGGAAATTTAATCTCTGCTCAATTACGCTCAAAAATAAAGCAGAAAGTAACTGATAGAGTGGCAACAGGAAAGAAACAGCCTGGGCTTGCTGTTATTCTGGTTGGTCAGGATCCCGCCTCTGCAGTCTATGTTGGCAAAAAAGTAAAAGCCTGTGAAGAAATCGGCTTTATATCTCAAAAAAAGCTATTAAGTGATTCCATTAACCAGTCAGAGCTTCTTTTAGAAATTGATAACCTTAATCAGGAGCCTTCTATTGACGGCATTCTCGTTCAACTTCCCCTGCCAGAGCACTTAAATACCAGTGAAATACTGGAAACGATAAGAGCAGACAAAGATGTTGACTGTTTTCACCCTTACAACGTTGGAAAACTTGCCCAGAGAATTCCCTATCTCAGACCCTGTACGCCCTATGGTGTGATGTTAATGCTCGAATCAATTGACCTCAACGTTAAAGGTCTGGACTGTGTAGTCGTTGGCGCCAGCAATATTGTTGGTCGTCCTATGGCCCTGGAATTACTCCTGAAGGGCGCAACTGTCACCGTCTGTCATAAATTCACAAAAAATCTGGCAGAGCATGTTTCACGAGCTGAATTACTTATTGTTGGTGTTGGCATTCCAGGTCTGGTTAAAGGTAGCTGGATAAAGCCCGGCGCAACAGTCATTGATATTGGTATGAACAGACTTAAAAGTGGTAAACTGACTGGCGACGTAGAATTTGAAGAAGCTGCAGAGAAAGCTTCATGGATTACGCCTGTTCCCGGTGGAGTTGGCCCAATGACCGTCGCAATGTTAATGCATAACACGCTATTAGCCGCTGAAGCGAAAGACTAATCTGTCACACCTATTTAACTAACAGGTCGACTTTGCTTGCAAATAGCCACTAATTGTCTAACCTTTAAGAAAAATATATAATTTTTCTCAATAAATCATTCGGTTATGACTTTAAAATTTCTTATTGTTGATGACAGCAAAGCCATGCAGACCATAGTCAAGCGTATTTTAAGTAACGCTGGCTACAAAGGTAGTGATTTTCATTTTGCTGATAATGGCGCTGAAGCACTAGAACAAATTATCGACATAAAACCCGATATGGTGTTACTTGACTGGCATATGCCTGAAATGACAGGCCTGGAATTACTTAAAAAAGTAAAAGAACAAAACATCACGACAAAAATAGGGCTGGTTACAGCTGAAAGAAATGAACTACTAATACAAGAAGCAATCGCAGAAGGTGCCTTGTTTGTGGTGCACAAACCATTCACCGTAAACTCTCTAAAACAGCAACTGATCCCAGCCTTATCATCAGATGAATCCGCGTCAGAGACAGAGTATTCAGATAGTATCAAGAGAATAATCCCTCAGATTTCAGCCCCTCAGATTATTTTACCCTCTCCGTCTGCTATATCAATATTGTTATCAACTATCACCGGAGCATCAGTAAAAGTAGAGAAAGTACCGCCTCTGAAAATTAAAAATTTTAAACTCCCTTTTACAGTTTCACTCTATGGTGATAACGAAAACAACATTAAAGCTGTTCAACTTCTGGATTCTGGCGTTGTTGACGGGCTATCAGATTATTTTGCGAAAAGCATATACAAAACAGAACCTTACGATGATAAGTTACTCGCAAAATCGCTAATTAAAGCACTCGAAATTATCGCCGCCTGCTTTCACAACACGTCAAACTCATCGGAGTTAAAATTTATCAAAACTTACGAATTACAAAAGATAATCAATAAAGTTGCTTCAATCGATAATGTCGCAGACGAAAAAAGAATCGATTTATGCTTTTCTTTTGAGAATGAAAAAAAATGTTACTCTATTATTTGTCTGGAACCTGAAAATTCCTGATCTTCCAGTATTTCAACCTTTGTATTACACCTTCAGCACGATAAGTTCTGCTATAACGGCAACTGAGGTCCTATTTCTGGCGCTCCAATGTTGATAGCCAAAACCTGAAGCCGCTCCGATTTTATCGACAAAGCTCCCAAAATTTAATTATTCCGGTTCAGTTTTTAGTTCATTTAAAACTTCCATGAACTGTCCTTCGAGTAATTCATGTTCACTTCGCAATCTTTCCAGAGCATCACTACTCTCCGCCTCTTCAGAAAAATCATCCGACATCATGATATATTGCTGCTCCAGCATTTCTTTTTCAATGCTTAATCGATCAATTTCTTGCTCTTTTTGCTCCAGATCTTCTCTCATAGACTCTATTCGGGATACCGCTTCATCATCTTCCAGCATTTTCTTAAGCTGTATATTCAGCACTTCATTTCTTGCATCAACAGTTTTATGCTTCCTGGCCAGTAGTTTATATTCAGCGTTTAAATTAACAAAATTTCGATGTAACTGTGCTTCAGTAGCCTTATGCATTTTTATTTGATCTTTCTGGGCTTGAAATAAGCGAGCCTTAGCAACAAAGGCCATCAGCTGTGCAGCACTTTTTTCCAGTTCAGTCTCAAGCTTATCTTTTATCAGATTAACTTCACCTAACTCAGCTTTTAATAGAATTACGCTGTCCTGCTCACTCTCACCTTTTTCTAAATCCCTGTTTTTTCGACTAGCAATGTCTTTCAACAAACTATTGGCCTGATCAACCGCACCTTCTGCAAAACGGATGTTCTCAAGTGTATCAGGAGGCTCTTCCTCCTGGTTAAACATTTCAACATCACTAACAATGCCTACAACCTGGCTAATAGAATTATAGCGTTCCTTTAATTGCTCTATATTCTGACTCTCTTCAATATTACCATTATCTCGAAGCCGCTCTTTAAGAATATCCAGGTAATTCCCGCCTCCTTCCATATTATAGGCAATCGAATTTTTCAAATCATAATACATCTCTTCATAATCAGTCTTTGTGCCAGAATCTGCTACTTTTGAAGCTTCAGCGGACTCTTTCTCCTGAATTGTATTAAGCGCATCATTTAACTGAGATTGAAGTAATGAGTAACTGGATTGAGCATCAGAAAGCTCCGTCTCTAACGTTGAGCACTGCGTTTCAAGCTGTGATAACTGAGATTCTTTTTCTGCGAGAGTTAATAGCTGTTCCTTTTGAGCGGACAACTTGTCGGTTAGCTCCTGAATTCGCTCTCTTAATGCTTTCAGGTGTTTCTTTTCTTCTTTTAATTTCTGTTTAAGGCTTTCATTATTCTGCACTAACTGGGTATTAAGGCTATTCAGGTAATAAAATACCCCTCCTCCAATAACTAGCAAAACAAGAAATATCTCCCCTGTAATAATTAAACTTGCTGCAGACAATGACTCCCCCAAACGCCGGACCTTCGGCTCATCTGAGTATAGTATAGAACTACGCTTTCCGCATAGCGCCTTGATTATAAAGCAATAATCAAAAAAAAAGCTGGCAAAAGCCAGCTTACAAAAAATTAAATGAGCGGATCTAATAAATCCAGACTCGTTTTCTTTAGTTTAATTCTGCCAGAATAAATCTCCGCCATGTTCCTCAATAGTCTCCAGAACTTTGCCTCCGCCTCTGGCCACGCAAGTCATTGGATCCTGAGCAACAATGACCGGAAGCCCTGTTTCTTCCAGAAATAACCGATCAATATCCTTTATCAACGCTCCACCTCCAGTCAATACCATTCCACGCTCGGAGATATCTGCTGCCAATTCGGGTGGTGATTGCTCCAATACCGATCTGACGGCTCGGATCATACCCGCCAGAGGATCTTGCAAGGCTTCAAGCACTTCATTACTGTTGATAGTAAAACTTCTGGGAATACCTTCTGCCAGATTACGTCCTCTGACATCAATTTCCATCACTTCACTACTCGGAAAAGCAGTTCCAATCTCATGTTTTATACGCTCTGCTGTCGCTTCCCCAATAACAGTACCATAATTGCGGCGAACATAATCGATAATCGCTTCATCGAACCTGTCTCCCCCAATTCTCACTGAATCAGAAGAAACAACACCGTTTAACGATAAAATGGCAATTTCGGTTGTCCCCCCACCAATATCAACAACCATAGAGCCTCTGGCTTCGCCAACCGGAAGCCCTGCTCCCACTGCTGCGGCCATCGGTTCCTCGATAAGATAAACGTCTCTGGCTCCTGCTCCGTAGGCGGACTCCTTAATTGCTCGTCTTTCAACCTGGGTCGAACCACAAGGTACGCAAATTAGTACTCTGGGGCTGGGTCTCATAAAAAAGCTGGAATCATGAACTTTTCGAATAAACTCCTGAAGCATTTTTTCCGTCACTTCAAAATCAGCAATAACACCGTCTTTTAATGGTCGAATTGCATTAATGTTTCCTGGAGTTCTCCCAAGCATTACTTTAGCGTCACCACCAACGGCTGCAATTGATTTGTTGCCACTACGATCAGTTCGAATGGCTACAACCGAAGGTTCATTTAATACAATTCCATTTTCTCGCATATAAATAAGCGTATTTGCAGTCCCAAGATCAATTGAAAGGTCTGCCGAAAAAAGGCCTCTGATTTTATTAAACATATTTTTGTATTATTCGCTCGCTACTTTTATATTTTTATTACGATTTGCAGTTCTTCAGAGCAGTGCATCTGTCGTTCTACAATTAATATTTAATTCGCTAAATGCAATTTACCATTAATACCAAACTGTCCCGATTATCGCCTACTTTTTTGTCAAACAGAAGCACTTGCAATGAATTTCTTATATTTTATGATACATTTAACTAATCAATTAGTTAAATGGTATCAAACTGAGTACTCAGAAAGAATTGTTTGACGTTCATTTAAAACCTGAAACGAAAATATTACTTTCAGTGAAGACTCAATAAACAACTTTTACCTGACAACATCCATCAAGATTCTTTAAATTGAATAATAATTCATCTGTCGGTTTAACTGACCATCCCCCACTGGCAATCAGTTCAGATTGTATATTACCTGATTGAAAATTTAATCTGACGGGACATAACCCTCCTTTACAAGGCGTTAAAGTATTCACAATCTCTTTTGCTAATATTGAATTTTGATTAAAATTAACATCTATTTTTAAAAACCGCGACTTTTGCTCTCTGATGTCAATCAGTTCATTGATTGAAACGGCACTCATTTTCAATCCGCCAGAAAAATCATCATTAGAAATGTCTCCCCTGGCAACTATAATTTCATCCTGACGTAAAATATCTCTACTCGCTTCATAAAGATCGTTATAAATCATCAAATCAACTCTGGCACTCTGATCATCTAAAGTAACAATTGCCCAATTAAGACCTTTTTTTGTTTTCATCACTCTTACGCCAACAATCAACCCGGCAATGGTTACATATTCTCCACGACGTGTTGGCTGCAAACTATTCAATCTTAAACTACAAAATTGTTTTATTTCTGGTAAATAACGATCAATAGGATGCCCAGTCAAATAGAGCCCTAACGTTTCCTTTTCTCCCTGAAGCACTTTCGACTCAGGCCACTCACGAACTCTGGCAAACTCAGCAGGCCTGTCTTCACTTGTTTCCGTTGGAGAACCAAACAAGTCATTTTGGCCCAATAACTGGTTTCGCTTAAATTGTTCGGCACTTTTTATGGCGTGTTCAAGGGAAGCCATCATCACAGCTCTATTTGGCCCCAGAGCATCTAACGCTCCGGCTTTAATCAAGGCTTCCAGATTTCGACGATTTGCTTTTTTTAAATCAATACGATTACAAAAATCAAACAAATCACGAAATACTCCATCTTTAACCCTTTCATCTACAATTGACTGAATCGCGGCTTCACCGACTCCTTTTATTGCACCAACACCATAAATAATTTTTTTATCACCATCAATCGTGAATTTATACTGTCCTCGGTTCACATCTGGTGGCACTATTTTCAAACCTGTAGATTTAGCATCATCAACATAGGTCACCACTTTGTCAGTATTATCCATATCTGCTGACATTACTGCAGCCATAAAGGCAGCTGGATAATGTGTTTTTAACCAGGCCGTTTGAAAAGAGACTAACGCATAAGCAGCAGAGTGAGATTTATTAAAACCATACCCTGCAAATTTCTCCATCAAATCAAAAATATGTCCAGCCAACTCACCATCTACGCCCCTGCCTACAGCACCCTCCATAAAAATATTACGTTGCTCCTGCATAACTTCAGCTTTCTTTTTCCCCATAGCTCGTCGTAAAAGATCTGCGCCTCCGAGACTAAACTTAGCCAGAACCTGGGCAATTTGCATTACCTGTTCCTGATAAAGAATAATCCCATAGGTAGGTTCCAACACTGGTTTTAACTCTTCATGTTGATAATCAACATGCGGATAAGCAACATCCTGACGTCCATGTTTACGGTTGATAAAGTCATCAACCATCCCAGAACCCAGTGGACCAGGTCGAAACAATGCAACCAATGCGATTATGTCTTCAAAAGAACTGGGTAATAACTTTTTAATCAGTTCTTTCATTCCTCGAGATTCTAACTGAAAAACAGCCGTTGTATTGGCTGATTTTAATAGCTCAAAAGTTTTTCTATCTTCCAGGTCAATCTGCTCAATACTAAGTGGTTCATCTCCCTCAGTTATCAACTGGCTATTAATCATATTCACTGCCCAGTCAATAATTGTTAGTGTACGTAACCCCAGAAAATCAAACTTAACAAGACCTGCAGATTCAACATCATCTTTGTCAAACTGTGTGACCAGACCTTCCCCTGCCTCATCACAATATAAAGCCGCAAAATCAGTCAAATCAGAAGGAGAAATAACAACGCCTCCGGCATGTTTTCCAGCATTCCTTGTGATACCTTCAAGTTTTATTGCCATATCCCAGATAGCTTTAAAATCATCTTCTTCGTCATACCTTCGACGCAGCTCTTCTTCCTGCTCCCAGGCTTTAGATAAAGTCATTCCTATATCAAATGGAATCAACTTTGAAATTTTATCAACAAACCCATACGGCTGACTGAGAACACGGCCAACATCCCGAATAACCGCTTTTGCTGCCAGCCGTCCAAAAGTTATTATTTGTGATACGCTATTTCGACCATATTTACGTGAAACATAATCAATCACCCTGTCACGACCATCCATGCAGAAATCGATATCAAAATCAGGCATAGAAACACGCTCGGGATTTAGAAAACGTTCAAAAAGCAAATCATATTCAAGTGGATCGAGATCGGTTATTTTTAACGCGTAAGCAACAAGTGAACCAGCACCTGACCCCCTTCCTGGACCGACAGGTATATCGTTATCCTTACTCCACTTTATAAAGTCAGCAACAATTAGAAAATACCCGGGGAAACCCATTTCGTTAATAACATCTAACTCAATTTTTAACCGTTCATCATAAGGTAGCCTGTCTTGTAAGAAACTATCAGCTTCAGTATCAAACAACTGATTTAATCGTTCTTCCAGCCCTTCCTCACTCAACTGACAAAAAAATTCTTCAATAGTCAGGCCATCGGGAATAGGATAATCAGGTAAAAAATACTCACCAAGATGTAACTGCACATTACAGCGTTTGGCAATTTCCAGAGTATTCTCAATCGCTTCTGGAATATCAGCAAAAACAGCGGTCATTTCCTCAGCTGACTTAAAATACTGTTCCTTTGAGTAATTTTTAGGTCGACGAGGATCATCCAGCACTCGTCCCTGGTTGATACAAACTCGTATCTCGTGAGCATCAAAATCGTCTTCATATAAAAAACAGACATCATTAGTTGCTACCACAGGCGTCCCTGAGCCTTGAGCAAATCCCGCGACCGCCTGGATATAAGCACCTTCTCCTGGTCGTCCGGTTCTTTGCAATTCAATATAATATCGACCAGAAAAATGAGAGTTCCAGAAACCTAACTGAGCTGCTGCCTGTTCATGATTGCCAGAAATCAGAGATTTTCCAACATCCCCTTCTTTACCACCAGAAAGAATAATTAACCCTTCATTATGCTCAACAAACCATTTCTTCTTAACAATTGGTCGTCCTAATTTCTGATTGGTCTGATAAGCTTTTGAAATCAATTGTTTTGCATTTAAATAGCCCATGTCACTTTGACAAAGCACCACAACTCTAAAAGCTGTATTTTCATCATCGGTATCATCAACCCAGAGTTCAGTACCAACAATCGGTTTAACACCTGACGAAATTGCTTTTCGATAAAACTTTATTAATCCGCAAAAATTAACATTATCTGTTATCCCCAACGCAGGCATTCCAAGGTCAACAGCTCGCGCAATCGTCGGATTAATACGACAAATACCATCAACCATAGAAAATTCAGAGTGCATTCGTAAGTGCACAAAATTACCAGAGCAATTTTCTACAACTTGCACGCTTTCTGAAGAAGTCAGTTCAGACACATTATTCATATCGGCAACCACTTATTCTGATCATACCTGAATTAAAGCCAGTTGCTTTTTCACAGGGCCGAAACTCTTCCGATGAATTTCAGTAATTCCATGTTGCAAAATAGCCTGCTGATGCTGACTGGTAGGATAACCTTTATGCTTTGCAAAACCGTACTCAGGATATTTGGTGTCCATTTCACACATTTCCTGGTCCCGGGCGACTTTTGCTATAATCGAAGCGGCACTGATAGCAGGTTCTTTTAAATCTCCTTTTACAATAGCTTCTGCCGTACACGGAAGTTCAGGCAGTTTATTGCCATCAACCAGGCAATGTTGCGGTTTCAATTTCAAACCAACCACCGCTCGTCTCATTGCCAGTAAACTGGCTTGTAGTATATTAATTGAATCAATTTCATCTGGCTCGGCTCTGGCAATAT
>JADGFG010000049.1 GCA_016743995.1 Kangiellaceae bacterium | reverse complement strand
AGGTATTCAATTCTTGGCCAGTTATTGGGTTTACTGACATCCATTGCATTGGACAGAGTCGCTATGGTTTCTCTGGGCGACCATTCTCCTGACTGAAGGTATCTGGGGACGGTATCATTTGCATTGGTTGAAGCAATAAACCGTTTAATGGGAAGCCCCAGGGTTTTTGCAATAATGCCCGCGCAGAGATTACCAAAGTTACCGCTGGGGATGGTAACAACGACTTCATCTCGCTTATCTTCTGGTAGTTGCGAGAAACCATCAAAATAATAGCAAACCTGAGCCAGTAACCGGCTGATATTAATTGAGTTTGCAGAGTTTAACCCAATCGCCTTAACCAGCGACTGTTCATCAAAGCTCTGTTTTACCAGTTGCTGGCAATCGTCAAAACTGCCATCTATGGCGATGGTATGGATATTGTCGCCCAGAGTAGTGAACATTTTTTGTTGAAGTTCGCTAATTTTTCCTTTCGGAAACAGTATGACCACTCTGATATTTTTCAGTTTATGAAAGGCATGTGCAACAGCAGCACCCGTGTCGCCAGAAGTAGCAGTTAAAATAGTGACGGGTTGGTCGTCGTTAAATTGCTGCAGACAATTGGCCATAAAGTTAGCGCCAAAATCTTTAAACGCTAATGTGGGTCCATGAAATAGTTCAAGACAGAATGCTGATTGAGTGACTTTCTTTAATTGTGATGGAAAAGCAAAGGTTTTGCTGATGATATCTTTTAAACTTTCATCGTTTATATTGTCACTGACAAAAGGTTTTAAAATTTGAAAATTTCTTTCGTTAACTTCGAGCTTGAGAAGTTCATCGATATTATCAAGAGGTTGAATTTTCTTTGGAAAGAAAAGCCCCTGATTGCGACCCAGGCCTGTTTTTACCGCTGTTTCAAAATCAACCGTTTGCGATTCGTCTTTTAAATTGTAAAATTTCACAGTGTTATCTCTTTGGTTTAACTATTGCTTTCTGCACCAGACAGCATAGTTGAATTAAATTTTTCGTGCGCCAGCTTTGTCTGTTTTGCAAATATGAACAAAACCTTCTGCGGTTTGCAGATAATTTTTATGTAACCAGTGTTGTGCTTTCTCAGCAATGACTTTGTCGTCTGTGACTGCAAAAAGAGTAGGGCCTGACCCTGAAATACCGACTGCCAGACACCCAAATTCCATAAGTTGTTGTCTCGCAAGTTCATAACCAGGAAGCAGTTGTTTGCGGTAGGGTTCGGCAATCACATCGGTTAACAGTGAAAATGCCTGATTTTTATCCTGACGATAACAAGCATCGACAAAGGCGGCCAGGTTTTGTCCAAACTGAATGGTCGTGTTGCGTTCATAGGTTGCGGGTAGTATTTCGCGCGCAGCTTTGGTACTTATTTCAACGTCCGGGTACGCCATTACCCAGTAGCAATCGTCAAAGGTTGGTAATGACTGCGTTATTTTATCCGGGCCAGTCAGCATGAGTTGCAGTCCACCCAGATAGCAGGGAGCAACATTATCATAATGTAAACTACCACTAATTTCTGCTTCAAGCGCACCCATTAATTTGAGAAGCTGTTGCGGGTTGAAAGGCTGTTGGTAAAATTCGTTAAGGCCATAAAAAGCGGCAACCACTGAACATGCGCTAGAACCCAGACCACTACTGGTTGGTATATTCTTTTCCAGAGTAACAGAGATTCTTTTTGCTTCTATATTTTTGCTTTTCAGAGCCTGATTAAAAGCTTTAATGCACTGCCAGACAATATTATTGGTTTTGCCTGCTGGCAGACGATTAGCATGGGTTCCTGCCAGAATAAATTCATCTTCAGCAAAAGTACTTTCATCGCCGTTTTGTATTTGCAAAGCGCTGACATGAATGATATCACCCACCAGTGAACCATCAACTGGAGAAACAGCCAGGCCAAGCGTATCAAAGCCGACGCTGATATTTCCAATTGAAATAGGGGCGAAAACAGAAACAGACTTCATTTTAATTGTATCTCCAGCAGCGTTTTATTCTATGGATTAATGTTGTTGATCCCAGGATAAGGTACGTAAAACATCACCAAATAATCCTGCAGCCGTCACCGCAGCACCAGCGCCATAGCCTCGAATAACATAGGGCCGTGGCTGATAATACTTAGTATGTAATGCTAGCGCATTTTCACCGTCTGTGACACTGAATAATGGGTGCGACTCATCAACGGCCTGTATTTTGACATTACACTGGCCATTTTCAATACTGGCGATGTAGCGTAACACCGTAGCATTCTCTTCAGCCTGATTGATTTTTTCTTGAAAAGCCTGATCATAACTCGGTAGCCTGGTCACGAATTCTTCGGCATCAGTCAGGCTCGCTAATTCATCGGGTACCACTGGTTCCAGATGAATATCATCGAGTTCAAGTTTTAACCCTGCTTCTCTGGCAATGACCAGTACTTTCCTGGCAACATCGAGACCGTTTAGATCTTCTGCAGGATTCGGTTCGGTATAACCCAGCTGTCTGGCTTTAATGGTCGCTTCTGATAATGACAGGCCTTTATGAATTTCACCAAATATGTAGGACAATGAGCCCGATAAAATGCCTTCAAATTGAACGAGTTCATCACCAGCTCTGAGTAAGCCTTGCAGGTTGTCGATAACCGGTAATCCTGCGCCAACATTGGTTTCATAAAGAAAACGTTTCTGACTTTTTGCGGCAGCAAGACGAAGTTGATTGTAATAATCATAACTGGCAGTATTGGCTTTTTTATTTGCGGTTACAACATGAAAGCCATTGTCGAGATATTCTTTGTATTGCATGGATATTTCTTCATTACTGGTACAGTCGATGACTACCGGATTATTTAAATGTGATTCAGCAACAAAATTTTTGAGACAATCCAGAGAAAACTGGTTGTCAGCTACTTTTAAATAATTCTCCCAATAACCGAGGTCAATCCCATTTTTGTCTAATAAGATATTTTTGCTGTTAGCAATGGCAACCACATTAAGAGTGATGTTTTTGTCGCTCAGCCATTGTTGCTGACGCTGAATTTGTGCAATGAGTTCTTTACCAACCGTACCACAGCCGATGATAAAAGCATCGATGGTTGGTTTTTGTGAAAAAAGATTCTGATGACAAACCTTAACGGCATCATCGGTTCGCTGGTCGCGGATAACCGCTGAAATACTACGCTCTGATGAATCCTGGGCAATGGCAATAATATTAACTCGAGCCTGGGTTAAGGCTTTAAAAAACTTTGAGGCAATTCCTTTTTGCTGCTGCATGCGGTCACCAACCAGTGTAACCACTGCAAGGTTTTTTCTGATGCTGATGGGGAGAAGCAACTCATTTTTTAATTCGAGTTCAAAGGCTTCATTCAGGCAATCAAGGGCTGCGTCTGCTTCATTACCAGGGACACAAAAGCTGATACAAAATTCGGCTGATGACTGACTTATCATGATAACTGAAATGTTCGCCAGGCTAATGGCAGAAAATACTCGGCTTGCCATACCAACCATTCCTTTCATTCCTGGACCAGAGACATTGATCATAGCGACATCAGATAAATTGGATATGGCTTTAACGACATCCTGATCGCCTTCTGCATTAGAAATCAATGTGCCTGGTTTTTGCGGTGAGTGAGTATTTTTAATACGACAGGCAATGTGATGCTGTGAAAGCGGCGTAATGGTTTTTGGGTGCAGTACTTTTGCACCAAAATAAGATAACTCCATGGCTTCCTGATAAGACATTTTTTCAATTAACTGAGCGTTTGAAACCAGTCTGGGGTCTGCGTTGTAGACGCCATCGACATCAGTCCAGATTTCACAGGATTCAGCATTAATACAAACGGCCAGAATGGCGGCTGAATAATCTGAACCATTGCGACCCAGCGTGGTGGTTTCACCATTTTGCTTAACACCAAAAAAACCAGGCATCAATGATATCCGGTTGAGTTGAGCGTAGTGTGTGGAAAACCTGGATTTTGAAAGTTCTATATCGGCTACCGGTTCGGCTGTACGGTCATTAGTTGTCAGAAATTTTTCAGGATCAATGATTGAGCTTTTTTCACCTGACGCTTCCAGGTAACCCGATAGTAAAAGAATACTGAATTTTTCTCCAGTTCCCAGAATTTGCGCCTGGGTAGAGTCGGGACAATGCTCTAAAAGTTTTGCACCCTGAATGAGCTGGTTCAGGCGAGATACCAGAGATTTATAACTGATCTCTATTGGTTCTTTAGGCATTGATGGCGTGGTAATAAAGCTATCAATCAACAGGCTCGTCAGCTTTTTTTCAATGTTATCCAGCAGTGATTGCGGATCCTGCTTGTTCGAGAGTTTTTCAATTAATGCAACCAGGTCATTAGTGATACCTTGCGGCGCTGAAAGAACAATTGCCACAGGGGTTTTCTGGCTATAGGAATGAACAATTTCCGCGACCTGTTTAAAGCAGATTGCGTTTGCCAGAGAGGAACCACCAAATTTTAATACTTGCATATTTTATCTCTTTAACGAAAAAGCCCGTGAATCTGTTGAGAGTCACGGGCTTCTGGGAAAATTTGCTTTATCGCATTAGCCTATGACCACAAGACGAATAATCGTTGTGGTAATCGACATTATAATACCTGTAATAAATTGAGCCATTGCTTTCTTATCTGATATAACTGCGATGTATGTTTATATTAGCTTTTATAAACATCAGGACATTGTGAAGGTTGGTTGGAAGTCAGAACTTTTTGTTGCTTCCTGTTACTTCCTAATTGCTTCTTGTTGAAAGCAGCAGCTTTCAGCCCGGATGTTTAGCCGTCTAAATAGTATCAACAGAGACTACCTAAGTTTGCGACGATTACCAAATAGCTTGTGGTTATATGTTATTCATTATCAAACCGTTTCAACAAAATTAACTGGTTGAATTAGCTGAATAAATGCGGCCATATTATGATCTGAATTATGGGCCATTTTCAGGCGTTGCCTGACGTCTTTTTTTCCAGCTTTTATAGATGCCAGTATTTCGATATTTACCCATGGCAATATAATTACCCGCCAGAATTGCAATAAGGCCAATGCCTGTTTCCGTTGTCCAGTTAAAGTGCTCAAAAAATGTTGAAAGAAACATTGCTATAACCGGGTAAACAAGAGTGACATAACCGGCTTTGTCGGGGCCTATTTTCCCGATTAAAGTCAGGAAAGCACCAAATGCCAGTACTGAACCGAATAAAGCCAGATAAAAGAGAGAGGCAATATAGCTGAAAGTGAACTCAAAATTAAAGCTGGCACCGTCAATTGTTGCAATAATGGCTAATAAAATAGCCGCGTAGCTCATTCCAAGTGCATTAGCCTGAACAACTGGAATTTTTCTTCTCTGGGTTTTTGCGGAAACAATATTTCCCAGTGAGGCAAAAATACTGCCGAAAATTAAAAGCCATATTCCATCCCAGGTTTCGGTTTGATTGTCAGTGAATTTTAGTTCAGGTAAAAATATTAAAATAACACCAATAATTCCTATACTGGCGCCAGCGATAACTTCTGTTCGTATTTTGTCTTTTAAAAAAAATCTGGCAAATATGACATTAAAATAAACAATACTGGTGCTTAGAATTGCAGCGAGTGCGCTGTTGATCTTGGTAATCGCGAGGTAAGTTAACCAGTAATTGAAACCAAAGAGCAATAATCCCTGTAGCAGAATGAACAGGTGATCGAGGTAGCTAAAGTTAAACTTTCTCTGGGTTATCAGGCAAAAAATGAACAAAATCAGGCTGGCAATCAAAAAACGGTAGATAACTGAAACAAGTGGGGCGACTTCTCCCAGTTGAAAAGTAATCATTAACCAGGTTGAGCCCCAGATGACGGCTGCGGAGATAAATAGAGAAAGGTTGTTCATTGGTTGTGCTTGACGACTCTGTTATTAGTGGTGCTGTTATTGGTGGCGTTGTTATTGATGGCGCAGCGGATAGTACTTATTACTGGTTTTGCCAGTCAAAGTATCAATCTATTTTAAGTATCAATCTATTTTAAGTATCAATCTATTTTAAGCATAAAGTTGAGTTTGCTATGGTACCGAAATAGATTAGGTACTTCTTTTATATACTCAAATCTCAGACATATTTAAATCTCAGACATATTCAAATCTCAGACATACTCAAATCCCTGCATTTCCAGAGTGTCTGGGTATATAGCTAATTAACTAATAAGTTGATGAATGATTGTCAGCTGTTTTACTTAATCTCTTTTGCCAGTTGAGCAGCCTGATGGATCGCTGCTTTTATTCTGGGGTAAGTGCCACATCGGCAGATATTGCCCGACATAGCCATATCGATATCTTCATCAGTTGGTGCTGTATTGTTACTGAGTAGTGCTGAAGCTGACATTATCTGACCTGACTGACAATAACCACATTGAGGAACATTGAGTTCTTTCCAGGCTTGTTGCACCGGATGGTCTCCATTTTCTGATAAACCTTCAATTGTGGTGATTGCATAATTTGTCACTGAAGACACCGGGGTGACACAAGAACGTACCGGTTGACCATCAATATGCACCGTACAGGCTCCGCATAACCCTTTGCCGCAACCGTATTTGCTTCCTGTGAGGTTAACAACATCTCTCAGAGCCCATAGTAATGGCATGTCTGGCTCGATATTGAGCTCTCTTTTTTTTCCATTAATTGTCAAAGTAATCATTTATTTTATGCCATTTTACGTTGATGTATCACGATGCTTCAGGGTTAATCTGATTGTTATAAAACTGTACCAGGTCTTCAGGGAGGTCACAGTCAAATGCTGCATTCTTTAAATCAACAGAAACAACATTGGCCAGATTATTCTTAATTATATTTCTTGCTCCGGTATTTTGCAAAGTTGACAGTTCAGAGAAGTAACATTGAGGAAATATTGCCGGGGCGCCGTGAACCTGCTGATTTAGTCTGGGTTCGAAATAGTGGCTTGCAATAATTTTATCTGGGAACTGTAAATGCTGGTTGATTAACTGTTTTATGTCGTTATTGGTTATTACCCACTGGTCACATAGCATGATGAGTACACCATTGGTTTTGGGAGGTAGCGCTTTAATACCGCAGGCAATTGAGCTTCCCATTCCTGTTTTCCAGTTTTTATTTTCCACTATTGTTAAAGGTTGTTTTTTTACAACTTCTGATTCGATGATTGTTGAAAGAGAGGAAGCTTCATTTCCTAAAATGCAAAAAACCTGTGGAGTATTCTGCATGGCTAATCTGATTGTTCTGATTAACAGTGACTCATTATTTTTCTTGAGTAGCTGTTTCGATTGTCCCAGACGTGAAGAGTTTCCTGCTGCAAGAATAATTGTTGCCAGATTGTTCATCAATGAGGTTTAACCGAGTGATTGTTGTAGGGGATTTTATGAGCTTTGACAGCCTGAATTTCAGCGATTATTGCCAGTGCGATAGTTTCTGGCGTATCTGCCCCGATATTCAGACCTACGGGTGCAAATAACCGACCTTCATGTTGTGAATAGTCTGTATTACACGCCTGTAATAGTTTGTCTCTGCGGGCGACAGGTCCTAACAGGCCAATATAGGGTATTTTTTCGAGCAACAAACGGGACAGGTAATCTTTGTCGCGTTCATATTGATGACTCATTATTACGACTGCGTCAAAACCGGTCAGTTCATAATCCCACCACTGGCTTCTTTTTACCAGAGAGACTTTATTGGCAGAAGGAAATGAAGCCTGTTGTGCGTATTCTTTCCTGTGGTCGATGACTGTTGTTACCCAGCCTGATTGACGGGCAATATTTGTCACCGGAGAAACATCTGGCGAGCCACCGCAAATTAGCAGGCTGGTTGGAGATGACATTTTGATAAAAAGAGTCGTAGAAGATGAGTTTTTATCCAGTGTTTCTGGTATTTTTTGTTGTTCACCCAGCCAGTTGAAATGAGTCTGATATTTATCAACAGGCAGATAGCTAAAGGCGTAATCTGATTGCTTAATGGCCAGAATATGGTCCTGACCTTTGGCAGTTCGGGTTAATATTTTAAAGAAATCCAGTTGATTTTTGT
This sequence comes from Kangiellaceae bacterium, assembly GCA_016743995.1. Taxonomy (GTDB): domain Bacteria; phylum Pseudomonadota; class Gammaproteobacteria; order Enterobacterales; family Kangiellaceae; genus Aliikangiella. Next base: position 18,484 of record JADGFG010000049.1, on the reverse strand, counting down.
CTGCAGGAAGATATTTCAGTAATATTGTTAATGCGCCTTCGCAACCCAGCCCCAGTCCCCAGGTCAGGTCATTTTCGCCTCGTAAATCGAAATGAATGACCTGGTCAGCCTTCTTGGTGAAAACGGACTGGCAGTGTTGCTGAATATCAGCTTCAAGGCAACCTCCGCTGAGTAACCCCCAATAGCTTAGCGATTCATTGATTAGCATCATTGCGCCAGGTTTACGATACGTAGAGCCCTGGGTGCTGATAATGGTAGCGAGCACATAGTCACTATCATGATTATAAGATTTTAGCGCTTCGATAATATCTGGCATTTATAAGAGTCTCAATTCCCGTTATTGATTAACATCAGAAAGACTGTCGGGGTTGTTGAACGCCAATAATAGTGTTTCCCAGGGAAGAAGTGCGCAATTAATTCGACTGGGATATTGTGAAACGGCGGTCAGACATTCCATTGATTTCAGTGTTAAGGGTTTTCCTGATTTTAGTGTGGCTGTCAGATCGGAACTATCCTGTTTTAGTCGGGTCGTTGATTTATTTATACCATATTCGCATAGTAATGAAGCGGATGCAGTGCAAATAGCACAGGCGTCGGATTTAAAAGCGATATTTTTTATCAGCTGATGGTTATTTAATTGCAGGTAGATTTCGAGTTCATCACCACAGGAAGCGTTATAACCTTCCGCTTTATGGGTCGGTAAAAAGTCGAGATTTGAACCCACTGGAGATTGACTATGTTGTTTTATTTTATCCTGATATAACTGATTGAGTGACATTTTAGCCTTCTGACTCAAATATTCTGGTTAAAGTGAACCAGCTATTAAGAATGAGTTATCTATCTGGTTTGCTACTTGTTATATTTTGCGTTGTGCAGGATGAATTTGCAATTTAATTTGTGTTTAAAAGCAGGAGGGATAGAGTAGTAGTGAAAAAAAGAGCTGATATTTTTTACGAGTAAAGAATAAAGCTGAGACATTTTGTTACTTTTATTAAATATCTTGTTCATACTTTACGACTATAGTTTTTAGTGATTGGTACCCAAACTCCCTGGAAATGCTGGATCCAGCATTTCCAGGGAGTTTGGGTACTGACATCAAAAGCAAATTTTTATTTTTTGCTTTTGATTCTCCTGACATTAAATCAAACTTCTCTACAGGGTTGAGAAATGAAGGCGATTGTTAAATAATATCTTAACTATATCGCCTTCAATTTTTTTTACTTATCCTTGCATTCAGAAACTCCCATACCTTTGTGAACAGAAATTCCTGGAATTATCTAATGTTATGAATTTTAATGTCATGAACTCTAATGTCATGAGCTCTAATATTATGAACAATAATCAGAATAAGGATTCTTTTTATTCAATTTTAATTTATTTTTAAACTTTTCAAGTTCAATGCCATCTTCAGATATTTTTAAATCTTCACCGTCCATGACCTCAGTTCCAAATCGATAGATTAATTCATAGTTGCCACTAATTGCTGACTGGTCATAAGCTTTTGCATTTAATTTAACCGCAGCATTCTTTTCTTTGTGACTGGCAGTCATGTCTGTACCGTGTTTTCTTTCAAGCATTTCCATTGTTGTTTCAGGGGACAATATTAAGCCAGTTGCATTATTGCCACCAAATCCTTTTGAGTTAAGTATTGCGGCTTTCATTTCAGTGCCTTTATGACCAACCGCTTTATGCTCCAGGCAAAAGTCGAGGTTTGAATGATAAACGTCATCAGCGATTTTATCGATGGTATTAATGGAAGGAATATAACCGTACTCCCAGACACCCAGCGTTGCTGTCAATTGATCGCCACCAGCGGGACCTAATGAATGTCCTACATAGGATTTTATTGCTGATACAGGCCAATTAGTAATATTAAAGGTTTTTGCGACCTCGTTAAGAATGTGAGATTCGGTGACTCGGTTTTGTGGAGTACCAGTACCATGAGCCTGAGCAAAAGTGTGTTTCAGACCTTCTTCTCCCAGGATATTTTTTGCCAGCGCCATGGCTTTTGCAACGGTAATGTAATTACCGATTCCTGGTGAGGAAATTGATTTTTTATTGGCGTCTGCATTAACAAAAACTTCAGGAACCGCGCCATAAATAGTAGCGCCCAGCTCTAATGCTAATTCATCATCCATTAAAACAAAAAACTGAGAGGCTTCTGCCAGCGTGAATCCCGCATTTTCGGCAAATGGGCGACACGCTCTGCGGTTATCTGCGGTTTCGCTTTCATCGAGCGCTGCAATCTGGGCATCTTCAGCCAGCGCGCCCATTGCTTTAAAACCTTCAATAATTTCGGGCTCAATTGGTGCTTCTGCGCCGCCGACAATAACGACTCTGGAATGGCCTGACTGTATATCGCCAATACCCTGCCGTAAATTATATAAAAAAGTCGCGCAGGCTCCCAGGTTTGTGCCGGTCGCGCCAACACTATTGATCATATAACTGTTAATAAAATCAGCAGGCATTTGAGAAAGCATCAGAGGCATTTGCTTCGAAGTCACTCTGCCACCTTTGATCATTGACTGACTTAGTCCTCGTCCGCCAAAGTCATCCAGCTGCCCCAGTGCCGATCCGGCATAAACAGACACTTGATCTGGCTCTATATTAGCCATTATTGTGTCCCAGTCTATGCCGACCGATTTTATCGCATCAGTTGCGCCAAAAACAGTAAGTTGTAATCCTTTGGGCTGGTTGCGAGAGGTATAAAGTTTCGATGCATCAAAACCTGAGGGTAACTGAGCTGCGCTGGTGACTGCCGTTTTATAGCTATCTTTAGTGAGAACGTCCATTTCACCGGTTACGGTGACTTGTACTGTTGTTTTATCAATGGCTTCGACTGTCCAGTTATCGGGTAACTCATCAGGAAGCTGACGTTTTTTAGTCTGAAATTGAATCGGCGTTTTGTCTGATTTTAAAGTGGTTTTACAGCCGATAGTGACATTTTTTAAGTCAATGGTCTGTTCTTCAATTTTTCGAATCAGTGTATGTTCCAGCATTTCCTGACGGTTATTATCAGTATCCATACCCATAATGTTAGCCAGCCCTTCAAACATAGGGGCTAAATCTTCTTCTTTTAAAGCTTCGTGAACCATTCTACGGTAGCTATGATGAAAAGAACTTCTTCCTGCGGCGTTAATGCCGCCAAATCCGACGATTACCGGTAATTTACTCATACTGTACACCTGATAACTTTAATATCTATTAACATATGGCGACTAGTTTATTGACATTATCAGGTTTAGCGTAGGATAATTGGGCCAACAATTGGTATAAAGTAGCCATGAATCCATCAATATTTATTTGTTATCCGCGAGCTTTGTTAACGAGCATTAGCCTTCCTATGGAAATGATCTCTGCTGCAAATTCGGTGGCGAGAATTAAACATCGGTCACGTTCCAGGTGGCAATGCCATGTGGTTTCTGCGAAGTCCCTGGCAGGAGAATCAATTGAATTTGCTCAGGGTTTAAGCGTATTACCAAAGTTTGACCTGACTAATACCCCCACGCCACATACTATTTTTTTGCCTCCTATCTGGGGAACTCCTGACGTCATTGTTGAAAGATCGCCGCAATTAATTCAGTGGTTGATTAACCAATATGAAGCGGGAGTACAGATATGCGCCACTGGCACAGCGGTTTGTTTGTTAGCTAAAGCAGGTTTGCTTGATGGTAAAGTAGCAACGACTCACTGGTATTACTTTGATGAGTTTGAGAAAAAGTATCCTGAGGTCAGTATACAAAAGCACCACTTCATTACCCAGGCTGGACAGTTATTTTGCTGTGGAAGCATCAACGCTCTGGTAGATTTAACACTTTATTTTATTGAAAATCAGTATGGAAAAGAGGTGAGTCAGGTAATAGAGCAACATTTCAGTCATGAAATAAACAGAACTTATGATAAACCCTGGTACAGTACCGGAGCTGCTCGTCACCCTGATGAAGGAATTATAGAAGTCCAGCAGTGGATGCAGTCTCATTCATCACAAAGCTTTAATTTAAAAGCGTTGGCTGATATGGCCAATATGAGTGTACGAAATTTTTCTCGTCGTTTTAAGGTTGCGGTTGGTAAATCGGCGCTGGAATATGGTATTGAGCTGAAAATGCAGATGGCAAGAGAGTTATTGAGAGAAACCAATTTGAGTCATCAGGATATTGCTGATCGTGTTGGTTTTAAAGATAGTGCCTATTTTTCTCGTCAATTTAAGTTGAAAAACAAGTTAACGCCGGGAGAGTATCGGGTGATGGTTAGAGGAAAATTATTCAATATCTGATGGATAGCAGATTTTATTATAGCTAGTTTGTTTTGTGACCTGCTTTTGATTGCCTGTTGATAATAGTGATTAAAATTGAATTAAAAATTATTTGTCTTTATTATTGGCTTCCTTATTACTGGATAAATTAAAGCTTCTGGAGATATCTGATGCTTACAATAAAAAGAAAAGTTGTTATTTTTATAACTGCAATAATAACTTTAAGTGGTTTTTGTCTCGTGAATGCAGGAGATAGCTCTCTGGTTGTTGCCGAAATAAAGGAAGATAAAATCGTTTTATCAGATATTACAAAAGGGAGTGAGAAAGAGTTTTACGAGGCAGAAAAGAAGCTTTATGAGCTAAAAATGGGAAATCTTCGAAAGATACTGATTACAAAACTGGTCGCTCTTGATCCTAGAAGTAAAGGAATGGAGGATATTGATTATATTACCTCTTATGTTGCTCCTATACCTGATATAAGCGAAAAACAAATTCAGGAATTTATTAAATCAAGAAAAATTCCAGAAAAGAATGTGAATAAGAATTTAAAAAAACGAGTCAGTGATTATTTGATTGATCTGGCTGTTGCTGAAAAGGTGGATGTCTGGTTCGACAATCAGATAGTTAAACATAAGATAAAGATAAACCTGAAAGAACCAGAAGAGCCCTTTTATAAGGTGTCTATTGGAAGCGCTCCTTATTTTGGTGGAAAAAATGCCAAAGTAACCATTATTGAATATTCTGATTTTGAGTGTCCGTATTGCAGTAAGGCCGCCGAGGTTGTTCAGCAACTGCGAAAGAAATATGGAAAAAAAATAAAATTTGCGTATAAGCAGTTTCCTTTAGGTTTTCACCCTAACGCCCAGAAAGCAGCTGAAGCCAGCTTATGTGCTAATGAACAAGATGTTAAGTATTTCTGGAAAATGCATGATTTTCTATTTGTTTCAACGAAAAACCTGAAGCAAGGTGTAATAAAAGATTATGCCAAAAAAATGGGGCTGAACATGAAAAAGTTTTCTGCCTGTTTAAAAAGTAATCAAATGGCTGATCGAGTAAAACAGGAAATGCAAGAAGCCATGGAACTGGGCGTTTCTTCAACGCCTGCTTTTTTTGTGAACGGCCGATTGATTTTAGGGGCGCAGCCTCTGGAAGCGTTTGTTGATAAAATAGATGCTGAGCTTGCTCTATAATGATTAAGATTCGTATTCTTGTTTCTTCAAGTGATTCAAAATAAAGGTTTGAGGTCGCTTGAGAAAATAGCTACAGCAATGTAAGAGATCTCTCACACTAAATTGAGAGTTCTCTTCTCCTCAACCTTGTATTATCCGGGTATCATTAGTCTGTGTTTTGGAATAGTAAAGTTTTGGGATAATAAAGGACGAAACTAATGAGTCGTATAATCTATAGAAAAAATGATCCTGTCAGTGTCAGGTTTCCCGGTAGCCATCGCATTGTTGCTAACGGAAGTGATTATTTTTATAAAGCGCGGGGCGGAGAGTATTGTGGGCCGTTTAACTCTGAGTCGGAAGCTCTTTATGAACTTTGTGTTTATAAGCAGATTTTATCGATTGAGAAAAATCTGGACGTGAATAATTTACAATTAATATAGTACCAGGTTCGCCATCAGGTTAATTAACCTCTTTATTTCTCAATGAAAGTCGCGTTTTCAACATTAATTTTAGCAAAGGTGGTATTTGACTTTATCTAGCGCGTTTAAAAAGTTCATATTATCTTCTTCTGTATTGTAAAGTCCTACCGAAACTCTCACGCAGTGTTTATATCCCAATGCTGATAAACAGGGCTGAGCGCAAGCGTGTCCGGCTCTTGTCGCGATGTTGTTCGACGCAAGTACAGACGCAATATCATGAGAATGGAACTGTTTACTCACCAGCGATAAAATACTCTGACTTTCTGGGTGAGAAATTACCGTATAGTCTCTTTGATTAATTTCTGTTTTTAGTTGTTTCATCAGTTTTGATTCGTGTGCAGATATATTATCAATACCAAGCATGTCGATAAAATTAAATGCCGATTCAAGAGCCACAATTCCGCACATGTCATGACTTCCGGCTTCAAGTCGAGAAATATCGCTGGTGAGTTGAAAGTGATTGTCGGTGACTCGGTTGACAATCCCACCACCTAGCAAAAGCGGTGAAATAGACTGGGGGCGTTTACAGTATAAAATGCCCGTACCACCAGGAGCGTAAACCTTATGTCCTGAAAAGGCATAATAATCACAGTCCAGCTGTTTCAGATCAGGTTTAAGGTGTGCAACCGCTTGTGTACCATCAATCATAGTTGCGACATTGTAATGACGGGCTGTGCTGATAATTTGCTTTACCGGGTTAAGGGTACCCAGTACGTTGGAGCAATGTGTCAATGCCACTAGTGCGCAATTGTCGGACAGAAGTTGTTCCAGGTGACTAATATTCAGTTCTTTATCTGAGGTAATTTTTAATAAATTGAGACGCGCGCCTGTTTGTTGACACAAACGCTGCCAGGGTAATAAATTAGAATGGTGTTCCATTTGTGTAACCAGAATGGACTGTTCAGGTTTAATGATGTCTCTTAAGCTATTTGCCACGATATTGATGGATTCTGTTGTCCCCCTGGTATAAACAAGTTGTTGATCCTGGCAGTTAAACCAGTTAGCCAGTTTGCGTTTTGTACGTTGATAGATGGCATCAGCATTTTCACTTAAAGCATGCATGCCTCGGTCAGGACTGGCATGACCTGCTTGCAGGTAATCGCTTATAGCGTGGATGACTGTTGCTGGTGCCTGGCAGGTAGAAGCTGAGTCCAGATAAGTCAGTTGATTATCAGAAAGCGCTGGAAAGTATTTTTTCCACATAATTCAATAAGTTAGTTAATCTTGTTAGTCATTATTATCCAGTATATCAAAATTGTCAGTGACATTAGAAACTGAAATTGGTAACAGGAATTGAAAGAGACCTGTGCGTTAACTTATATTTCAGGTGAAATGATAAAGTTAAAGCGGTTTCGATAAATAACCGGAGGTCATTTGTTGCTGTTTAAAATTTATCCTGATAGAGCTAAATGGTGTGATTTGTTTGTTATTTTGGTTTTAATACCCATTATTATCAAACTTAACTGACATATTAGCGGTAGAGTTATGTCGATTAAAGGGGTACAATTTCGCGGTTTCAGTATATTTTTACGATTTCTATATATTATTTTAAATTCGGTGTGCATTTCGGAAATCAGTATATTGTATTGGTAGATCAGGTCTTCGCGGGCCTGCTTAGAAAGGTCACTTATTATATTCTATTGGTGAAAACCTTTATTAAATTAATAAAAAATCAGGAATAGACAGTCCATGTTTGGGAATATCCTAACTAAAGTATTTGGTAGTAGAAATGATCGTGTTGTTAAAAAGTTCTTTAAACGCGTAGAGCGAATTAATGCGCTTGAAGAAAAGATTTCGAGTCTGTCTGATGAAGGACTGGCTGAATCTACTGTTAAGTTCAGAGCAAGACTGGCAGAAGGTGAAACACTAGATAGTCTGCTGGAAGAAGCTTTTGCTGTTGTCCGAGAAGCGGGTAAAAGAGTACTGAACATGCGTCATTTCGATGTTCAGATGATTGGCGGCATGGTGCTCAATGAAGGCAAAATAGCAGAAATGCGAACCGGGGAGGGGAAAACGCTTGTTGCGACCCTTTCTGCCTATTTAAATGCACTTTCTGGTAAAGGGGTCCATATTATTACGGTTAATGACTATCTTGCACAGCGAGATTCTGACTGGATGGGGCCTTTATATGAAGCTTTGGGATTGACTGTTGGTGTTATTCTTTCTGGTCAGGACACTGAAACCAAGCGAGCAGCTTACGCCTGTGATATTACTTTCGGCACCAATAACGAGTACGGTTTTGATTATCTTAGAGATAATATGGCTTTTTCCAGTGAAGAAAAAGTTCAGGGTGACCTGCATTACGCCATTATTGATGAAGTTGACTCTATATTAATTGATGAAGCAAGAACGCCATTAATTATTTCAGGGGCCGTTGAAGATAGCTCTGAAACTTATCGGCAGATAGATAAATTAATTCCGGGGTTAACTCAACTCACCGATGAAGAAGATCAACAAAGTGGAGACTATTCGGTCGATGAAAAGTCGAAACAGGTTCATTTAAGTGAACTTGGTCAGGAAAATGTCGAAAAATTATTAATTGGGGCGGGATTGTTAAACGAAGGACAATCGCTTTATAGTGCCAGTTCTATATCGTTAATCCACCATGTTAATGCCGCATTACGGGCACACGTATTATTTAAGAAAGATGTTGATTATATCGTTAGTGACGGCGAGGTTGTCATTGTTGATGAACATACCGGGCGTACCATGCCTGGTCGACGTTGGTCAGAAGGTCTTCATCAGGCGATTGAAGCAAAAGAAAGTGTTAATATCCAAAATGAAAATCAGACATTAGCCTCAATAACCTTCCAGAACTTATTTCGTCTTTATGACAAGCTTTCAGGTATGACTGGTACTGCCGATACTGAAGCTTTTGAATTGAATCAGATATATAACCTGGAAGTTATCGTAATACCGACTAATAAGCCCATGTTGCGAAAAGATCTGGGTGACTTGATATTTTTAACAAAAAAAGAAAAATACCTGGCGATTGTTGACGATATTATTGAATGTCAGGAAAAAGGACAGCCCGTATTAGTGGGAACGACTTCCGTTGAGTCATCTGAAATTCTGGCTCAGGTTTTACGCCAGAAAAAAATTAAACATCAGGTATTGAATGCAAAATTTCATGCCAAAGAAGCAGAGATTATTGCTCAGGCTGGTAGTGCCGGTGCTGTTACTATTGCGACCAATATGGCGGGTCGTGGTACGGATATTGTGCTCGGTGGAAGTTTGCAGGTAGAAATCGATGCATTGAAAAAAGCTGATGATGAAAAAATAGCTGAATTGACTCAAAAGTGGGAAGTGCGACACAAGGCGGTTCTTGATGCGGGTGGATTAGCCATCATTGGTACTGAAAGGCATGAATCTCGTCGTATTGATAATCAGTTACGCGGACGTTCTGGTCGTCAGGGAGATGATGGGTTAAGTCGTTTCTATTTATCACTCGAAGATGATTTGATGCGAATTTTTGCTTCAGACCGGATGGCTTCCATGATGCAAAAGCTGGGTTGGGAAGAAGGTGAAGCCATAGAGCATAAATGGGTTTCTCGAGCGATTGAAAATGCGCAGCGTAAGGTTGAAGGGCGTAACTTTGATATTCGTAAAAGCTTGCTGGAATATGATGATGTTGCCAATGATCAACGAAAAGTAATTTATGAACAGCGCGCTGAACTCATGTCGACAGAAGATGTATCTGATACCATTCAATCTCTGCGCTACGATGTTGTGAACAATGTTTTTGCTCAATATATTCCTCCTCAGAGTATTGAGGATATGTGGAATGTTTCTGGGTTGGAAGAGCGTCTTAAAAGTGATTTTATGCTCGATATACCGGTTAAAAAATGGCTTGATGAAGATGATAATTTACATGAAGAAAACTTAAGAACTAAGATTTTTGAAGCTTTGTCTGCAGAGTATGAAACCAAAGCAGTAAAAGTCGGTGATGATGTCATTCGACACTTTGAAAAATCTGTTATGTTACAAAATCTGGATAGTCACTGGAAAGAGCATCTGGCTGCAATGGATTATTTACGTCAAAGCATTGGATTGCGTAGTTATGCTCAAAAGAACCCCAAACAGGAATATAAACGTGAAGCTTTTGAGCTTTTTGCGGAAATGCTTGAAAATATTAAACTGGAAGTGATTACTATTTTATCCAAAGTTCAAGTTAAAGATGAAGAAGATGTTGATGCGGTTGATGAGCAGCGACGTAGAGAAGCAGCCGCTCGTGGAGTCACTTATCAACATGATCAGGGTTCTGCAATGCCTGAAAGTGAAACCGCTGAGGAAGCACATACGCCGTTTGTCAGAGAAGGACAAAAGGTTGGACGAAACGAAACTTGTCCTTGTGGTTCGGGCAAAAAGTTTAAACATTGTCATGGAAGACTTAAATAAGCGACAGTTTATCGAAGTAATGGTTAAATTGAAGTAATAGTGAATGAGAAGAGGCCCGGATAATAACCTGGCCTCTTTTTTTATGAGTTTCATTTTTTATAAGTTCTGGTTTTTACAAGTTCTGGTTTTTACAAGTTCTGGTTTTTCAGGTATCAATAAAATGACCGTAATATCTGTCGCTGCAGCGATTATTTATGACAATGAGCAGCTATTGATTGCCAGGCGGCCCCCGGGCAAACATAAAAGTGGTTATTGGGAGTTTCCTGGTGGAAAAATTGAACCTGATGAAACCGCAGAGCAAGCACTGATAAGAGAGTTAGCTGAAGAGTTATCTATTCAGGCCAATAACCTGACACCGTTTCAACAGGTTGAATATGACTACCCTGAGAAACGGGTTAAAATTCAGTTTTTTGTGGTGACTCAATTTTCAGGAACTCCACAGGGAATGGAAGGGCAGGCTATTCAGTGGGTTCCTTTGAAGCGACTTAATGAATTTCAATTTCCTGAAGCAAATGTTGCTATTGTCAATCAGTTGATTGCCAGACCTGAACTGCTGTTCAATTAAAAAGTTTGTTAAGGCCTGACTTTTAAGGTCGAAGCTATTTTGACTCCAGGTTTACTGGTACCGGTTTTTTGTCAGCTCGTTTGCTTTCAGGTAGTTCATTATTGGCGGGGAGCGCCATTTTACGTTTATTCTCTTCAATTTTTGCCCGGTCAGGTGTGATGTCAAAGCAGAAATCGTTTGTGCCCTGCCAGCGAATATTGCTAACTGTACCATTCTCGGCGTAAGTTACCAGGCGACTACAATGGTCTTCTTTTCCGCCCAGATCAAACAGCGTAAAACCGAGACCAACCGAGCCATGACCGCCATGTCGGCCAGTTCCCAGAGAAACCGAGGTGTTGCCAGGTTTATTTTCCGTATTAACCCATTCCGCATAATTTTTACCATCAAGCTGATTTTTCTTATTGGGCAGGCCCCAGTATTTGATGAGATCGTCTATGGGCTGGCCATTCCATGCATTAATGCGGTTTTCTACTTCTTGTTGCGAAATGCTACTACAAGCCGTTAAAACCAGCGCTATTGGTATGAGTAATGTGAACTGGTTAGTACCTTTTGAGTGCCGGGCTTTCATCATTCTTATTCCTGTTAATAATAGTCGCAAGGTTTCTCTGGGCTAAATGCCATAGTTTTAGTAGAATAACGCGCTTTAATGTCTGCGAACAGGTATATTATTCACGATGATAGAAGTCACTTCAATACGCGAAAAAATTAAAGAGCTTCAATCGCGAAAAGCTTCGCTCAGGGGGTATCTTTGACTATGATACCCGAAAAGAGCGTTTAACCGAGGTTGAAAGAGAGTTAGAGCTTCCAGAAGTCTGGAATGAGCCTGAACGCGCCCAGTCACTGGGGAAAGAGCGCTCTGAACTTGAAATAATCGTCAATACGATAGATAAATTAGATGCTGGCCTTGATGATGCGGACGACTTACTGCAGATGGCTATTGATGAAGATGATGCTGATACCGTTGAAGAATTAGTTTCTGATTTGAACGAGCTGGAAAAAGAGCTGGCCAGATTAGAGTTTCGCCGAATGTTTAGTGGTGAAATGGATACAGAAAATGCCTATATTGATATTCAGTCTGGTTCTGGAGGAACTGAAGCTCAGGACTGGGCGGATATGCTATTGAGAATGTACTTACGCTGGTGCGAAGAGCGTGGCTTTAAAACTGAATTGATAGAGTGTTCCGATGGCGAGGTTGCAGGTATTAAAAGTGCGACCATTCATGTTCAGGGTGATTACGCGTACGGATGGTCCAGAACTGAAACGGGTGTGCACCGCCTGGTAAGAAAGTCTCCGTTTGACTCTGGAAGTCGTCGACATACCAGTTTTGCCAGTGTTTTCTGTTATCCGGAAATTAAAGATGATATTGAAATAGATATTAACCCTGCTGATCTGAGAATTGATACTTATCGTGCCAGTGGAGCGGGGGGACAGCATGTTAATAAAACCGATTCTGCGGTACGAATTACTCATTTGCCTACCAATTCAGTGGTTCAATGTCAGAATGACCGGTCGCAACATAAGAACAAAGATCAGGCAATGAAGCTGTTAAAAGCGAAATTGTATGAGTTGGAAATACAAAAGCAAAATGCAGATAAACAGCAAATGGAAGATTCCAAATCTGATATTGGCTGGGGCAGCCAGATTCGATCTTATGTACTTGACCAGTCACGAATTAAAGATTTAAGAACGGGCTATGAGTCAACCAACACACAAGCTGTGCTGGATGGAGATCTCGACGGTTTTATTGAGGAAAGCTTAAAATCGGGTTTATAGAAATTGTTGTTAGCGATATATTTTAAGAGAAAGACTTTAAATGAAATGCTTTAAGTGAAATGTCGCGGAAAAAATCAGGAAGTTAATGAGTCAATGGTTAAATTACAATAATTGACTCAGGAAATTAATAATAGTTAAATTTAAAATGACTGAATTTAACACCACTAAATTTAAAATCACCGAACCTAAAGTAACCAAATTATGAGCAATCAAGAAAGTAGTCCAGAATCAATCAACGAAGATAACAGGCTTATTGCTGAGCGTCGTGCCAAGCTCGCCGATATTAGAAAGCAGTGTGAGTCTAACGCTCATCCTAATCATTTTAAACCAGAAAATTATGCTGCGGATTTACTGCAGGAATTTGGTGAGAAAGATAAGGAGTCGCTTGCAGATCTTAATCAGGTTGTCAGTATTGCCGGGCGAGTCATGGCTAAGCGAGGTCCATTCTTTGTGGTTCAGGATATGACCGGGCGAATTCAGGCTTATGCCAGTAAAGATGTTCAAAAGGATATGAAAGCGCGCTGGAGTGGGCTGGATATTGGCGATATTATTGGTGTTAAAGGGCAGCTAAAATTATCTGGCAAGGGTGATTTGTTTGTGAGTATGGAAGAATACCATTTACTGACTAAATCTTTACGTCCTTTACCTGAAAAATATTCAGGACTGAAAGACCAGGAAATTAAATATCGTCAACGCTACATCGATTTAATCACCAATGAAGAAACTCGCAAGAACTTTTTAACTCGAAGTAAAGTGGTTGAAGGTATTCGTCGTTTTCTGGTTGAAAGAAAGTTTATGGAAGTTGAAACGCCGATGTTGCAGGTTATTCCTGGTGGCGCGGTAGCACGTCCGTTTGTGACTCATCATAACGCTATGGATATCGATATGTATCTGAGAATAGCACCAGAACTTTATTTGAAACGTCTGGTTGTTGGTGGTTTTGACAGAGTTTTTGAAATTAATAGAAATTTTAGAAATGAAGGTTTATCAACCCGTCATAATCCAGAATTTACCATGCTGGAGTTTTATCAGGCTTATGCTGATTTTAATGATTTGATGAATCTGACTGAAGATATGTTACGTACGGTAGCGCAAGAGGTTCTGGGAACAACCAGAGTACTTAATACCGTCAAAGATCCAGAAGGTAATGTTCTCGAAGAAATCAATTATGATTTTGGAGTTAGTTTTGAGCGTTTAACCATGGTTGATGCCATACTAAAATATAACCCTGAGTTTGATGCTGCAGTGTTTAATGCTCCAGAAGAGAACTTCGATAAGATTCGAGCGTATGCAAAACAGGTGCATGTGAAAGAGCCGGAAGTAGAAGGCATATGGGGTGCAGGAAAATATATTTGTGAAATATTTGAAGAGACCGCTGAAGAAAAACTGATTCAACCGACTTTTATAACCGAATACCCCTGGGAAGTTTCTCCGTTAGCTCGCCGTAATGACAAAAATACTTTTGTAACCGATCGGTTTGAATTTTTTGTTGGTGGTCGTGAGATTGCCAATGGATTTTCCGAGTTAAATGATGCGGAAGACCAGGCCGCGCGTTTTAAAAAGCAGGTTGAAGAGAAAGATGCCGGTGATGATGAAGCGATGCACTTTGATGATGATTATATCAACGCGCTTGAATATGGATTACCACCAACCGCTGGTGAAGGTATTGGTATTGACCGATTAGTGATGTTATTCACAGACTCGCCTACCATTAAGGATGTTATATTGTTTCCACATATGAAACCCCAGCAATAGTGAAGTGTTAAATAATACTTTCACTGGAGAAAATATTGTGAGAAATCTAACCGTTTTATCAACACTGTGTCTTACGTTGGCTATTTTTAATGCTAACGTTTCGGCAAAAGAGTTAGTTGTACAGAAAAAGTCTGCGGAAAAAGTTAAGGCTTATATTATTTCTCCTTTAGATGGCGAAACTGTGTCGCAGACATTTACTGTTCGTTTTGGCCTTAGCGGAATGGGAGTTGCCCCTGCTGGAATTGACAAGCCAGGAACCGGACATCACCATTTACTGATCGATAGTAAAGCACTTCCTGCTGCCGGTATACCGATGGGAAGCAATGTGAAGCATTTTGGTGGTGGCCAGACAGAGACTCAGCTGAGTTTGAATAAAGGTACCCATACATTACAGTTAATATTAGGCGACAAATTTCACATTCCACACAGCCCGATGATTGTTTCAGAAAAAATTAAAATTATCGTAGAATGATTTAAATCTTTTTCTATAGAAACTGTTGCTGATTAGTGAGTTTTACCCGTTTTTGTAGCTTGAAATCTAAACCTCTCGCTGACTGAAGTGAGTCAATTTGAAAACTTCAGTCGCGAGGCGTTTTTAATAAAAGTATTTTCACACTTCATTGATTGAACGAATACGTCCATTGTGTCGACGGTGGTCGACTCTGAACTCACGGTATTTTCTGCCGGGTATTTTAAAAACTAATGTATATTTAAGTGTTTTGAAACCGGCATTAATGTCATCTGTTTCAACAACATGAGCGTTGTGTAAGCCGAAGTCTCTTTTTATTCGTTTGATGGCATGGCGAACATTACTGATAGCAAAATCATATTGAGTAATGGGTGTTAATACGCCGTACCGGCGTTTATGTGAGCGCCCTCGATAGCATTGCCCGCCACCCAGCTGAATAAAATACTGTTGTTCACGGCTGTATTTTCCTCGTAACAGATAACCTTCAGCATTTCTGCACTTAAAAAGATTGCTACTATTTTTGCTGTGAGAGGCGCGTGAGTAACGACGTTTATCATCATCATCGTCATCGTCGTCATCATCATCGCGTTCTGCAACGTGCCAGTTAGCGTAACCTGAGGTTATTTTGCTCTGGGTTAGTTTTGTTTTTTGTTGAAAATTTCTTTCTTCCTTTTTGTCGTCAGATGCTGAAACCGTAAATACGGGAAATAGTAATGAGAGTAATAGTAGTTTTTTCATAACAGGTGACCTCATCGAGCATTTTTACAGGATTGATTAGTGTTAATCAGGATTATGCGCTCTTTAGCTGAATGCAAAATGAATGAGGGGGGTAAAAAAAGATTGAGGTAATAAAAGTTGGTGATGAAAGCGTTGTTTTGTGACTAATTTCTTCTTTCTCGCCAGAAAATGACGCGATCACTTCCTCGATAATAGCCAAAATTGAGCGTACCAGTGGTTGGGTCGAGAACGGAATCACCGTTCCAGTCAAAACCAAGCCAGTCTTGTGATGAAAGGTCGATATTGATTTTTACGCTGCCATAGTTATTGACACCGGGTGCAGAAAACCAGGCACCATTTGAAATGGTACTGACTCCATTGACAAGTCTTTGAATACTGGTGGGGGAGAATATTGCTGTTTCTCCCGGAGAAAGGTTATCTGTGTAGCTACCTGTTTCAAAGCTGAAATCAGTTTGAATATAGTGAGTGCATATATCGGGCTGGTTGGTTACCCAGTGGCTACCGTCATAAAATTCGCTGATCAGGCGTACTTCCAGCGCGCTGGTTTCGGGCCCATAGGCATCAATCAGGCGAAGACGACCGAGTCGGGTATCAACACTATTAGAGCTAACCTGGCCACTACTGACGCTATCGGAGTCGGTTGCTGTCAGGTCTACGCGTAAGTTAAAGTTAGAATCAATGGCTGCAAATTGAAAATCGGAATTAGCTGCAGTAAATGGACTTTCACCGCCAGTAAAGCTCAGGGGGGCGGGAGAAAAGTTGAGTTGCCCGTTGGCGCTTGAACTGGCAGTGACATTATACGGCTGAGCAATCAGGTTAGTGTTACTGAGTTTTACAAAGTCGGCAGCATAATTTTGTGTTCGAACATTATTCAGGTTGCGAGCAATAATATTGCCAGCAATGCTGAACATCTGACCATTTCTATTTAATGCTGCGGTACCATCGTTAAAGCCTGCATAAGTAAAGCTGTCGCATTGCGGAATGATATCAGTGATAGTTAACAGATAATTGTCCGGTATAAAGCGCCCGGTATTGCGACGTTGTCCCTGAACATCTTGCCCGCCGTTCATGAAACTGCTGGTTAGCGCATCAATTTGTAATATACCCACTTCACTCCAGCTTTGTAGAAAAGTCTGACTGGCAGCAGCGGAAAAGTTTGTTGTTGTCGCATTGGTTGCTGTCAATATTCCGTTCGAATTGGTAACAATCTGCGCTGTGGGAGACAGGTTGATAACCTGGCTGATAGATGAAATGTTGGGAGTAATACCATTGTTGGACAGTTGACTGAAATCGTCAGGAACACCGTCATTGTTTGTATCGTCAGAGGACTCCCATAAAACACTACGCAATGTCATGTTGAATGTCTGCCCTGCCGTTCTATAGGCCGGGGAGTTTCCACCAGTGGCATTCGGGTTATTTTCTACCTGAATATCATAGGCAAAAGGCCGTACCACAAAAGGGCTGACTCCACCTTGCATAATTTCATCCCCGGTACCAGAGGGCTCACCAATACCGCTGATGTCTTTTGCATGAATGTTGATTACCCCTGCATCATCATATCTGACCGGGAAGGTAGCGACGCCATTTGAAAAAGTAATATTTTGCCCTGAAGAGGCTGCTTCAGATGTTGCAATATCATTTCCATTAACGTTAATCGCTGTGCTGCTGCTAGTTGGCGAGGTGTATTGCCCCCAGAAATTAACAGTTTTAGCACCTGTATATTCTTCGATGACACCACACTCTGGATCGGTCGGGATTTGTCCTGCAGCGGTTAATGATATATCAAATGGTCGGCCGGCAACCTGAGTTCCTGCAGGACTGGGTGTTGCTAGAAAGCCAAAAGGTCTGAAGATCAGGTCGCCTTCGGTATTTTCGTCTACCGTTGCACCATCAGAGACTGCAATATTCAAACTTTCGGCGTGGGTGTCACTTAAAGTCAGCGTGGCAGAGCCTGAATCTGCTAATGCGAAAGTGTAGCTGGCTGCGCCGGTATCACTACCAGAGTTGACCAGGGTTCCGTTTGCGCTACCTGCTCCCCAGTCTCCATTTCCGGTTGTTGTGCTAATGTTGATTGTGCCCTGATAATCGGAAACCAGAATATTGGCAGCGTCTTCTACCCTGATGGTAATGTTTTCCGGATAGCAATTAATGCCATTGCCATCATGAACGACTCTGAAATGATCCGGTCCGCAGTTTTTTTGTCCGATAATGGCTATTCGGTCAAAATAGATGTATTCACTACTACCGGTAAAACCGTTGTTTACGCGTATTCTAATCCGAGTATTACTTGCTCTATAGGGAGTAAGATCATAACTGAAAATACTGTTTTGATCGTTTTGAATAGTATCTAGCTCGGTATAACTGAGCCCACCATTACTTGATGCTTCAAAGGTGATCCTGTCGTTTCCTTCCAGGTTGTTTGAGGTATCGGTTGAGATTTGAATGAAGGCTGAAATGTAGCTGGATAAATCTAGCTCTCTGGCAATTGACGGGTAATTTCCCTGACTATTATCAATTCTCAGTTCACCACCGGTAATGCGAATATCTCCATTGGTAGGTGAAGTATCATCACCCAGCTCAATCCAGTCACTTGCCCAGGGGGCACTACCATTGCTATTGCTATAGGATGCGGCATTGAAATCATCAACAAAACTGGTACTACAAATACCGGATGAGCTACAGGGGCGGGTTTCATTCATAATCTGATTAATTTGCGAATGGTTCAGAAATTCTTCATAAATTCTGACTTCATCAATGGATCCATCAAAAAAACGCGAAGCAATGTCTAAATCCTGACCAACCTGTAAGGGGTCGTTATTAATATCCAGTGTGCCAAAACGTGATGACCGTGCTCGCTCTGTCCCATCTACATAAATGATCTGTTCG
>JADGFG010000048.1 GCA_016743995.1 Kangiellaceae bacterium | reverse complement strand
ATTTTCAATATGACTAAGGCTGGCTGCTGTCTTTTTGTGAATAAAAACCAGTGAAATATTCGGATGTTTTTCCGCAAAGCCTTTTTTAAAATGGTTATAAACACTTTCGGGGAAAGAAGTTAGTACAACTACCTCTCTGGCAGACAGGTGGTTGATAGAAACTCCCAGTAATACTGGTAGTAACCAGCGTAATGGAATTAAAATATTAGCTGGCATAATAGCAATTCAAATTATTCACCTGTTGGTATAAAAATTTCTTAATAGCTTATTGTTAAAGATGTTTGCTATTAAAGTGCTGAAGAATCATAGCAGTTGTGTAACTAACATGCGAATGATGCGGGTTTAAAGCGCTTTCTTACGTGGTTGAAGGTATTGATTATCAGGTTGTGATAGATAAGTTTGTTGTTTCTTCACTGAACGCAATTAAGAGCAATAGTCCAGTTAATGGTAAATGGCGTTGTAATAGATGGAGTGTGCGTCCGAACAGCGTTTCCCTTATTAATCAAATTTCCAATCCTGCCAAATATCACAAAAAACTTGTTTTAATTACAGGTGTTAGTCAAATAGAGTTTGAAAACAATTCTCTCTATTTTTCAAAAGATGATTTTGTTAATGGACTCACAAAAAATGAATGGCAACTATGTATTAGTTGAAGGTCGCTTTAACGGGTTATGTAAAGGCCACAAAAACCTTTGGTCTGGTTGACAAAACTCCCTGTTTTTATGTGGGTTTTTTGTAGAGAGGGTTGTCTATAATGGATGATTTCGGTATATTTTGAGGGGTGGGTGTCACCGTAATTTGTCTGAATTGAGACATGGTAGCTGATAGTTTAAGGAATATAGATAAATGAAAACAGATTTTTCAGAATACACGTTAGAAGAATTAAAAGAAGCTCGTAGCACAATTAATATTGAAACTTATCCTGAAAGAACTGTTGAAATTGAGCGCCTTATAGTTGAAAAAATAAATGACCCAGAAGAAATTGAACGTTCCAGGGCTCAGCTAGAAAAAGATAAATACTCCACATTTAGCCCCAGATTAGTTGCGTCATTTATTGATGGAATTATTTTGAGTGTTCTTTCTGGTCTGCTGATATATATTGGTACAAAAGGCGGCGGCTTATTTCAAACTGCAACAGAATATTTAGACTTCATGCAGTTTTCAATTTATTCCATTCTCCTTCATGGCCTGTACGGTCAAACCGTAGGTAAAATGGTAATGAATGTTAAGGTTGTTGACGTAAAGACTGAGGGGAATATCAACTTTAAGCAAGCACTTTTAAGAGATTGCGTTCCAGTTTTATCTATATTACTCGTATTAGTCGCCATACTCTTCATTCCTGAAGTACCTGTTGAAGGCGAGGTTTCGCAATGGGTTATTAACATATTTCTGGGTTTGAGTTTTTCTTTACTGGGATGGCACCTCATAGAAATTGTTACGATGTTGCTTAATAAGAAAAGAAGAGCGCTACATGACTTTATTGCTGGCACTGTTGTCATTCAACTATTACCAATGGCTGAGCTGGAGCCATCAAAATCGCTACCAGACTAATTTTTATTAATTTTTGAGATAAAGGTTGGTTGGTTCTTGTCTTTTGATACCAGGAGGTTCACAACGAAATTCTTATTGGTTCGACCACATTAAAAACATAAATGTTTTTTATTTGTACGCTTTATTACTCTATTTTACAGTTTCCTGTAAAACGAGTACACTTTTAAAAGGTATCATTGGTTTATTTTTAAACAAGCTGTGTTGTTTAAAATTTTTAAGACATAAAGTTAATTTCAATGAAAGGTAAAATCAATGATATTTAGAGTCTTCAGGACTTGTCTGTTCGCTGCGAGTTTGTTATTGGTATTAACTGCCTGTGGTGGTTCAAAGAATGATAAACCCATACCTGAAGCAACGAATACAGCACCAGTAGTTACGAATACAGCGCCAACAGTTACTGGCGATTTGATTATCAGTCTTTCAGGAAAAGACAATCAAAGTGTATTAAAACCGAGAGATTTACTCAAAAATGCCAGTGACAAAGAAACCGACAGAGAAAAGCTGCAAATTTCTTTATTAATGCGAACCAGAGGTTCTGAAGATGGCATTTTTCTGGTCAATAACAAAGCCAACTCGATTACCATTACCCCTGCGAATTATAAGGGGTTGAATAATGAGAAGAAACAGGTTGTTTACTCTTACAGAGTTACCGACGAAGATGGTAATTCGGTTAATACAAACGTCATAATAAGCATTGTCGGAATCTATTCGCCAATCAATATGCAGGCTTTTACTGATGTAAACTTTAAACGTTGTGTTGAAAAATCCAAATTTAAAGCTATTGAAAACATAACGAGTTTGCCTTGTCCTCATATGGGGATTAAAAGTGCAGAAGGGATAGAGCAATTAATTAATTTAACGGAAGTTGACCTTTCAGGTAATGGCTATCAGATATTATTAAAAACAGGCTCTGATGAAGCGATCCCTCTAAAGCCATTGAATAAACTAAAAAAGTTAAATCTGAGTAAATTGAATTATAAACTAACGAATAGTTCTGCTGTTACTGAAATTAATATAGGTAAACTTGAGAACCTGGAAAGTCTTAATATAAAAGGTAACGAAATTACTTCGTATGGTTTTGCTCAATTAAAAAACTTGATAACTCTAAATGTTAGTGAGTGCTATATTGACTCAAAAGCTGCGATTTCACTAGCTGATTTTAATCATATGGCAAAACTAACTAATTTTAAAACAATAACTCTGCTTAATCTAAGCGGTATCAAGCTTAAAATTCCTCGTGCTGGTGTTCTTGATTTATCAAACTTAAGTCATCTGAAGAATGTGGATTTGAGTAAAATTTCAGGACTGGGGAAAAAATTTAAATTTTTTAGCGGTATTGCTCTGGATAGTCTTAATTTGAGTGGTATTAATTTTCCTCAGGCTAGATATGTCGAAGAGGGCTTATTATCTACTGCTGGTATTAAGAGCATAAAAAGTCTGGATTTAAGCAATAATTCATTAAATGGGATTGGCTTAGCAGATATCGCAGGTCTTAAAGAACTAAACCTATCAAACAATAAACTAATCGACATATTCTTCGAGCTTGATTTCAATAATAAAACAAATTTGCATACACTAAAATCACTTAATTTAAGTAATGCTCTGAATAATGAAGATCTGCTTGATAAAGACTTTCCTTTGGTCATGAATTTCACCGAACTTAAATCATTGGAAAGCCTGAATTTAAGTGATAATGGTGTTGATGACCTTATTATTAATCGAATTACTACAGAGACAACCAATAGCAAGCTTAGTGTTTTGAACTTGAGCGGAACCAATATTACATCGGCGGTAGATGTTGAAAAATTTCAAGGGTTAACAGAGTTAAATGTTAGTAGAAATGGCAATCTGACTGGTATTAAATTAGTTGGCTTACCAAAGCTTAAGAAACTGACTATTATTGGTAGCAAAGTGCTGTCAGCTACATTGAATGCTCTAAAGAGTAGATATGAATTTAAATTAGTCGATAAAATAGTGACAAGGTACTTGCAACTTGATAGATCTTGAAGTCTGTGGAGCATCGGTGATATCTTTGAATGGTTAGATTGATTACGTGCAAAATTTTCAGAGGTTTCGGGTAGTCAGGTGAAGCAGGTTGAGTGAGCAGGTAATGCAGTGATAGCAGGGTGTAGATTCAAAATCGTTAATCCTGATTGAGACCAAGCTCCTTCTGTTTTTTCCTGGTTAATCCTGAGGAAACAATACGGTGAGACTCTTTAAGGTAGTATTTGAGTTCGTCATCGGTATTCGCAGGAGAATCGTATTGCTGTATCCATTTCATGCCACGAGATGCCATATAAGGGGCTGGCCTGAATCTTGGTTGCTCCCCTAAAACCTTGAAGTTATGATCTGAAGCTTTGAAAGTGAATGCTGGCTTGTCAGATTTTTCCCAGCCACCAATGGCAAATACTTTTCCTCCCACCTTCCAGACATGACAGTTGCCCCACTGTACGATGTATGAGGTTGCCAATAGAGAGCTGCAAAAGTTATTGTATTCATCGTAAGTCATATTAATAGCCTTTTATCTCAGGAAGAACGGGACATCCCAGACTTTTTAATATCATCGCAAATCAGCGACTAACCATCAAGCCACGACTGGTTATTTATAAATTTGCCGCTTTAGTTTATTTGGTATTTTATTATTAGTTGCCTACAACAAGAATTAATTACCCAAAACATATTCGGTTAGTGTTTTACTGGTCAGGCACCAGTCACTCTGGCGTTCGCCGCTGGCACACAAGTGTTCTTTGATCATTGCTTCATTTGTCCAGGGAAATAATAAATCTGTCGTTTTCACTCGACTAACATAACGGTGCGTGATATCTGCATCATTATTACACTGGATATCATTATTTCCCGGTACGCTGCCATTATTAGCGACGTTGACCAGGGTGCAAGCGCCTATTTCTATCTGACGAATTCGGCTGTTTCCCAGTATAAAAGCAGCTGAGTTTCTGACGTAAAAATCTCTGGCCACGTTGCCATAAGTGTCGGTACTAGCGTCTAGTCTGAATGCGCGATTATTGTCAGTGTCTGGCGCGTGATTAATGACGATATTGCCCAGGTAGTGGTTATCCTGATTTCCCGTAGGGTAAACGGAGGCATTTTGGGGAGAGTAAAAATCACCACCAAAGCGCATCCGAGTTTCCGGTACGCCATAGTCAAGACTGATATTGTTTTCAATGGTCATTTCGCTACAGTTATAAATTGAAAAGGCTGCGTTAGGTTCCGTTGGAAAACCGGCTGCGGTCTTATCCCATCTGGCGACATTTCTTCTAAATGTAATGTTATCACCCAGAAAACACCTGGCGGTATATCGGCCTTCACCATAAAACCAGGAATCTTCAACCAGGTGGCCAGAGCCAGTTGTTTTCATTGGGACTTTATTCCAGTGACTACCACCGTGAGAACAGGACATTATGCGAGCGGTATTATTGGTGCCTGCTAACAGGCATGCATCTGCATTTCTATGGGCATGATGGACTCTTAATCCCCGAACACTTGAGTTACTTCCTTTTAATTGTACCAGTCCACCACTCCACTCTTCGCCCAGGCTACTCATCCCATCAATTTCTGCCATTCCATCATTAACTGCCTGAACGTGAAGTCCACTGGGGATATCCATCGCCTGCTGATAAAGACCGTCGTTCAAACATAAGGTTTCGTCGGTTGATAGCAGTCCAAAAGCTTCTGTAAAAGAGTCACCCGGATTAATGATTATTGTACAGGGACGTTTGGGTGTCTGAGTTGAATTCTGATTGTTGTCATCTGGGTTAGTCGCGGGATCGGTTACCGGGTTGGTGTCTGGATCGGGATCAGTATTTGTTGAGCCATTTTCTTGTGCTGCAGCTTGCGGGTCTTTTGCTTCATCTGAATGACCACCACAACCGGAGAGAAAAATAAAAGTTGTTGCAACTAATAATAAGTTTTGCAATTTTTTATAAGAACGCGATTGGCAATTGTTTCTGGTGGTGTTATCCGTTTCTGAGGAGACTAACAAAATGGAACTATCAATGTTCGTCTGGGTCATTTTATTTGTCCGTATCCGTTGGTTCAGGGGTCATAGCTTATCAGGTTTTAAAACAGGTTACCTGATTTGTCGATACAATTCTGTGCTATCGATTTCAAAAAATGCCTTCGTTTTAGAAAATTGTGTATGATCCTGTCACTTTAAAGCGGAAGAGTTCCTTAGTATAATCAAGTTTATGTCTTGGAGTTGATTACCTATAAACCGTGGATCTTAAATGTCTTATTTTGCTAACACACCCACACCACCCTATTACGCGGTAATTTTCACCTCTGTTCGTAGTGAAGGTGATAATGGTTATGAAAAAACGGCTAATCGAATGATGGAGCTGGCTGAGCAACAACCGGGTTTTCTCGGGGCTGAATCAGCGAGAGACAAGCTTGGGATAAACGTTTCTTACTGGACTGATTTAGCGTCAATTAAAAACTGGAAAGCCAATGCAGAGCATCTGGACGCTCAGAAAAATGGGCGAAAATTGTGGTACAAGTCATTTAAAACTCGTATCTCAAAAGTAGAGCGGGATTATGAGCTTTAGCAATTATCTGATTCACTGACTTTTTTAATGAAGTCATTTAAATCCCATAGCCATGTTTGTTGTTGTGGCGTGTAAGTCGAATGTATCGTTCTGGGGACGACCAGTTGTAAATTAGCATCGATCATTTCGCGGGTCTGATTTTCGGATATTTTGGGCTGAAGTGTAAAAAGATGTTTGTGCTGAATTCTGTCAGCTTCGGTTAATACTTGCCGCCATCGGTCTTTACAACTTGTTTTAACGCCCAACATCGTCAGTTTGTTTTCTGGAAACGTTAAATCATGATAGCTTTCAGTGGAGGGAAATAAAAAATCAGGTTTCTTATTATTTTCTGTTTTTGCTTCCCGAACATAAGAAATTTTAAGGCTTGAGAACAGATAGGCCAGATGATTTTCCAGAGCAAAACCGGCACGAGAATTTCTCCGTTGACGAATGGTTTGGGAAAACTTTAAAAAATCGTCCGAATCAACAAATCCATCACTTAATTTGTTGTTAATTAATTCGGCTTCCAGTTGTTTGAACATGGCCTCTTCTGTGTCCCACCAATGTAAAATGGCTTCATCTGCGGTTGCGTGATGGTTTAGATCGCCAGCAATTTCTCTGGCTAGTTGAGAAAATCGTTTTGTTTCTGGAAATGTGAGTGCACCAAATCTTTCTGTCATTAAATCCAGATAGTTCTGACCATAATCTGCTTTTATTTCTATTCCCAGCTCTTCGATAATGAAACGTTTGCTGGCACTCAAAAATTCATCAGAACGTGAAAAATCAATCACGTTAAAATTGGAACTGATTTGATCTCCCAGTAACTCAAAGAGCTCCAGTTCTGACTGAGAGCCCTGTGCTGCAGAAACCAGTATAATCTGGCGGTCCGTTTTTAATATAATGGCTAGTGAATCTCCAGCCGATGCGTATTTAATTGCAGGATTATCAGGATAGTAAAAACGATATTCAGAACGAACAGGGTGTTTTTGCCTGGCATCGTACCAGGTAACCTTACCAGCTGATTGCTGTATTTTTTCAACCGCGTCATCCAGCCGAATAAAGTTGGCATTAAACTCTTCTTTTTTCCCCAGATAAGCTTTCATCTTCTGGGTGCCGTTCAACTCGTGCTGGTTTGAACGATGTTTATCGCATTCAACCAGACTAAGGCGCTTGATGGATGCGCCAATAATATAGTCGTGTAAACATCCAAAGTCAGACATGGTCGATTTCCAGTCAGGCAATTATGCCGGAGTGCCGGGTGACAGAAAAGCAGCTGCTGGATTCATTTTATCTTTGTCCCGCAACCTTTAGTGTGGTTTGTGCTTCAGCAGCTTTTGATTTTTCGATATAGGGTTTAAGCATTCTGGCAACTGCTGCAAACACCGGTACTACGACGGAATTACCAAACTGTCGGTAAGCTCTGGTATCTGACACTGGAATTTTAATTTCATTTTCTCCTCTGGAATAAAAACCCATCAGGCGAGCACACTCCTGTGGTGTTAGTCGTCGTGGTCTACCTTCCGCTCGTTTTAGACCTTCCTGATCAATAAGAATTTCTGAGCCATCTTTGTGGTAGCGCGCTGAGAGCGTTCGAGTATTTTGTTTTGCACTTCGTTTTACCATACCATAACCAAAACCATTACCTTTGGCTTTATGTTTGGCTGCATAGTTATATAAGTATTCCCAGAGCTTTGGACTCAGCGTATATTTTTTATCAACTTTAAAATTTTGCTCAAGAATTTCTTTCAAATCTGGCTTGTTCTCAGGAAATATTCGCTTAATATTTTTAAGGTCAAAGTTTTGCTCGACTCGCAAGTCTCTGGCTATATCGTTTCTAAAACCCACCAGCACAATACGTTCTCTGTGTTGGGGGACAAAATTAGCGCCGTCAATGACCTTGGGATCAGGTTTATTTTCATCAAGATTAGCAATCCAGTAACCAGCTTCTACCAGCTTGGCTTTAATCACTTTAAAGGTGCGGCCTTTGTCATGACTTTTCAGGTTTTTCACATTTTCCAGTACAAAGAATTTTGGCTTTTTATATTTCAGTATTCTTAATATATCAAAGAATAACTGGCCTTGATCTTCACAGTCAAAACCATGACTTCTTCCCAGAGAGTTTTTCTTTGATACCCCGGCCAGAGAAAAGGGCTGACAGGGGAAACCCGCGAGTAATACGTCGTGGTCGGGAATCATTTTGCTGATATGTGTTTTCAATTTTCTCTCTGAAAAACCTTCTGGCTGAGTCAGCGACTTGATATCACTGACATATTGATGTTCATTGCAGTTTCCCCAGTTGGCTTTATAAGTTCGCATTGCGTATTCGTCCCACTCGCAGGTAAGCAGGCAGCGCCCACCTACATCACTGAAGCCTTTGCGAATGCCGCCAATACCCGCAAATAAATCAATGAAGGTAAATTCGTTATTAGTATCTGGTGCTGGTAATAGTTGTTGTAGTTTCTGGTAAGCCTGATGAGGAAAAAGATTATCTACTTCTGACTTTTCAGTCTTCTTAAAACGTTTTATCCTGTCTATACTCAAACCGGTAAATTGTGCGATGTGAGGAGCCGGCCATATCTCTAAAAGCTGATTGAGTAAGTCGTAAGCAGACTGGTTGTTCATTATTTAACCTTTGTGAAGATAATGTCGGGTTTTTTATAGATTTTTGCTTTCAGGAACACAAATAGTAGAATTTGCACCTGATTTGACCCAGAAGGCGCGCTAAATACTACTCGATTAAGTAGTCTTCTTCAACGCTTGTCGAGTAAAAAGTGTAATTAATTTTAAAATGACAGATATTGTATCCAGAACCAGACGCTCATCGATGATGTCTGGTATTAAAAGTAAAAATACCAGGCCTGAAATCAAGGTTAGAAAAGCGCTGTACCATGCCGGGTATCGTTATCGGTTAAATCGTAGTATAAAAAAGATTAAACCGGATCTGGTTTTAACTCGGCAGAAAGTCGCGCTTTTTGTTCATGGTTGTTACTGGCACCGTCATTTAGGCTGCAAGTTGTGTTATTCACCTAAAAGTAGAGTTGAATTCTGGTGTCAGAAGTTTAGTGAGAATGAAAAACGTGACCGAAAAGTCAATCTTAAACTGCAACTCAATGGTTGGCGAGTGGCAGTTTTCTGGGAGTGTGCCACTCGAAAAAATGATTTGTTTAACAAAGAGTTGAGTCGTCTGATTAACTGGCTTGAAACTAAAGAACCTTTTTTTTGAAACGCTTCTGGTGGTTGACTCAATAGACTAACTTCTTGTTGCACACTATCAAAAACCTGGTAAATTATGCGTTTGTGTGTCAAATCGAGGCTGGTTAAGTCACAACTGCGGTAAAATTCTTCCCAGAGGGTCCATAAGCCAGAGTAAGTGTCATCCAGTAATTGTTGAGAGTATTTTGAATCTACCTTATGTCGCCAGTAAATTTTCCTGGCAGTGTTGAGTAAATTGATGGCTTTGAGGCCGAGTGTTGCATTACAGGTGCCTAACGTACTATGGGGGTAGAGATAGGCACGCAATGTTTTGTCTTCAATAAAATCACCTTCTGCTGTTTTAGCGGCTATTTCGGGACTGGGGTCCAGCAATACAGTTGGCGCCATGGTTTCGTTGTGCGAGAGCATTTTCATTGGGGCTCTTGCGTAAACTAGTGCCGAATTGTATCGGGTGCTAATGGAGAGTGGGTAATATTTGAATGCATGCCCGGCCATCAGTAGAGTAAATTCCACAGAAGAAAGTGCTGGTAGCTGATAGTTTCCCGCCTTATCAGTCTTTACTGCATCCTTATGTTTTATTTCTGCTAAATTCGAAAAGTCGAACTGACGTTCTATGCCATGTTGAACAATTGCACCTTCAACAGGTTTGAGGGTTTCCAGATCAATCACCTGGCCTGTAACCGCTGGTGCATGATAAATCGTTTGTACAGTAGGAATACAGCCGGACAGACATAAGCAGCCGATTAATATTAAACAACCAGTATAAAGCGAAGCCCTGGTGATTTGATTTAGTGGATACATCGACATAAGTAACACCTGTTTTATAATTAATGACGTAAATCGGTCTTCTGTAGTTTTTGCAAAGGCTAAAAAGCGTGGCATTATTGTATCAATTAACGGTTATCGTCGATATACTTTGTAGATGGAGTATATACCCAAACGTCGAGCACTGTTTACTGCATCTTCACGGCATTTGGGTATATGTTAGAAATATTGGTTTAAACTCATAAAAGAGAATTACTGATGTTCTTTATAAGCAATAAATTTTTATTAATCTCGGTTATTTTAGTCTCTGTACTGGTCGTAATTTTGCTGTCTGCCTGTGAAAACGTCAGAGTTTCAGGCAGTGAGTGCGAATATAATGATGAAGTGGTGTTTGCTCGAGTTAAAAGTATTAACAACGAACAAGTAACGATGATTTCTTCACACGGTGAGTCGCTTAAGCTTTCAACGAGTAATATTTCTGAAATGACGCAGGTTAATGATTATTACAATCTGCTTGTTCGTCGCCATACCAGTGGTGGTTGCAGTCCGCTGAGTGTTATGAGTCAGAATCATTTAACAATGAAACGGTTACAACTGAGTCCCTCAGATGGTGAAGCCTATCAGGGCGCTTTTATTCTTGCTGCTGCAAAAAACTGTATACTAAAACAGAAAGTTGATAGCTGTCGTCATCAGGTGAAATTATCGCCTGACTTTAAGATGTATCAGTTAGCATTACTTAAACAGATTAAACCACGTACTAATCATTATTGTTCACCTGCGACAATTGAACATATCTGGAACTCTGTAGTTCCTCCAATAAAAAACAGACATATTATCAGTTGTGTAAAAGATGTTAACGATAAAGAGGTAGCTGTGGAGTTTGTTGTCCCCGATAATCAACCAGAGCGGTTAAGACTGGAAAAGGTTTATTCTTTTTGATTTTGTTTTACAATCTATTACAGACTTATATTATTATTTAACAGCGTGATATTGCATAATTAATATAATAAAATAAGGTTGAATGATGAGCGTATCAGGTAATGTTCATAGAGCATCAGGTAATAATCAGATTAAATCGTTTTCGAGGGATGATTTTGGTTCAAAGCTTAATGAAGAAAGCCCGAGTATAAGGAGTAAAAATATTGAGTCTAGAATTAAAGCTAGTGATGCAAATGTCCGAAAAATAATTAACCCAGTTACTGGTAATGAAATGCGCTACAAAATTACTGAAGAGAAAATGACGGCAACTAATGGTACAGATTTTCATAGTCCTTATAAATCTTTAGTTGCTCAGCCCTCTCTCACATTGGCTAACTTAACTATTCACAATAGTTTTTACAACGGTATACAGAACACACCCATTGAGATATAACCCTGGAATAATCAGTAAAAAATCATAAGTTTGCAATCAGTTTTCGAATAGTTGATAAATGCCGTCGACTGATTTCCAGCATATCATCGCAATCTTGTAAGGTCACAAACGAGTGTCCGTCATTATTCTTGTGAATGCCATTAATGTACTTTTTGGCCACCAGTGCATTACGGTGCACCCTGATAAACTGATTTTCAAATTCTGTCTGTAGCTCTTTGAGTGTATCTTCTATTACGGTTTCCCCGTTCAGGTATTTTACGGTGACGTACTTTTGATCTGCCTGGAAAAATAAAATATCGGCAACCGGAATCAATTTGACATTGCCACTGATTTTGGCTGCTATATTGGTTCTGGCCGCTGGATCAGATTTAATCGCATTAATCTGTGCACTGTTGAGTTGGCAGACTCTGGCCAGCGAAGCTTCCAGTTTTTCCTGACGGACGGGTTTCAGCAGGTAATCGACGGCATGGACGTTGAAGGCTTCCAGTGCGTATTCGCCATAAGCCGTGGTAAAAATAATGGCTGGCACTTTTTCCAGCTGAGTCAGGTGTTGGGCGGTTTCAAGACCGTCTATTCCCGGCATGCGAATATCGAGCAGCACCACATCCATGTCATGTTCCTGGCACAGGTTAATTGCCTGAATGCCGTTGTTAGCTACATAAATATCAGAAATCTGAGGCAGTTTTTCCAGCATGTGCTGAAGTCTTTTTTGTGCCAGTGGTTCATCATCAACGACTAACAGGTTCATTCTTAATCTCCTCTTTACTTCATTAGTCAGGGTTGTGGCCGGTTATTCCAATTTTAATGGGATAGAAAGAATAACGCGATAAATGGAATCGCTTTCTTCTGTTCTCAGTAAAGCCTTTCCCTGATAAACAACGGACAGCCGCTGTTCGATATTTTTTAAAGCAATACCATGACCTTTATGATATTTTTCAGCTGATATCGGGTTCGAAATTTCAATTTGTACGGTTGTTTGCGTATTATTGGTCTGTTTATTATTAAGCACGCTTGAACGAATGAATACTTCTCCTCCATCGGGCAACATCTGAATGCCATGGTAAACGGCATTTTCCAGTATGGGTTGCACGGTTAATGGCGGAATCATGACATTTAACGTTGCACTATCAATGTCTTTGACAACTTTAAGGCGTTCACCCAGGCGAAGCTTTTCTATGGAAAGGTAACGCTCACCATTTTCCAGCTCCTGAGCAAAGGAAACCAGTCCATCATTACTTTCCAGCGTGGCTCTGAATAAATCACTTAAATCCTGTATCGCCATTTCAGCTTTTTCCGGGTCAATGCGCGTGAGGCTGGCAATAACGTTCATGCTGTTAAATAAAAAGTGCGGTCGAATTCTGGCCTGTAAAGCTTCCAGACGAGCTGCTGACTCCATTTGAAGCTGGCGGTGGTATTGTTGTTGTAAATAGAGATACCGTAACGCGACTCCGCCAATCAGGCCGGCAATAATCAGGTTGCGAATTAGTAGATGACGTTGTGCAATATTGCTCAAATCAATGCTTGCCAGCCAGTACCAGTCGATAGCTGCCAGGCTGAAAATCAGGGTGGTTAATAAAATAATGATCAGGCTCAGAGCGCCAGCAATTGCGTCACTGAACTTTCCAAGCCATGGTCTTAGCCAGCATAATGTTGTCACTGAGACCAGGCTGATTATCTGCACCGAAATTGAGTAGAGACCCAGTGTTTCCCACATGGCGTCGGTGGGTTTAACCTGCAGCAGAGTAAAAATAATGGCCAGTATCTCTCCGGTCAAAATTATAATGAAAACAGATTCGACCTGGCAAAAGTCAGGCAAGAAAAACTGGTTTTCTTTGTTGGTATCTTTATCCTGGGACATAGTGGTTATCAACAGCTTTAAAAGTCATTGGTCGGGTTCATTGTTAACCGTAAGGTTAGAGTGATTTTATAATCTAAATCAATAAGTTAACGCAATTTAACCATAGCATATTAATTGATGACACGACATTTTTATCACTAAAAGATCAGATTAGCTGTCACATTACATTGCTCAGTGGAGATTTTTATTAGCTTCTTTACCTGTTTTTTCAATGAAAACATCCCTGCTTACAATATTTGAAGTCTTTACGGGTAAAGATGCGTGATCAGATTAGCGATTTTGCCAAAAAACAAGTAAGGTTTCTGTTTTAGATTATCTGCAATGAAAAAAGGATCGGAAAACATGCGCCGCCAAATATTCACCTTGTTTGCATTATTGATTTTTCATAGCGCCATTATTAGCGTCAACAGTGCTCAGGCCGAAACTCCTAAAGCTGGCAGTACAAAATCTGAGAATAAAAAGCCAGAGTGGAATGTTAATAATCCGCCGGGAAAAAATTATCAGGCTGCCATTGATGTGACTGAAGGCACCTGGATGAATCTGACTATCAGTCCTGATGGCAAAACCCTGGTGTTTGATCTACTGGGCGACCTATATAGTCTGCCTCTAAAGGGAGGAGAAGCCAGACCATTGACTCATTCGATTGCCTGGGAGATGCAGCCTCAGTTTAGTCCTGATGGTAAGCAGTTGGCTTTTACCTCTGATGCTGGCGGTGGAGATAATATCTGGGTGATGGATATTGATGGAACTAACCAGCGTCAGGTGAGCAAAGAATCTTTCAGGTTGCTGAATAGCCCTGCCTGGAGCCCTGATGGACAATATATTGCTGCGCGTAAACATTTCACTTCTCGTCGTTCTCTGGGGGCCGGGGAAATCTGGCTTTATCATGTGGCTGGTGGTAAAGGTTTGCAGTTAAATAAACGTCCCAATGATCAGAAAGATCTGGGTGAGCCTACTTTTTCTGCAAGCGGCGACAAAGTCTATTTTTCTCGTGATTCTACACCTGGTA
Organism: Kangiellaceae bacterium; assembly: GCA_016743995.1. Lineage (GTDB taxonomy): Bacteria > Pseudomonadota > Gammaproteobacteria > Enterobacterales > Kangiellaceae > Aliikangiella. The sequence goes on along the minus strand of JADGFG010000048.1, from coordinate 12,230 downwards.
AGCGGTTTCATTACAGTAAAGACTCTAACGGCACCATTTATGAGATTTTTTCCATCAATCGTCAGGATGGTAAAATTAGCAAAGAAGTTTCCGGAGCTGGTGGGAGTGTGAGACCCACGCCTTCACCGGACGGAAAATATCTGGCATTTGTCAGACGTATCAGAAATCAGTCCAGCCTTTTTCTGAAAGATTTACAAACGGGAAAGGAGTTTCCGGTTTATCAGAAGCTAGACAGAGATATGCAGGAAACCTGGGCGATTCACGGCGTTTATCCGACGATGGCGTGGACGCCAGACAGTCAGAACCTGATTTTCTGGGCGGGTGGCAAAATCCATCAAATCAATAAAACAACCCGAGTGGCTAAAGAAATTTCATTTCATGTTAAAACCAGCAAAGCCATGAGAAAAGCGGTTAAGGTTAAAGTGAACCCTGCACCTGAAACTTTTAAAAGCCAGATGCTCAGATGGGTGCAGGTGAATCCTGCCGGGACAAAAGCGGTATTTCAGGCACAGGGAAAACTCTACATTCAAAAATTGCCCAATGGCAAACCAGAGCGACTGACCCGGACAAAAAATGAGTTTGAATTTTATCCATCGTTTTCTGCTGATGGAAAATGGGTTGTTTATACCAGCTGGAATGATGAAAAACAGGGAGCGGTAAAAAAAGTTAAATCCAGGGGCGGCAAGGGAACTGCGTTAACTACGCAACCTGGTAAATATATTTCACCTCGGTTCTCACCAGATGGACGCAAAGTGGTGTATGAAAAATTGAGTGCTGGTTCTCTATTATCACCTGAATACAACTTGAACCCGGGGATTTATTGGGTGAGTGCAAAAGGTGGAGAGTCATTGCTGATTACTGAAGATGGATATGCTGCATTTTTTGCTAAAGATAATCAGCATATTTATCTGACACGCCAGCAGGACAAAAAGTCAGAATTAGTCAGTCTTGATTTGAATGGTCGTCATCCAGTTACTGTCGCCAGTACTAAATATGCGTTGGAATTCAGTCTTTCTCCTTCTGAAGACTTTCTTGCATTCAGAGAACGTTATCAGCTATATGTTACGCCTTTTACGCGTGCTGCCAAAGCAATCAGTCTGTCGCCGAAAGCTGATAATCTTCCGGTATTGCCGGTGAGCATTAATGGTGGACGATCGGTATCCTGGAGTAAAAAAGGAAAAGTTATTCACTGGTCACAGGGCGCTTCGTTATTCAGTCAGGCAATTCCAGAGGTGACTCAATGGAAAACCGTCAGTAAAGATTTAAAGCCAGCAAACAATAAAATAAACCTGACAGTGAAATCAGATATACCACGGGGTAATACCTTATTAACCGGTGCGCAAATTGTGACGATGAAGGGTAACAAGGTCATTAAAAATGGTGACATACTGATTACCGGTAATAAAATAAAAGCGGTCGGTGAAAAAGGCAGTTTTAAAGTGCCCGACAATGCAAAGCGAATTGATGTCAGAGGTAAAACAATTATACCGGGTATTATTGATGTTCACTGGCACGGCAGACAGGGCAACCAGCAAATTACCCCACAACAAAACTGGAATAACCTTGCAACTCTGGCTTTAGGTGTGACTACTATTCATGATCCATCAAACGACACGGCTGAAATCTTTTCAGCAGCAGAGCTGGCAAGATCGGGGCGTATCCTGGCCCCCCGAATTTTCTCTACAGGCATTATTTTATATGGCGCTGAAACCTTTATCACGGTTGAAATAAATAGCCTCAAAGACGCGGTAAAACATTTAAAACGATTAAAGTCTCAGGGGGCGTTTTCCGTTAAAAGTTATAACCAGCCTCGGCGGGATCAAAGACAGCAAATTCTGGAAGCAGCCAGACAGACAGGCATGATGGTTGTGCCAGAAGGCGGTTCGACTTTTCAGCATAATCTGACTATGATTATTGATGGTCATACGGGCATTGAGCATTCGATACCACCTGCCGCTGTTTATAATGATGTGAAGCAACTCTGGTCACAAAGTGAGACCGCATATACGCCAACACTGGTTGTGGCTTATGGTGGGATCTGGGGTGAAAACTACTGGTATCAACATACCGATGTCTGGAAACATCCTCTGCTCTCAAAATATGTGCCCAGTGAAGTACTTTATCCACGATCTATTCGCCGAACCATGGCACCAGAAGAAGATTACAACCACATTAAAACGGCCAGTGTTGCCGCGCAGTTGCAGGATAAAGGGGTTAAAGTTCAGCTAGGAGCGCACGGTCAACGTGAAGGACTGGGCGCACACTGGGAAATGTGGATGTTTGCTCAGGGAGGCATGTCGGCTCTGGAAGTGATTCGAGCAGCAACAATTGATGGGGCCAGGTATCTTGGTATGGATCAGTATATCGGTTCGCTGGAGCCCGGGAAAATAGCTGACCTGGTGGTAATAGATGGCGATGTACTGAAAGACATTTACAAAACCGATAAAGTTTTGAAAGTGATGTTGAATGGTCGACTTTATGACAGTAAGAACTTAAATGAAACGGGCAATCATCCCAAGGAACGAAAGAAGCTTTATTTTGAGTGAACTGTCCATTTTAGTCAGCGCTAGTGGTGCTGATTGATTTTGTAGTCTGATAAGTTTCCTTGTGTTAGATTCGGTTGAAACGTCGCCGGTCATACACAAGGAAATTTTGTCGTTAACTATAGTTTGACGTAGTGCAAAAAAATCGAACGCAATTACAATTTCTTTGTCTTTGGTGGTAACTAGCTATAAGACTACCTCGCGATAGAGGTTTAGTAAATTGGCATCGCTGACAAATTGAAGAGTCTTTTCGCCTTCTTTTTCGTAGCGATCCCAGTGGGCAGTCATAACCGCAGGCTCCAACAATTGCGCTTCTTCTTTTAAAGTATCGACTGTATCGATTTTTGTTATATTAGATAATGTTACATTGGATAATGTTACATTGGATAATATTACATTGGATAATGTTATAAGGCGTGAACTGGCTAACTCGAACATTCGCTGATTGGTCATATCATTGAGTACAGTCGTTTCCAGGCTGGGAACAAGTTGTTGATAGTAATCTAAGGACTGTTCAAAATAGCTATTTGAAAGAGACAAAAAATTTTTCACCTGAGATTCTAGTTTTTTTATTTTCTCTTGCTGAGCATCAGATCTGATACATTTGAGTTTTTCCTGGTCTTCTTCGGCGTAATGTTTCCATGTTATAGCCAGCTTTTGTGAGGTTATAGCAAGTTTAATGCGGACCTCGGCAGAGGGCTGGCTTATTTTACTGTAACTTTGAAAAGCCAGTTGATAATCATTGTCTGACAGGTAAGCGTTACCCAGTTCAAATAAATTTTTGATTTTTGTTTCATTGTCAGAGTTATCAATCAGTACTTCTTTTTTCAGGATGTCTTGTGACTTTTTCCTTAGTTGACAAGATAAATCTTCGAAAATGCCAATCAGTGATTCTCTTTCCTCATTAGTAAATTTTTCTGTGTCGCAGGTATTGAGCAGGTTCTGAATGTTATTTTCTTGTTCTTTGATGGCGAGCTTGAGTACGCCATGAAAAATCTGAATATTTTGCATATCAATCAGATTACTCATTGGTTTATTGTTATGGTGATTAGTCTGGCTTTTATAATCGGTTAGCCGGGTATTAACATTGTTGAACAAATCAAACATAACCATAGTTGTGCTACGTTGTGTCGCTTTGTATAGTTCGTTGCACAGGTTGGTATAGGCTGTCGGCCTGAAATTGATTAATTTTAAGGATTCGCTGGCATAAGTGTTAGCTTCAAGAAACCAGTTGTTTTCGAACAGTTTAAAAAAACATTGGTTAATGTATTCAAGTACGTCAAAGCAATTATCTCGTTTGGGATTGTCAATAATTTTTTTTATGCCAGTTGATTTTAGAAAACATAATGTTGCTAATGATATAATATTTTTTGTGAGAAAGCTGTTAGCTTTTTTATCAAAATAGTTAGATTTGTCAGAGTTATACAGGTGGTTGATGGAAAGATGAATGAAAGCTTCTGATTTCTCTGGTAAGTTTTTGCTCAGGAATAGATTGCAGATGTTTTCACAAAAATTAAGTTTATTTTCTTTGTTGTCTATATAATTAATTGTTTCTTTGAAAAAGCTTGCGGCAGTATCATACTCCTGTTTCTCGAAAAAAATAATGGCAAGAAAATTAAGGCAGTCTTTGTTGGTCGTATCGTTGTTAACAGAATCCTCTATTCGAATCGTTGCATATTCAAAAAAAGGAGTCATCCAGTTGCTCTCATAAAACTGATAAAAATCAGGAAACAAATATTCCATTTCCGTAAGATACTGAATGAAAATATTAGTAGTCAGATGCTGAGGATCTATTTCCTGAGACCCATTTGGTAGACTGTGGTCCACTTTTTTGAAATGTATTAAGGCTTCTTTGAACTGGCCGTGAAACAAACAATTGGTAGCCCTGTTGAGTTTACCTTCTTGAATTGAGCGGTTGACTATGTTGTCAACAATTGAATGAACAAAATTTTTAGTTTCAGTATTTTTTGTAACAAAGCTCTCTGAACTGCTGTTAACTTCTGATAAGTCAGTCGCAACTGAATAGGGAATGTTGGAATTAATGCTAGCTTGAGAATTCGGCGTTGCTTCAATAGTCATAAAATAGTGTACCTTGCTGGGCATTTAACAGAGTTGATAATTTTAAGGTAGTTTTCAGGACAAACTTGTTGTAGACAGTTCAATTTTTTAACAATCTAATTGTTATTGAGCATAAAATGAGTAGAGATTTAATTTTGTCTGTTGGTGATGGCGGTTTTTATCAAGGTTGTGCGTTTGGCCACAATTTTTAACTGAATAGTCATGTTAACCTGCGAGCTTAAATTTCAGAGGTAAAAAAAATGAAAATACTAAGAATAACGATATTAACAATGCTGTCATTCATGTTCTCGCTTAACTCGCAAGCCAGGGAAAGTTTTAAATTGGGTTTTGGCGTTGATCGTGGGTTGGGTATTGTCGGCTCAATCAATCAATTTAATGGCTTTGTCGGTAATGATGGGTTTTCAATCGATTATCTGTTTTTAAAGCAATCGTTAAAAAACAATGCCAGCAATGGCGTACGCTGGAGTGTTGGTGCAGGTGGGTATAAAGACTGGGATGGTGATTTTGGCGTTCGTCTTCCTGTTGGAATCGAGTGGAATTTTGCCAAAAATATTGATGCATTTGCGCAGGCAATTCCAGCATTTCAGATAGAAGAGGACTCAAAATTTAAGTTAGATTTTGGACTTGGTATACGCTATCACTTTTAATCTCAGGTAACAATTTATTGTGTGAAATTTAACTGGGGTAATTGATCTCTATCATCGTCCGTTTTAATATGTGTTAACCATGTTAAATGACTCTCAGGTTGAAGCCAATGAAGATATTAATTGTATTAACTTCACACAGTAAATTAGGTAGCACTGACAGAACAACAGGGGTATGGCTAGAAGAACTGGCCTCCCCTTATTATCTTTTCCAGCAAGCGGGTCATCAAATGACTCTGGCTTCTCCTTTGGGTGGATTAGTTCCCATCGATCCCGCCAGCGAAACAGTAGATTTTCAAACGGTTGCTTCCAGGCGTTTTGCCGATGACTCAGAAGCACAACGTATACTGGCCAGCACTATTTCTTTACAACAAATTAATGCAGATGAATTTGATGCATTATTTTTTCCGGGAGGACATGGTCCTCTGTGGGATCTTGTTGACAATAATGCTTCAATACAGATTATTGAGTCCTTGTATCGTGCAGGTAAACCGGTTGCTTCAGTTTGTCATGGTGTCGTTGCTTTGCTTAATGCAAACGATAGTGATAATAAAAGTCTTGTTAAAGAGAAAAGAGTCACTGGTTTTAGTAATAGCGAAGAAGCCGCTGTTGGATTAACTGAAGTCGTTCCTTTTTTAGTGGAAGATGAGTTAAAAGCAAAAGGCGGCATATTTTATCAGGGAGATGACTGGAATAGTTATGTTGAGGTTGAAGATAATTTGATTACAGGACAAAATCCGGCCTCATCTGAGGCGGTCGCATTAGAGCTATTAAAGCAGCTGAATTTATAGGGCTACCAGGATGTATTATTAACTAATATTATTTCACCAGCCATACTAAGAACTATAAGTCATAGCAGTTAAACTTGAGCCGATCATGGTCAATACTGTTAGTTAACGCAGATTAATTAACTAGCTTTAGTATTCCCAGACTGGATCAGGAGTAGCGGTTGATATGAGTAGTTATCTGGTATTTAAGTTAACACAAAAAGGTTTTTCATTTGCTGAGTTATTACTTTCGCTTGTGATGACATCGTTTATCGGTATTATTAGTTTTCCCGCCTATTTTATCCCCGAACAGCCACCACTGATTTTAGCCGCAACCAGGATTGAATCAATACTAAATTTTGCTCAACAAAAAGCGATAACCGATAATACGGAAGTGATTGTAAAACAATCAGAGAATCAATGGACTGTTTATCAGTCGGGTAAAATAATTTCACTATTTGAACGAAAGTCTTCTGTGCTCAACATTGATAGTTCCGCAAATCAGTATTATTTTACACCTTACGGTTATATCAATAGCAATGAATTTCTGGATTTTATTGATATTTGTGATCAGGCTAATAATGGAAAAAGAATCAGCATTTCAGCTTCTGGTAGAACCAATATAATGAGTCTTGAGCAATGCTAAAAATCTACCAAAAATTTAACATCTAATATTTATCATTTTGTTGTTTAGTCATTTGTTGAGAGTGATATCTTCCAGTCTATCTAAGTGAACTTATCTCTAGCGTTAATGCTGCTGTAATAAAGTGTATTCGAATTCATCGTGAAGTTCTATTAATCTATTCCCTGCTGATCAGTGTCAGGATTTTAATTTTTCGTTCTAAGAAAAATTATTGTAATTATTAATTTTAATAAAAGGATGAATGTAATGAATGTTAAACAGTTATTTGCAGTGATTATCAGTCTATTTTCTCTTTCGAGTAACTCATATTCAAATCTCAAGCCAGATTTGTTATGTGACAACAGCCATAAGGAAACGCTCATTTCTGTAGGGTCTTTTGAACCACTATTAGTGCAGGCTTTGTCTCACTGTTATCGTTTTATCGATAAGCCAGCCGCTGAATTAATACACGAAATTCGCACGACCGGTTATCTGCAGCCAGCACAGAAAAATTCACTTAAGGCAAGTGTAACTCGTTTGCTGCTGATTAATAATGATTCGCTTGTAGATTTTTCGAGTGAAAAGTTTCTGTCAAAGCGTATAGCTTACATCAATCAACAGTTAGACAATGATATAAAAGTGCTGCTTGTTAATTTTGATGGCAATCAGATCGGAAAAATTACTGGTCTTGGTTATGACAATATAAAATATACTTTACTCAGGAAATACCAGGGAAAGCTTATTGTCGAGCCTTTTAATCTTAACCGGGAGCCCGTTAATGACTTTGATGTTGAAATGTCTCAAGATATATTTTCTGATGGAAATCAGCTCATGCGAGAAATTGGTACCGCTTATATTTCCAGCGATAAAAACAGTGCTGCAAGTGAAAATGCCACTGCTCTCTATCTCAACATATTGCGGTCAGCAACGAAGCATCATTTTCCAGAGGTAGAAACTTTATCTAGAATTACAAGTGGTGACCATGAGCTACCCGGTGCTCAGGTTTATAAAGGTTATTTGAGACTTTACAGGCATGATACTATTACTGGAAGTCAAAAATATGAGAATGACTTAACCATTGAATATACGTTGATGGCTTCATATAATCCCTATAATAAATATTTGAGACTCAAGGCCATGGGCTCAGGTTTTAACCCAACATCAGGGAAAGGAATGCAGTGGGATGGCAGTTATGACAGAGGTTATTTTCAAAACAAAGTCAATATTGGATTCAGGGCGCAGGACTATGATGTTTACATGAATTCGCATGCACCGCTTAATGTGAATAATAAGACCTCTTATACTAGTGGATCATCAGTGACCGTTGGAGTGGATATTTCGGAGAACCCCGGGTTTAATAGTTCTTATACAGTCACTGAATCTTCTACTAAAACAATCAGTGATTTTAATATCATCGATAAAACGTCAGGAAGTAAAGCATCATGGAATTATCAACTGAGTCGAACTGAAAGCAGTAAATGGAATATGTTTTACTCACCTGGAATATTTAGCAAGGATAAGGTACATGGTTTACCTCATCTTGCAAAGTCAAACTTATCACCAGCCGTTGTTGGGATGTGGCGCGTTGGTGGTGGAGAAACAGGAAGCAAGAAATTTGAAATTAACTGGAGTGTCGAATATCTCAATGCGTGGGTAACTGGAGACTGGTTATCATTTACTCGACGTTGGAGAAGTAAAACCAGAAACTGGGGATGGTGGCGTTCAAATCCAGTTCGGTTCTATTTTTCAAGAGTCAAAAGCTAAAATAAAAGAACGACTGCACTCAGGGGAACACAATGAACCGTTGAGGGCAGTCGATTCCAGCCCAATTATGCTTTTATCGTCATTACAGAAAGCAGAATTCCCCTGCTAACTGAGAAATTTGACAAGCTTACCTAATAAAGATAGCTTGGTAACCAACTATCATCTCAGGCACATTTAATCATGGAATCTTATTACTGGTTCGATTTCGAAACTTTTGGGATTAATCCGGCTAAAGACAGACCCTCTCAATTTGCTGGTATAAGAACCGACCTTAATTTTAATGTCATCAATGAGCCATTGAATCTGTTCTGTCGTCCAGCTAATGACTTTCTTCCCCAGCCAGAAGCTTGTCTTGTAACGGGTATTTCACCACAGCAGGCGGTGGAAAATGGGGTTTGCGAGAGAGAGTTTTTTCGTCAGATACATCTGGAATTATCAACTGCAGAAACTTGTGCCGTTGGTTTCAATAATATTCGTTTTGACGATGAGGTCATTCGCTTTGGACTCTATAGAAACTTTTTCGATGCCTATGCCAGAGAGTGGCAAAATGGTAATTCTCGCTGGGATATTATCGATATGTTGCGAATGACTCACGCATTAAGACCTGGGGGAATTCAATGGCCGCTGGATGAAAATGGTATCCCCAGTTTTCGACTGGAGAAATTAACAACAGCCAATCATATAGAACACGCCAATGCCCATGATGCATTAGCTGATGTCTATGCCACCATTGCAATGGCAAGACTGGTTCGTGAGAAGCAACCCCGCTTATTTAACTATTTGTTTTCCTTAAGAGATAAACGCACCGTTGCTGCAGAAATAGATTTGATTAATCATAAACCATTTGTACACTGCTCGGGAATGTTAGGTAGTGAACATCAGTATTGTGCGGTTATGATGCCATTGGTAGCCCATCCGGTTAATAAAAATAGTGCTATCTGTATTGATTTGACTCGGCTGGATTTCTCCAGACCAGAAAATAACATAGCCTCTTTAGATAGTGAAGAAATCAGGCAGCGCATTTTCCTTCGAAAAGAAGCGCTTAATGATAACCTGGAGCGTTTCCCAATTAAGGAAATTCATTATAATAAATGTCCTGCTGTAGCTCCTGTCAGTGTATTAAATGAAGAAACAAGTAACCGTCTCGGTATTGATCTGGATGAATGTCTGAGGCAGGCTGAGATTCTGAGATCACAAATAAGCAGCGTAAAAGGTAAGTTAATCAGTGTTTATCAATCTCGAGATTTTGAGCCGATAACCAATCCTGATCTTGCGCTCTATTCCGGTGGTTTCTTTACGCCTGCCGATAAAACACAAATGGATGAAATAAGGCGAAGTGATTTTTCTGAACTGGCAGGTAGTGAGTTTCAGTTTAAAGATCTCAGGCTGGAGGAGATGTTATTTCGCTATAGAGCTCGCAATGCACCGGAAAGCTTGTCTGAAGAAGAGCAACAACGTTGGAAATTATTCAGACAGCAATGTCTGTTTGATAAAGAAGCGGAAAGCACACTGGTTTACGAAGAGTTGATGAAAAAACTAGACGACCTACAGCAAAGTCCAGATAGCGATATTGAAATGCTGAATAATATTCGCAGTTATGCAGATAAGATCACTGCTGAATTTCGTACCTGATGGATAGAATGACACCTCAAAAAATACTGATTGGCGTCAGTAGTTGTTTGATGGGCGAGCCAGTGCGTTATGATGGGAAGCATCAGTTTCAGCCATTGATTGCTGAAATTTTTAGTGATGAATTTAAACTCGTTACATTTTGTCCGGAAGTCGATATTGGTCTTGGCGTTCCTCGTCCACGAATTATTTTAAAAGAAATGGAAAACGGCCCGCAAGGTTCGCCTTTGTTAATTCAGTGTGTAGATGAAGCAACGTCCAGTATTGATTATACAAAACAACTTAAGAACTGTTGTAATCAGACCTGGGTATCAAAGCTTAGTGGCTATCTGTTTAAAACAAAATCTCCCAGCTGTGGAGTTAGTAAGGCAAAAGTTTATGGCAGGGGTCAGGTTAAACCGGTTGGCCAGGGGATTTTTGCTGAACAGCTTATTTTTCAATTTCCTGAACTACCGGTTATTGAGGAAGACCAGTTGAATGACTCTAAACAAGTGAGCTTGTTTATCGAAAAAGTCAGATTTTTTCATCAGAACTATCGATAATAGAGCGATATTTTATCTCGTATCTCTATAAAGGAAGGTGAGATATCGCCAAATAGCACCGTATATCTGTAATTATCGGTAGATATTACCAAATTATGTGGTGATACCTTGATAGTTCTTTCAATTATGTAATACTGATCAAAAGCGATCTATAAGAAAATAAAAAATTGAAAGCGCATAATCCATTAGACAACTCACAATTGTTATCTCTATTCGTTGCCCAGAGCAATGATGGTTATGCTATTTTTGATGAAAAGGACGAAGTGAAATACGTCAATCAGTCCTGCGCTCAAATGCTACTAGAAACGACAACCGGCAATATTCTGGGTAAAACATTTGCTCAGATTATGAAAGAATCCTATTATGAGAACCGCGGTATAAAAGTTAATACTAACAATATTGACCGATGGTTAACTTGTGTTAGTCGAAGACGATGGCGCTCAACGTTTCGTTCATTTGAAATAGATTTACGTAATGGTGGTTGGTTACTGGTTTCTGAACAGGTTATTGGTGGAAAATTCATTTTTTTGCACGCCACCGATATCACTAGAACCAAACGGTTGGAACAAGAATTGCTGCGTAGTCAGTCGAAGCTGCTTGAGCAGGCTTATAAAGACGACCTGACTCAGATAGCTAATAGACGCGCATTTATGGAGCGCGGTACAGAAGAAATAAAAAAGGCACACAGACACCAGAAAAATCTAGTTATGTTTTTGCTGGATATTGATCACTTTAAACATATTAATGATCAGTTTGGTCATTCGGCCGGAGATTCTGTTTTAATTTCCATCACTTCTCTGATTCAGTTACAGTTACGCTCCTATGATATTTTTGCTCGAATTGGTGGTGAAGAATTTGCTTTGATTTTTAGTGATACTGATACACAAACTGCAGTTAATATAGTGGAACGTATTCGAAAATTAATAGAAAAAGCCAATTTCCAGTTTGAAGATAAAAGTATACAGTGTACGATTAGTTTTGGTGGCAGTCTGTTGCTGGATTCTGACGATCTCGGTTCAATTGTCAGCCGTGTTGATGATGTTTTGTATCTCGCTAAAAAAACGGGCCGTAATCGAGTTGAATTCAGTTAATTCTCGAGTTCAAATAATTTGAATATTTTCTGTTTAATCTCTTTATTATTTCTAATTTCTTTCTCATATGATTTGGTAGCGAAAGATAGCATTTGTTACGGCAGCACATCTGACGGGTATTTAAAAAATGGTGTACAGCTTCCAGTAAAAGGAAATAACTTTGTCAGTTATAGTTCAATAGCTCATCTTTTGGGAAGAACCTATGTTCACTCTTCTGTTAAATTAATTATGCTTAATGCCTATCAAGAACTGGAAAATGAGCAACCGGAGAAGCAATACAAATACGCAGAAACGGGTTTTCAGAGTGGTGGTCAATTTAAACCACATAAAACGCACAGAAATGGTTTGTCCGTTGATTTTATGACACCAGTAATTAATCGTAATGGAAAGTCTACTCACCTGCCAACAAATTCACTCAATCGTTGGGGCTACAATATTGAGTTTGATCGTACTGGAAAGTACAAAAAATTAAAAATTGATTATACCGCAATGGCTGCGCATATTGTATCTCTTCATCAACAGGCAAAAATACTGGGCTTTGATTTATGG
>JADGFG010000281.1 GCA_016743995.1 Kangiellaceae bacterium | reverse complement strand
CATTATTGATGACTGTTATTGCCCCCATTAATCCTTTATATTTTCCTTTCCTTTCCTGATAAGAAATGACCTGAGCTTCTGCATCATTGAATAGTTTTAATTTAAGCAGGTCAAAACTGCGTTTTGCTCGATATTGAGAGTCAGTTTTATGCAGCATTAGTCCTTCGCCGCCATTCCTGGTAACTTGAATGAGTCTTTTTTTGAGTTCCACTTTTGATAAAATGATTTTTTGTGGAATAACAGATAAATAATCATTATCAATTGACTGTACTAATTGCTTTAATTTTATTAGTCGTAGATTAAAAGCGGTTTCTTCGGCTGGCATATCGAAAACCATATATTTTAACTTTTTCCATGCTTGTTGTTTGCTTAGCCCGGAACGGACAACTGAAGAAGTGAATTCGAACTTCTTTCGACCAGCCCATAATTCTCCATCAAGAGGCCTGTCAGGAAAATTCTGAGTAAACCAGTCTGGTGCGTTGATAATATTGCCTCCACGTGAAACCAGCCTTTTTCCATTCCAGTAGGCTCTTATGCCATCTAGTTTTTCACTGACATAATACCTCGATAAATCGGTATCTGATCGATATATTTCTGCAAGCATTAGTGCGGGAACAGACTTGTTATTACTGGAGGCATTGCTGATGGAGCTGGAAAAAATAATAAATAACATCAATAAATTCCACCTCCTTATTCCTGAGAGATGAAAAATGATGAATCTTTTAATCGTTGATGTTAGAAAAAAATTGCTAAATTGAATCATGCTACACCTTAAGTTTCCATACTAGAGGTGTATTATGAACTGCTTATATCTAAATCTATATAGACTAATGCTTAATTGAATGTAAGAGATATCCTGGTTTTCAGGCTTGTTTTCGTAAAAAAACAGGTTCGTTTTCTGTACTGGATTTCTGGTCAAACTTATAACCATCCATTTCAAACTCTTTAATATCATCAGGGGAATTGATTTCATTCTGTATAATATACCGGCTCATCAGCCCACGAGCACGTTTTGCAAAAAAACTGATTATTTTATATTGGCCATTTTTAAAATCTTTAAAGTGAGGGGTAATAATTCGATAGGATAGTTGTTTAGCTTTTACTGCTTTAAAGTACTCATTAGAGGCAAGATTAATCAGTTCTGGAGATTGCTGCTTTGAAAGTGCTTTTTCCAGAGAGTGGTTTATTTGCTCTCCCCAGAATTCATACAGGTTTTTTCCTTTGTTATTTACAAATTTTGTCCCCATTTCCAGTCGATAAGGCTGAATAAGGTCTAACGGTTTTAACAGACCATATAATCCGGACAATATGCGCATGTGTTTTTGAGCAAATTTAAAGTTGTCAGACGACATAGAGCTAGTATCAAGTCCCTGGTAGACATCACCTTTAAAAGCAAGAATTGCCTGGCGAGCATTTTCCAGGGTAAAAGGAGGGGTAAATGCCTGAAACCGGTCATAGTTAAGCTGCGCCAGTTTGTCGCTGAGTTTCATTAAGCTTGCAATGTCATGTGGAGCCAGCTTTTTTAATTGTTTGATGAGTAGCTCTGATTCCGAAAGAAAGGTTGGCTGCGTTTTTTGCCGAGTAACAAGCGGACTTTCAAAGTCTAGGCTTTTAGCTGGAGAAATAATGGTTATCATAATAAGTATTAAATCTATTTTTTGTATTCTGACCAACAGGATATCAAAAAAAAAATTAAATTACCTGAACATTATGATTTTTTGAATAATTCTGCGGTTATGATGATGTCTGGTCTGCCCTGCAGAACAAAGTGTTATAACCGTTTGTTGCCAGAGCTGGCATATCGACCGACTTTGTCAGCTGGTGTGTACTGAGGGGGGGCGACAGTTATGCTGACGTCAGCTTTGGATGTGCCGTACAGATTATCCAGAGCAGCGGTGCCAGTTCCCTTAACCTCAATGTGTATTGAGCGTAGTGCAAACGCATTATCCGCAATGGAATAATTGATGTGGGTCCAGTTTTCATCAGAGAGCTGAACCTTAGTGTTATTTTCAACGTAATTACCAGATGTATCAATGATCGCTACCGTTGCCGTTGTTTTAGTTGAGTCAGCGCGAACCCAGAAGGACAGGTGCGACATGGGTACGTTAAATGTGATGGTACCCGAACCGGAGTGTATGCCACTAAGGTTGCTGCCTGCCGACTCAACTATCCAGGAATTTTTGCCACTGAGTGTCAGTTTATTTCTGGAATTTTGAATTGCGCCTCCTTTTAAGGTCGCTTTAACGCCATTGTCTGCAATGGTAAAAGTAGAAACCTCAGACCGCTCATTATTTTCAAAATCGTTATAGAATTCAGTGGTTATCGTTGGTAACGTATAAATGAGTGTTGATATGAGCAGAAGTAAGGAAAAAAATCGAAAAAATTCAACAAATCCTGGAGAGGTCCGCACTTTAATAATCCTGTTAAAGCTAAAAATAGATGAGCTAGTTATAAGGAATATAGCAGTAATGTGGTGATTTGGCTGTTTATTAACTTTGTCCTTACTCAGAATAAGCTGAGGAAAAGGTATTGTTTCAATAAATGACTTTGAGTATGAATTTTTCAAACTTTAAGAATGGCAATGTCTCTGTTTTTATTATGTTTTGTTTATATAGCGTTATCTGGCTTAAAGAATTAAATTTTAATATTAGCTGGCAATAAATATTTTATCAAATATGATTTTCGGCCGGGTAACCTTTTAACAGGGTAGCAATGCTTTCATCCAGCAAATGTTGTTGTTCGTTAAAGTCGGTCGCTTTCCTTATTGCTGTTATTCTAAAAATGGGTTTTCTGGTGTGGTTATCCAGAATATTTACCATTAAAAGTGCATGCTCTCTGGTTGTTGGAATATAGTACTCCAGGTTGCTATTTTGTCCTTCAATAGGCTCTAAGGATAGTCCTTCATCAACTTTTAAGCCAAGTAGATATTGTACTTCGATATCTGAATTGTTCGCACTAAACTCTAATCCTCTGGAATTGAAAAAATGAGTCAGAGAGAGGTTGAGCATTTTTTTTATATTAGTATTTTTGGATTGAACCGTTAGTGGTACGACATTAAAAGTACAATAGTGGTCAAATGGTGCTGTTCTGTTAATAATATACTCTTGATCCGGGGAGTCGGACTCCTGTTTATTTCTATCTTCCAGCCTAAATCTCAAGGCAAGGTTATTGGTTGAATCAGCTCTTCTAAGTGCCTCTTTTTTAGATATTTTCTGCTGTTTGACAAGTTGATAGAGCGCTTCGTCAAAAGTTTGATTAATTCGTCCTTTTGAGCGAGTCATTGCTTCTTTTATTTCATCTATTCTTCCCTGTTCTATTAATTTTGAAATAAATGGCGTCGCAATCATTAACTCAACGGCCGCAATGCGGACTTGTTCAGCACCTATGCATAGTCTTTGTGCAACAATGGCGTTCAGGTTTAGTGCTAAATCTTGTAGTACGAGCTTATGGGCTTCCCGAGGAAAAAAGTTGATAATTCGTTCGAGTGCGAGATTAGCATTGCTAGCATGCATTGTTGCCAGACAAAGATGTCCTGTTTCTGCGTAGGTTATTGCTTGTTGCATAGTATTGCTATCGCGAATTTCACCAATCAATATAACATCGGGTGATTCTCTCATGGCATTTTTCAGGGCTATTTCATAGGACTGTGTATCCATTCCAACTTCCCGTTGATTAATCAGAGAGTTTTTATTTTTATGGATGAATTCGATTGGATCTTCAATCGTTAGAATATGTCCTGACTGAGTAGTATTACGGTAATCAATCATAGAGGCAAGGGTCGTCGACTTACCACAGCCTGTTGAACCAACGATTAATACAAGTCCTCTTTCCTGATTAATGATATCCTTTAAAGATAATGGTAATCCCAGACTTTCAATAGAAGGAATTATTTTTTTTATATAACGAATAACCATTGCTGGTTCGCCATTTTGCTGGAATACATTAACTCTGAAGCGACCAATTCTGTCCAGCTTTAATGCCTTGTTGAGCTCAAAACAGGATTTAAATTCGACGATTTCCTCTTCGTTTAATATTGAATAAATCAGAGCGCTGTTTTGTTCGCTGCTTAATCGCTCGTCAATAGCCGGTTTGAGTTTTCCTTCTATTTTTATCAGAGGAGGAGAGTCTACACTGATAAAGAGATCGGATGCCTGGCTTATTACCATTGCCCCTAATAACTCGACAATGTCCATGAC
>JADGFG010000280.1 GCA_016743995.1 Kangiellaceae bacterium | reverse complement strand
CACATTGACACTGCCCTGCTCGTTGGATGTGCTTTAATTGTTGATAACTCATTAATATCAATCATATTTTCTGATTGCCCTTATCCCGAGTTGAGGTTAGATAGCAATTATTTTAAAGTCTCAGATTTTATGATAAGTGCGTGGATATCGGTTTGCATCATAGCCCCCAATGCCTGATAGACCATCTGGTGTTGTTGCAGTGTACTTTTACCTTCAAATGTACTGCTGGTTATCTTTACCGTAAAATGTCCTTTACCACTGCGAGCACCAGCATGTCCTGCGTGTAAATGGCTATCGTCTGTTATTTTCAGCTCGTCAGGTGTTAAAGCCTGAGTTAACAGTGCGTTCATCTGAGACATTCTATTTTGATTATTCATAAAACCTGGCTACTCTTTTTTTATCTGTTAATACCTGCTAATGCCTGTTATTAATTACGACAGGCTTGTTTGTTCAGGGCAGAACTTTCTTAAATGGTTTAACTGTGACAGATTGGTAAACACCGGCTTCAATGTAAGGGTCAGCGTCGGCCCAACTCTGTGCCTGTTGCAAGTTATCAAACTCAGCGACAATCAGGCTGCCGCTAAAGCCCGCTTCACCAGGTTCATCGTTGTCAATGGATGGGTGTGGGCCTGCCAGAATCAATTTTCCTTGTCGCTTGAGTGATTGCAGCCTTTCCACATGAGCGGGGCGAGCCTGCATTCGCAGAGCTAAACTATTTTCAACATCTTGAGAAATAATAGCGTATAACATTTATAATTCCTTACCTCAGAGCGTTAACTGACAGTATTGGTTATTTATTAACAGGTTAAAGATTGAAACATAGCGTGTCGATTAATACTGATTATTTTAATCGTCAGTTGAAGCATCAGCCTGTTTGTTGTCTGGTGTGTTTTCTTTCGCTTCTTCTGGAAAATAGGGCATTAGTTTGAGCATCGTGTATGCAAGTAATAAAACGGTTAACGCCATTAGCCCAAATAGTTTAAATTTAACCCAGAATGCTTCAGAAAAATTGTAAGCAACATATAGGTTAAGAAAGCCGAACAAGGTATAACCAACAGGCCATACCATATTCACTTTTCGCCAGAGTTTTTCTGGAATATCCAGTTTATCTTCAATTGCTGACTGCAGCATTTCCTGAATAAGCAGTTTTTTGGAAATTATCTGACGAAACACAAATACGCCTGCCATTGCCCAGACCAGTATGCTGGCTTTCCATTGGACAAATTCTGGATTTCTGAATATCAGTGTTAATGCACCGAAAGCCAGTGTGACCAGCAGGGTCCATAAATGGAGTTTCTCAAACTTGCCAGTAATGATCCGTGAGCCAATTGTTTGTATAACCGAAGCTATCATTAACCCCATAACCGCAGGATAGATAGGCTTATCTGCGCCAGAGAAAAAATAGACACCGACAAAAACGGCTAATGGAAAAAAGTCTAAAAGTAGTTTCATTGGTTTGATTTCGTTAAATAAATCGGGTTCACCCAGTTGTGGGGGAGGCGATGATTAAAATAAGAACGAAGATCATAGCATTGTTAATCAATGCCAACAATCAGTAGATCCGATATACTGGTGAAGTCAGAATATCCCTGAAACCGCTTTTTCAGTATAAAACAGTGAGCAAGCCTAAAAAGAGAGTCTCTTATGATGAAGTTCGATTTTCATTGCCATAGTCATTTTTCCGATGGGCAGTTAAGCCCGGTTGAGCTGGTTGATTATGCGCTGGAGAGAGAGATTGAATTATTAGCATTGACAGATCATGACACTGTTGATGGTATTGCTGTTGCTCAGAAATACATTAATAAGCTAACTCTTTCTTCGGGGAAGTTTAATTTTCAGTTAGCTGCTGGCGTGGAAATTTCAGCCCTGACTGACTTTGGTGAAGTTCATGTTGTCGGGTTGAATATTGATTCAGAAAATCAGGATTTATTACTGGCATTAAAAACCCAACAGGGTAAAAGGTGGCAAAGAGCTGAAAAAATTGACCAGCAATTAGGCAAGCTGGGCGTGACAGGCGTGTTGCAGGAATGTGAAAAGCAGGTTGTTCAGGTCATCACACGAAGTCACATTGCCAAAGCCATTGTCAGTCTGGGACACGCAAAAGACATGCAGCAGGCCTTTAAAAAATACATTGGCAAAAAGGGACGAATTAAGGTTTCCAAGGGGTGGATGAGTCTGGAGCAGGCGATATCTTTGATCCATGAAGCCGGAGGAATTTCAATTCTGGCACATCCTACGCGTTATCCGCTTTCAAATAAAAAGCTGAGTTTGTTAATTGAAAACTTTAAACTGGCTGGCGGACAGGCGATGGAAATGGCGTACCCCAGTCTTAATAAAGACAAAAGAGACTGGCTGAAAATACACCTGGATAAAAATCAGCTGTTGGCATCCAGCGGTTCTGACTTTCATTACAGTGGTTTAAAATGGTCAGATCTGGGTCGGTTTCCTGTTTTAGATGGTCAAATTCCACATGTTATTCACCAGATGTTTCCTGAAAATAGTCTAATTGGTTGATAATCCTCAATTTTGTCATAATTTAGCGTTTAAAAATCAATTCCGTGGTATTATGCGCGACTGAAAAACGTCGGTTCGCTCATTGGTCCGTGGCAGATGTATTTCTCTGCGTAGCGGGTAATGAATTTTTCAATGATAAATGATATTTTCGGGCAGTTTTGTGTCTGATTGATGTGATTTTACAGAGCTACCAGGAAAGCAACATGACTCAGTTTTATGCTATTCATTCTGAAAACCCGCAGATGCGTCTGATTTCTCAGGCTGTGGCCTGTATTCGTAGTGGGGGATTGATTGTTTATCCGACTGATTCGGGTTATGCACTGGGTTGTCATATTGGTGACAAAAAAGCCTTAGATAAAATACGCAAAATTCGTAAGCTTGATAAGTCGCATAATTTTACCCTGGTCTGTCGTGATTTATCTGAGTTGGGTATTTATGCTCGCGTTGATAACGCCTCTTTTCGCGTATTAAAAAATCATACGCCCGGTCCTTATACCTTTATTTTGCGCGCTTCGGCAGAAACCCCTAATCGATTACAACACCCCAAAAAGAAAACCATTGGTATCAGAGTGCCAGAAAACGCAACGGCTCTGGCGTTACTTGAATCGCTGGGTGAGCCTTTAATGAGCACCAGTCTTATTCTTCCCGGGCAGGATTCTACATTGTCTGACCCAGAAGAAATTTATGAGTCGCTTAAAGGTAAGGTTGATCTGGTGATAGATGGTGGGCATGTTAGTGATTTGCCAACGACCGTTGTGGATATGGTGGATGGAGCGCCTAAGATTATGCGTTATGGGGCTGGAACACCTGAAGATTTTGAGTAAGCAGGGGTTAAAATATTCTGATCATTGAGTTAATGAGCAAAATAACAGGATAAGGATTGCATTCGTAAAAACATTCGATATAATTGCCCGCTCAGTTGAATAGACACTTATAAAACTGACAGTTACAGATAGAAAGCCAGTGTGGTGGAATTGGTAGACACAGGGGATTCAAAATCCCCCGCCTTCGGGTGTGACGGTTCGAGTCCGTCCACTGGTACCAAATTAAGATTACTTTAAGGCCCTGTTTTTACAGGGCTTTTTTGTGTCATCGCTTTCTGCTAATCATTTATTATTCACGAAAGAATAGCTGTAATTGTTGAGTTGATTTCAGTTTGAATCAGTTTATTTCTAATGAAGAGTTAAGCGCTTTAATTGAAACTAACAAGATTAATAAATCTGAGTTTGCGTGGCATCTTTTAGAAGCTCATAAGATAACGCTATTATGTGTTTTTTTCTTCGTGCTCAACTTCTGAGAAAATCTCATCAACTGACAGGTCTGAAACTTTACCTTGCTCAGCGGCAGTAATACGAGGTTGAAGAAATGATTCTAGCTCTTGAAGAGCTGATTGCTCATCGGAATTGGGTAAGGTTTTGTCAAGTACATAGTCTTTAATTGACTTACCCTGTAGAGCAGCCGATGCTTTCAGGCGTTGGTGCTGCTCGGGTGATATCTCTATTGAAAGGCGCATAGTTTTTCTCATCTCATCTTATTAGAAAAGGCTAGACAGTCTACAAATATACCTGAAGTTTCTTAGCAAACTGTCGTCTGATGTAAGTTCTCAAAAAGCTGTGGCCAAACGATAGCATCACTCAGAAATATAATCACTTAACAGTGGTATTGTTTCTTTTTTAAACAGTCTGTCACCCAGG
>JADGFG010000047.1 GCA_016743995.1 Kangiellaceae bacterium | reverse complement strand
TTTTACATACTCATTTTCGGTGACATGTATCTTATTATTATGGGCATAGGCACTTAAATAATCATCATTATGTTTTATAATAAGCAAATTGCCGTAACCCCGTAAACCACTTCCCTTGTAAACAACCCTGCCTGACGCACTTGCCCTTACGGGTTGACCTTTCTTACCAGCAATATCCAGCCCTCTGTTGGCATTAGTTTTTGATGAAAAAAGCTGAATAACGGCGCCATCTGAAGGCCATATCCAGTGAATATTTTTTCTATTTCTGGAGTTTGAGCGTTTTTTTGTTTTTACAACAGCTTTCGGTTGTGCCTTTTGTTTATTGCTGCTTTTAACTTTAACTGGCCGGGTTTTAATCTCTTTTTTACTTTTTTTAGTCGAAGTTGTTTTAACTGGACTCTTTTTTGATGATTTATGCCGACCTTTATCGACTCCTGCTATTTCAACGGGATATTTTAGAATTTCCTGATTTAAAGCCATTAATAAAGATTCAGAATCAAAAACTGCTTCTGTTTTCTGACGGCGAAGTTTTAAAGTCTGGCCCGGATAAATAATATTCCCTTTTAAATGATTTAGCTTTGCCAGCGCTTTATGATCCAGTGCATGGTACCAGGCAATTGAAAATAGAGTATCACCTGGTTTTACAACATAAGAGAGAACGTCATTACTGACTGTCTGTCGCTCACCCTGATAAGTCCTGCTTCGGGTAACCGTCTTTTTTTTCTGAGTATTTTTTTCGACAATTTTATCATGAGACGAGTATTTTTCTGGCTGGTTTAAATCAAAGACGGGAGCCGGTGCATGTTGCGCACAACCTGATAACAATAGCAGTACACAGATCGCTAGCCAACAATAGCGCCTGGTCTTTAACAAAGTTATGATACAAACTAAAGCAACACTCACTAGTTATTCCAAATCAGGCCTCTATCTGCTGAAAACTTCCTGACGACATCTACAGCGCTCTCAACGCATGCTTGTCATTTATTCTCGAAACCCTTTTACCCACTTAGTCCTTTTACTCAATTAAGATAAGCAGGTTAAGAAACGGGAAAAGCCAATCTACCAGGTTTAATGATACAGTTCAATGAGTACCTCAATAAGCACTAACCTTGCTGCTGAACATTAAAATAATAGTTAATAGTTAACCTTTGACTCTAACTAATTTTATAAACATACCTCATTAACTAACTGCATTAACTAACTGTTTTAATTAAATATTTATCTATAAAATAACCTAGATATATTTGTACAGCAAATAAGCGATAATAGCAACAACCACCAGACCCCATCCTAACCAGTCGACAATCTGGTGCAGTTTTTTCTCCATTTTTTCACCACCCAGTTTCATTAAACCGGCCACAAGGTAGAAACGTCCGGCACGACCCACAATAGAAGCGATGACAAATGGTAACAACGCCATATTTAGCGCGCCCGCGCTGATGGTAAATATTTTATAGGGAATTGGTGCAAAACCAACCAGTAAAACAACCCAGACACCATATTCAGCAAACCAGATTTCTGCTGTTTTATAGGTATCCATGTAGTGAGTCTGTTTTAACATTGGCTCAATTAAACTATCAAAAAAGAACAGTCCAAGAAAATAACCACACACGCCTCCAAGCACACTGGTGACCGTAGCAATCAGCGCATAACGCCAGGCTTTATTTAAACGCGCCAGACACATGGGAGCCAGCATCACGTCAACAGGAATTGGAAATATCACTGATTCAGCAAAGCTCATCACACCAAGATAATAAACGGCATACTGATGTTTTGCCCACTGAAGGCAGAGTGCATACATTCGGCTGAATATCTTCATGAAATAGTGCCTCCAAGTAATGGTACAAACCTGACATTTTCGACAGCCATAGAAACAATACCTTCCGTTGTTTTTTCGAGTAAATGTAATTGTTGATCACCGCCAGGATTGGTGACAGGAATAACCATCCTGCCCCCCACCGCTAATTGATCAATTAATGGTTGAGGGATCTGGTCGGGAGCAGCGGTAACAATTATCGCATCAAAAGGCGATTGTTCTGACCAGCCAAGAAAACCATCGCCGTGTCGGTGCGTAATACTATGCAGGTTTAACGCCTTAAATCGCGATACCGCCTGGTTTTGTAATGCCAAAATTCTTTCTATGGTATAAACACGCCTGGACACACCTGCCAGTATACTCGTCTGATATCCACAGCCCGTTCCAATTTCCAGTACATCATTCATCGCTCCACTACTGACCAGTAATTCTGTCATTCGCGCAACAATATAAGGCTGAGAAATTGTCTGCCCCATACCAATAGGCAATGACGTATCTTCATAAGCTCTATGTGACAGCGCTTCATCAATAAAAATATGTCTGGGTGTCTGCTCCATCACGGAGAGCACTTTTTCGTCTTCAATACCTTTGTCACGTAATCGGTTAACCAGCCTGGTGCGTGTTCGCTGAGAAGTCATTCCAATCCCGGCCAGGTTTTTTATTATCATAATCTGGACATCCACTCTTTTACTGAATTAAAACTCTGATAAGCAGTAAAATCGACGACTAAAGGCGTGATAGACACAAAACCTTGTGACACTGCATCAAAATCCGTTCCCTCACCAATATCCTGAGGTTCACTGGGTGGTCCCAACCAGTAAACTGGCTGACCTCTGGGATCATTTCCCGGCACAATAGTATCAGCTCTGTGACGACAACCCAAACGTGTTAATCGGTAACCTTTAATTTTCTCATAAGGCCTGTCAGGGACATTGACGTTTAATATCACATTAGACTCCAGACTAAACTGCCTGAGCCTTTCCAATAATCGCAACATCACTTTTGCCGCACTATCAAAATGCTCACACTGCTGGCTGGCAAGTGATATCGCCACAGCAGGAAAACCCATACTGCGACCTTCCATTGCTGCAGCCACAGTCCCGGAGTAAAGCACATCATCACCAAGATTAGCACCATGGTTGATACCAGCAATAACGATTTCTGGTTTTTTTTGCATAATTCGATAAGAGCCCAGGTGAACGCAGTCACACGGGGTACCAGTGACCGAGTAGAAACCATTGGCTAATTGTTGACAACGTATTGGGTTATCCAGTGTTAACGCGCTACTGCTGCCACTACGATTTTTGTGAGGGGCAACCACTGTCACTTTGTGTTGATGTAAAAGCTGTTCGGCCAGCACTTCGATACCTGATGCCGTTGCACCATCATCATTACTCAGTAGTATATTAATCATTTTAAACACCCTTTTCGCTAGTTCTGTTATCCTGATTAATACCATTAATATCACCTGACATTTCGGCTATATTATCAGCCCGACTCTGTGGCAGTGATTCATCTTTTATAATAAACATCTCTCTTAACAGAGAAGTAGCAAAGCTTCCGGCCGGTAAACTGAAACTCATATGCAGCTGATTATTTTCAGCTTCATGGAATTCAAAGTTCTGTGGGATGACTTTCATCGAGCGTCTGGCCGAATCGACACCGGCTTTACTCAAACCCTGTAACCATAATGGGCAGGCTTGTGTGGCTTTTTCTTCAAAAGCTAATGCCTGCGCGGTAGATTGTGATTTTTGCTTTCCTGGTAACCAGCCACTCACCTGTAAATCGTTTTGTTTCATTCGCTGAATAATGTCACTGTCCACCTTTTCGCAATAGAAATATGAGCGAGATCCTGCCAGGTTTAAACAATCGCCATCAATTGCCCGATCCCAGCTTCCGTCAGATACCCTTTCTGCCAGAATAAGATTAAACAGATAAGAGCGAGCAGCGGACAAATAAAGACCTCTTTTATTACGAGAGCGTACTTTTATTTTATCGGTCAACAACAACTCTGCCTTATCAAGGTTACCTGCGTTATGCCCAAACCGTTGATAACCAAAATAATCAGGAAAACCATTTATTTTAAGTTGTTCGAGAACAGCCAGAGAAACAGGTCCACTCGGATCGCGAAGAATCAGTTGAAAATGATTACACTTAATACTGCCTTTACGTAATTTTTTGTGATGTCTGGTCGATTTTATTATCTTAAATGAAGGGTCGATCGGTGCTCCCTCGGTGATTTTATCAACTAACTCCTGTTCACAGTTTTTACCGGGTAAATGTAAGCTGAACCATTGAGAAGAAATACTATGCCTGTCTTTCTTTCCTGCATAACCGATATCTTGTGATCTTAATTTAAAATATTTCTGTAACTGTCTACCAACCCAGTCGGTATTGCAATCCGTTTTTTCTACATATAAAAACAGGTGCTCTCCTTCTCCTGACGGTTCAAAAGACAAGGTCTCTTGTACGATAAAATCAGTAGATTTTCGCCTGAGACTCACGGTAGGACGTACACCAGAATAAGCGACAGGTAAATGGGTAACATGGTTATTAAATGATAGTTCAGACACGCTTATTAAAAATCCTCAATAGCGATAAACTCGCAATGGTTATCTCGCAGTGATTATATGGTCACAACAAATAATAGTTAGTCAATCAAAGTTGTATCAGGGTCACAGCATGAACCGCTATCCCCTCTTTTCGGCCAACATAACCCAGCGCTTCTGTTGTCGTTGCTTTAACATTAACCTGTTGAGCAGAAATATCCAGATCACTAGCCAGATTATTTTTGATTGATTGAATATGAGGTAACATTCTGGGTGTCTGGGCAATCACAGTCACATCAAGGTTGCCCACTGAATATCCTTGTTGCGAAAGTTGCAGCATCACTTTTTTTAATAACTCCCGGCTGTCTGCATTTTCATAGGCTTGATCTGAATCTGGAAAATGCGTTCCTATATCGCCAAGCGCAGCCGCGCCCAGTAACGCATCACACACCGCATGCAGCAAAACATCCCCATCTGAATGAGCAATCAGCCCCTGATGGTCTTGAATTTTAACACCACCCAGAATTAAAGGGGCTTCTCCTCCAAAGGCATGTACATCAAAACCATGTCCAATTCGAATCATCTGCTGTTCCTTAAAGCTATGTTAGCGAACATTCAAAAAATAACCTGTATTCTAATCGCTAAATCTGACCGATTCAACGTATGCCGAAGCAGCCGTTGCTGCAAAGACGAAATATAAAAAAGCCGGCATAATACCGGCTTGTTCTCAGTACTCTTCATTCAGGTAAAAACGCCTGATAAAATGCTCATAATCAGCTCGTTCAAAGCACTGCTTTTAACGAGCTGGCAACATACTCCAGACAATGAGTATTTAAACCAGCCACATTGATACGACTGGAGTCAGCCATATAAATGCCATATTTATTACGTAACTCTAATACCTGATCTTTGTTAATCCCCAGAAAACTGAACATACCTTTCTGGCGGGTAATAAAACTGAAATCTTCTTCAATACCCTGCTTCTGGATGTGCTCAACCAGGCCATTACGCAAAGATTTCACTCTTGTTGCCATTGCAGCAAGTTCTGCCTGCCATTCGGCTTTTAACTGACTATCCGAAAGAACCCGATCAACAAGAAAACCGCCATAAGCAGGCGGCATCGAATAATTTGCTCGCGCAGCATCCTGCACATGAGTTTGAATGGCTGAAGCCTGTGTTGCGGTCTTATTTTGAACAAGCAAAGTACCTGTTCTTTCTCGGTAAAGTCCAAAGTTCTTTGAGCATGAAGTGGCAATGAGCATTTCTTCAACATTTTCAGACAGGTGACGAACACCTTTTACATCTTCTTCCAGACCATCACCAAGCCCCTGATAAGCAATATCGACAAAAGGCAGAAAACCCTGTTTTACGGCTCTATCGGTTACCCGTTGCCATTGTTCAAAAGTTAAATCGGCTCCAGTTGGGTTATGACAGCAACCATGTAATAAAACAACATCTCTGGGTCCCAGTTCAGCCAGCTGTGCATCCATCGCTTCAAAATCAACACTTGCCGTTTCAGGATTAAAATAGGGATAGGTTTTAATTTTAAGTCCGGTAGAGTTGATCAGTGGGATATGATTCGCCCAGGTAGGATTGCTTACCCAGACAGTCAAATCTTCTTTAATTCGCCCCAGTAACTCAGCACCTATACGGAGTGCTCCACACCCTCCAGGTGTTTGTAACCCAGCAACCCTGCCATCAGACAGTGCCTTTGAACCATCACCCAGAACCAGCTTTTTTATCCCATCAACAAACCCGGCAACACCAACGGGGGCTAGATAAGTTTTTGAATCTTCGCTTTCCAGATGAATCTTTGCGGCTTTCTGAATAGCCGTCATAATGGCGGTATGTCCTGTTTCGTCTTTGTAAACACCAACCCCTAAATCAACCTTATGAGGATTATTGTCTTCACGAAATAAAGTAATCAGCCCCAACAGAGGATCTGAAGGTAACGCATTTAACTGGTCAAACATTATTCAACTCCAAGTGACAGTATTGTATTTTGCTAGCCCGAATGAAAATCAATGACCATAAAATAAATGTAGAACGTTATGGCCAATATCATGATGTCTGATTGTACTCCTGGTTTACCTGTATAGGCCAGATTTGAATGAAAAGTTATGCGTCATTAAAACTAAATAATCTATTCATCTGCTAGCCTTTGGGTCTGAACGAAAAATAAATAGAATATTGATGCTTAAATTGATTAGCAAACGAACCGTTTTATTGATTAAGAATCAGCAGACGCCTGTTGATTAAGATAAAAGCCTGCTAAATCGAGATCATCCGGCGTTGTTACCTTAATATTATCACTACGACCGACGACAGCATCTACCGAATGTCCCGCCGCTATTAACGCAGAAACCTCATCGGTAATAATTTTTTTATCGATAATGGCAGACTCTAGAGACGACTTCAGTGCAGAAAAACACGCCATTTGAGGAGTCATTGCACGAATTAACAAATCCCTGTTAACGCAGCCAGTTACCTGTTTTTGCTTATTAACCTGATGCAATGTATCAATGACAGGCGCAGCGAGAAAGCAGGCCTTTTTCTGAAGCTCATAATGTGCACTCAAGCGCTCCAGATCTTCAAGAGTAATACAAGGCCTGGCCGCATCATGAACCATCACAGCTGAATTATCTGGCAAACCATGATCAGCTAGAAACTGAAATGCGTTATTCACTGAACTCGCTCGCTCATTACCACCGTCAATCAAAATAACTTTTTCGTGACTGGCTGCCGGTATCAAGTCAATATGAGTATCTTCTGGGGAGATTGCAATTACAACCAGCTCAATTTGAGCAAAGGATAAAAATTTCTCCAGTGTAATTTCCAGTATCGTTTTATCATTTATTTTAAGATACTGCTTCGGCAAAGTAGCATTCATTCGTTGACCAATGCCTGCTGCGGGAATTATTGCAACAATACCATTAACTTCAGAAAAATCATTAACTGTAATAAATTCAGTATTCATTCGCGGTCTTCATTTAATAAACATTATCCTGTCTCTTATTGATTCTCTTCAGGAATAATTCGATAAAACTTTTCGTTGGGTTTAATCAGCCCCAGCTTTTCTCTTGCAATTTCTTCCAATAATTCTGGATTGTTTCTCAGCGCTTCAATTTCACCACGTAACTGCTTGTTCTGTGCTCTAAGCTGTTCATTTTCTTTTTTCTGCTCTGCTATATTTTGTTCCAACTGTTCAATACTACGAACCCCACCCGCACTAAACCAGATGTTATATTGTAGTATGAGTATTAACAGTATAAAAACTATAGCTAACTTCTTCATTCTTAATTTACATATTTCATTAAAAAGGCAGGTCAAAGCCTGCCTTTAATTACTAAAAGCAATTAAATGCTTCTTTTCCCGGGTATTTTGCTTTTTCACCCAGCTGTTCTTCAATACGTAACAATTGATTATATTTTGCGACTCTGTCACTACGACACAATGATCCCGTTTTAATCTGTCCGGCATCAGTCGCTACGGCCAGATCAGCAATCGTTGTATCTTCCGTTTCACCACTTCGATGTGAAACAACCACGGTATATCCGGCTTTGTGAGCCATATCAATGGCCGCCATAGTCTCGCTCATGGTTCCAATCTGATTAACTTTAATTAAGATTGAATTTGCAATTTTCTTCTCTATACCTTCAGCCAATATTTTTGTATTGGTTACAAATAAATCATCTCCAACTAACTGTATTCTATCACCCAGTTTGTCGGTAAGGATTTTCCAGCCATCCCAGTCGCCTTCATCCATACCATCTTCAATAGAAATAATGGGATAACGATTAACCCAGTCTTCCAGATAACAGGCAAATTCTTCTGAAGTTAATGATTTACCCTCGCCTTCAAGTTGATATTTTCCATCTCGGTAAAACTCAGAGCTCGCAACATCAAGCCCAAGAAAAATATCTTCTCCCAGTTTATAGCCGGCTTTTTCAACCGCCTCAACAATCACCTGAACCGCTTCTTCGTTGGAGCTCAGGTTTGGTGCAAAGCCGCCCTCATCACCAACTGAGGTACTCAGTCCTTTACTTTGTAATACTGATTTTAATGAATGAAATATTTCAGTACCGTATCGTAGCGCTTCAGCAAAAGATGGCGCACCTACTGGTAAAATCATAAACTCCTGAATATCGACATTATTGTCAGCATGTGCACCACCATTAATAATATTCATCATAGGCACAGGTAAAGTAGTCCCCTTTCCCATTTGAGCATATAATGGTAATGAATTTGCTTTTGCAGCGGCTTTACTAGCAGCTAATGACACTGCAAGAATTGAATTTGCGCCTAACACTGATTTATTCTCAGTACCATCTAACGCTAACATGGCCTGATCAAGCTCTGACTGATCAGATATATTCATTCCTGTTAAGCGAGGTTTGATTACATCGTTAATATTGGCAACCGCTTTTAGTACACCTTTGCCCAGATACCGAGATTTATCACCGTCGCGAAGTTCTAGAGCTTCTCTTGAGCCTGTAGAAGCGCCTGAAGGAGAACAGGCAATTGCTGAAACCCCATTTTCTAAAACGACTTCTGCTTCAACTGTTGGATTTCCGCGCGAATCCAGAACTTCTCGTCCAATAATTTCGACTATTTTAACCATTCCTGATGACCTCAGTTATTTTAATATTAATAAATGCCCAACTATCTACATTACCTGGCGAAATCTGATACTGGACAATAACAGATTTAACAATAATTGTTATCGCTACGTTATACTTTCTTCGACAAAGCCCGCATTTTTAACCACATTATCGATTTCCTGTAACGTTTTTAAAAGAGGCTCAATATCATACATAGGCCATGAATTAGGTCCGTCACTTTTAGCTTTTTCCGGGTCAGGGTGAGTTTCCATAAATAATCCAGCAACACCTGCTGCAATTGCAGCCCTTGCCAGCACAGGAACATGTTGACGCTGACCACCTGACGTACTTCCCTGACCGCCAGGTAACTGCACAGAATGGGTAGCATCATAAACAACCGGAGCATTAGTATTACGCATTTCTGCCAGGCTTCTCATGTCTGATACCAGGTTATTATAACCAAAAGAAGCGCCTCGCTCACAGACCATAATATTCTGGTTTCCAGTCGCTCTCGCTTTCTCTACGACATGGGCCATATCCCAGGGAGCAAGGAACTGGCCTTTTTTAATATTGACAGGGATACCGGCCTCACAAACTCGCTGAATAAAATTAGTCTGACGACATAAAAAAGCGGGAGTCTGCATAACATCAACAACACTGGCAACTTCATTAATGGGGGTATCTTCATGCACATCGGTCAAAACAGGCACATTAATCTGCTTTTTAACTTTCTCTAAAATTGCCAGCCCTTTTTCAAGGCCAGGCCCTCTAAAACTATTATGTGATGAACGGTTAGCTTTATCATAAGAAGACTTATAAATAAAAGACAAACCAAGTCTCTCCGTGACTTCTTTTAAATAACCAGCAGTATCCAGTGCAAGCTGTTCACTCTCAATAACACAGGGCCCTGCAATCAGAAAAAATGGTTGATTAATTCCAGCTTCAAAATGACAAATCTTCATTTCCTACGCCTCCTGAGAAATTTTAAATTCTTTTGCCGCACCGATAAAAGCAGTAAATAAGGGATGGCCATCTCTGGGTGTCGAAGTGAACTCAGGATGAAACTGAACACCGATAAACCAGGGATGTTCTTTAACTTCTATGGTTTCAACCAGATTATTCAAACTGGAACGACCTGAAATCACTAAGCCAGACTCTTCAAGTTGAGGAACATAATTTTCATTAACTTCATAACGATGACGATGCCTTTCATTAACCGTGTTAGCCTCATAAATCTCAGCGAGTTTAGTTTCTTTTTTCAGCGCAGCAGGTTGTGCGCCTAATCGCATTGTTCCACCAAAATCGGAAGTTTCGGTACGTTGCTCAACAGAGCCATCTTTATTAATCCATTCGGTAATCAAGCCTACGACCGGCGCTGGAGTCGCTTCATCAAATTCAGTACTATGGGCATCAGTTAACCGAGTAACATTTCTGGCATATTCAATCACAGCAACCTGCATTCCCAGACAAATTCCCAGGTAAGGTACTTTATTTTCGCGGGCATATTTAACCGTTTGAATCTTACCTTCAACACCACGCTCTCCAAAGCCACCGGGAACCAGAATGGCGTTGGCACTTTCTAGCAACTCAACACCTTTCTTTTCAATATCTTCAGCATCAATAAAGTCAATATTAATGGTTAACCTGTTTTGTAAACCCGCATGTTTTAATGATTCAATCAGGGACTTATAAGCTTCAGTTAAATCCATGTATTTACCAACCATAGCGACATTGACTTCACCATTTGGATTGGCTTCAGCATACAAAACCTGTTCCCACTCCGTTAAATCGACTTCACTTTCAGGCAATTTAAAGCGATCACTAATCAACTTTTCTAACCCTTGTGCATTTAAAATTGCAGGAATTTTGTAAATACTATCAACATCTTTTAATGAAATGACCGCCTTTTCTTCAACATTAGTGAACAAAGCGATTTTTGCTTTTTCTGAAGCCGGTAAAGCTCGATCAGAGCGACAAATCAGAATATCGGGCTGAATACCAATCGAACGTAACTCTTTAACCGAATGCTGAGTTGGTTTAGTTTTTAACTCGCCTGCAACAGCAATATAAGGTAAAAGCGTTAAGTGCATGTAGAGTGCGCGTTCTCGACCTAACTCATAACCCAGCTGCCTGATTGCTTCAAGAAAAGGTAAAGACTCTATATCACCAACGGTTCCACCAATTTCAACCATCGCAATATCGGCATCTCCAGCACCTTTAAATACTTTTCTCTTAATTTCATCGGTAATATGTGGAATAACCTGTACCGTTCCGCCCAGGTACTCTCCTTTTCTCTCTTTTCTTAAAACGTCAGCATAAACCCTGCCTGTGGTAAAGTTATTAGCCTGAGTCATGCCTGTACGCACAAATCTTTCATAATGTCCCAAATCCAGATCGGTTTCCGCACCATCATCAGTAACAAAAACTTCTCCATGCTGAAATGGGCTCATGGTTCCAGGATCGACATTAATATAAGGATCCAGCTTTAACAGAGTGACTTTTAGTCCTCTCGATTCCAGTAATGCCGCCAGAGAAGCGGCTGCAATTCCTTTACCCAGAGAAGAAACCACACCACCCGTTACAAAAATAAACTTAGTCATGAAATAATCGCCAAAATCGTTTGAATACCACAGTTGTTTAAACAAAGTTTTCTAATGAAACCCTGTTTAAATACAATTATCTTAAATTACAATATGTTACAGAGACTTCTTCCAGTAATTTATAATCAATAATTGAGAGTATTACGCGTTCAACCAGCCTATTTCAAAACAGAAATGACTTAAACTGGCAAAATAATAGATGCTGATATAACGCGATAAATAGACTCAATAACTCTTATAAATAGCTCATCAAATCACAGACAATGTCTGGAAACAGGCAATAAACAGGAAGTCATCAGGACGGGAAGACATTCTATCAAAATTTAAAGACCGAATCACGACTTAAATCACTCTGCTCTGGATACAAACCTGTTTAAACCGGAATTAATTGACATGATTATAGCCAAACTCTCTGAATCCTGCATTTTCAGAGAGTTTGATTATTAGCATAGATTAGTTTTGAAGAATCTTTTTTACCTGTTGCCAGTATTTCTCTAATTCGTCCAGTGAATAGCTGGCAACGGGCTTTTTACACTGTTTTTCCAGTTCACGAAAGCGTTTCTCAAACTTAAGGTTTGCCCGCCTCAATGCAATATCGGCGTCCACATTATAATGACGAGCAAGATTAACCGTTGCAAACAGCAAGTCACCTATTTCATCTTCAATGGCACTTTGCTCTCCGGTGAGTGCTGCTTCCTTCACTTCCAGGCTTTCTTCTTCAATTTTGTCCCAGACCTGATCAACATTTTCCCAGTCAAACCCATGCAGGGCTACCCGTTTTTGAATTTTTGTTGCTCTTTTTAGTTCAGGTAATGCTTTGGGGATATCATCAAGAAGACTCAGTGGTTGAGCAGTCTTTTGCTTTTGTTTTTGCTCTCGCTCTTTCAGTTTAGCGGCTTCCCAGGCGTGATTAAGCTGCTCTTCATTTTCAACTTTCACCTCAGCAAAAACGTGTGGATGTCTACGTATCAGTTTATCAATAATGCCTTGAACAATATCATTAAAATTAAATCGACTTTCTTCATCGGCTATCTGTGCATAAAAAATGATTTGAAATAATAAATCGCCAAGCTCATCTTTCAGGCTGTCAAAATCTCCACCTTCAATGGCTTCTGCAACTTCATAAACTTCTTCAATAGTAAAGGGTAATACGGAGGAATAAGTCTGCTTTTTGTCCCAGGGACAGCCCCCTTCGGGATCACGTAATGCTCGCATAATAGCCAACAGACGATCAATTCCCTCTTCAAATTCTATATTTTTCATTAATTTGTTAACCAACAGGTTTTGTTCTTTCACGTTATTTTCTGTTCTAAAAAGATAAAAGTTCCAGGAAAAAACGGCTTAGCTACTTTCGTTGCACACTGACAATTGTCGGTAATTGTTCTACCTTAGCCATAATACGTGTAACAATTGAGACACTGGCTACTTCTATCTGAATATGAACGTTAACAATCAGGCGCTGCTTATTCACGTTAGTTCTCAAGGTAGTCACACTAATTTTTTCTTCACTCATTAGTGCAGTAATATCAGCTAGCAACCCTTTACGGTCATAAGCCTTAATTAATAAATCGATCAGATAGTTGTCGTTAACCGCATTTGTCCATTCAACATTTAATACTTTCTCTGGTGATTTTTTAAATGAAGCAACCAGGTAATGACAATCTGCTCGATGAATCATTATTCCTCGTCCTTGAGAAACAAAACCAGAAATATCATCTCCAGGTACCGGCTTACAACAACCAGCCATACGGGTTAACAAATTACCAACACCTTCAACCAGAATATCACTGGAAGCAGTTCGGCTTTTCAGTTTTGGCTTCTTATTAATAACCGTGTCTCGATTAACTTCAGGCGTTTCCTGCTGTGCCCGAACAAAATTAATCACCTGATGAACACCTTTATCACCAACACCAATCCCTGCATATAACTCTTCATCAGTATTATAATTAAAATGTCTGGCCAGTTGAGTAATATCAACATTCTTTAAATTATGCTTTTGAATTTCCTTATCTAACAGTACTTTGCCTGCGGCAACATTTTTATCTTTATCCTGTAACCTGAACCATTGGTGAATTTTACTTCTGGCACGAGATGATTTGACATATCCATTATGTTCACTCAACCAGTCACGACTGGGTCCACCTGTCTTGCTGGTTAAAATTTCAACTTTTTGCCCCGTTTTTAGTGCTTGTGTCAGATTGATAATATTTCCATTAACTTTTGCGCCTCGGCAGCGGTGACCCACTTCAGTGTGAACTCTATAAGCAAAATCCAGCGGGGTCGCACCAACCGGTAAATCAATCAGTTTTCCCTGAGGGGTAAAGACATAAATTCTTTCCTCAAGTACCTGGTGTCGAAATTCGCTAACAATATCTGAAGATTCAGTCACTTCATCCTGCCATTCCAGTAACTGTCTTAACCAGGCAATTTTTGCCTCATATCCATCTGATGGTGCACCTTTACCCTCTTTATATTTCCAGTGAGCCGCCACACCCAGCTCAGATTCCTGATGCATATCAAAGGTTCTTATCTGAACTTCCAGCGTTTTTCCTTCAGGCCCGATAACCGCAGTGTGCAAAGAGCGATATCCATTTTCTTTGGGTGTTGCAATATAATCATCAAATTCTTTAGGTATATGCTTCCATAAACCATGAACAACCCCTAAAACTGAATAACAATCCTTAATTTCTGGCACCAGCACTCGCACTGCTCTTACATCATAAATTTCCTCAAAACCCACCTGTTTACGCTGCATTTTTTTCCAGATACTGAATATATGCTTTGCTCTTCCCTGTAAATCGGCTTCGACCATTATTTCACTCAATGACTGACCCAGGCGGGCTAACACATTATTAACATAAATCTCTCTGGCAACTCTCTTTTCATCAAGTTCTTTAGCAATTTTAATATATTCATTACGTCTGGATATACGAAATGCCAGATCTTCCATTTCCCATTTTATCTGACCAATCCCCAGCCGATTAGCCAATGGGGCGTAAACATCGCTAATTTCTTTAGCCAGTTCTAATCGACACGTACATTCAACTTTAACTGCCCGTCGCAATAAATAGAGTCTCTCAGCAAGTTTGATAAGTACTACACGCACGTCATCAACCATGGCCAGTAACATTTTACGCAAATTATCAATTTGCGACTCATCATGCTCACTGGAATAATCGTTTTGTAAACTTCTAATCGCATCCATGGTTCTGACACCATCAATCTGATTGGCAATCACCTGACTACAATGATGACTAACATCCTCAGCAGATATAACCTTACCGTCTACAAATGGATATAACATTGCTGCTATCAGCGTATGACTATTGACCTTGAGAGAAGATAGAATATTTGCCATTTCAAAACTCTGAGTAAATAACTTCTCAGTATCCGAAACGTCTGATTGACAGGCTTTAATTAATAGCCAGGTTGCTTTTTCCCAGATTTTTTCGCCATTAGATTCCCCCTCAGGCAACAAAGAACGACGCCATGTTTCATAATTTGCATCTTTAACATTAACAGGAGTTACTATGTCACAAACTTTAACCATGGGTTTTACCTGATAATAACAAACCGGGTGCTCACACCGACTTAAACTAGCGGTCTGATCCTGGCTGTCTGAACCTGACTGTCTGAACCTGACTGTCTGAATATTGTGGCTTAACCAGACAGCATCTCTTTATTTTTTTTCAAATAATGCAATTGATTCTACATGAGTTGTATTTGGAAACATATCCATAACCCCCGCACGCGTTAAGCGATAACCGGCCTTGACCAGCTCTCCAGTATCTCTTGCTAATGTTGACGGGTTACATGAGACATAAACAATTTTTTCAGCATCAAACCGGACAATGTTGTGTATCACTTCTAACGCACCACTCCTTGCCGGATCGATCAAAATTTTATGATATTTTTTCTGGTTCCATTGTTTTTCTGATAAGTCAGCGGTTAAATCCGCTTGAAAAAACTCAACATTATCCAATTGGTTGTGCTGGGCATTTTGCGTGCCTCTATCAACCATCTCCTGTACGCCTTCTATACCGATCACTGATTTCGCTTTCTTTGCCAGTGGTATCGTAAAATTTCCCAAACCACAAAATAAATCAAGTACATTATCATCAGATCGCACATCCAGTAGCTCAAGCGCTAATGGCACCATCTTTTGATTAATACTGGCATTAACCTGAGCAAAGTCCAATGGTTGCTGCAACAACTCCACATTAAAAGAGTCTAGCTTGTAACTTAATTGTGCCTGTTCATCTTCTACAGGCCAGATTCGGTGGACTGTTGTGGGACCTTTCGGCTGAAGGTAAACAACAATATTGTGTTGTTGTGCAAATTTAACCCATTTTTCTCGATCAGCATCAGTCATCAATTTTAAATGACGTACAATCAGCACAACTTTTTTATCACCCGATGTTACTTCAATTTGTGGTATATGCTGCTTTCCATCCATTGAATCAATCAATTGACTCATCGGCATCATTAAATCAGACACCTGG
Organism: Kangiellaceae bacterium; assembly: GCA_016743995.1. Lineage (GTDB taxonomy): Bacteria > Pseudomonadota > Gammaproteobacteria > Enterobacterales > Kangiellaceae > Aliikangiella. The sequence continues at coordinate 10,709 of JADGFG010000047.1, read as the reverse complement.
TGAATGAGTATCTGGCAGTCATCAATATCGGCAAGAAAATTTGAGTATTTTTCTCTGAACCCAATGAGTGTTCTTCCCTTTTTATGGACATAGCGAACTCCAAGGCGCGCTTTTCGACGATAATGAAACAAGTCAGCCTGCAATGGTGCTAGCCAGTCATCAGGTTCAACTTTTGCGATATGAGTAAATAATTCTTTCAATATACCCTGTTTGTGGGAAATTTGAGCCGAAGCATCCAGATGCTGCATACTACAGCCTCCACAAACCGAAAAGTGTTTACATTGTGGCTCTACTCTTAACGGACTGGCTTTTATGACTTTCAGGGTGCGCCCTTCATCAAATTTTGCTCGTTGAAAAGTATAAACCATTTCTACCGTTTCACCGGCAAGCGCACCATCAATAAAAACAGTCTTACCTTCAATGCGCCCAACACCGCGCCCTTCATGGGATAAGCTTTCAATCTCTACAGTGACGGGGTCAGCTGGAAGTGGTTTTCTTTTTCGGTACTTCTTTGACATTAATTTTCTATTCCTGCAATTTGCTGCCTGTCAGTTAATAAATAACCTGTTCAAGGCATAATGCTATAAATAATATAACACTCAAGACTGATGTTCAGCTTAAAAAACCAGCATATATCCCCAAACTCCCTGGATATAAAGTAACAGCTATATTATAACTCGTAAGGTTTAAAGCCAGTAAAACAGACAATTATACCGAGAATTAAACCATTATAGTTAAGAAATATTTATATATAGAAGAATTTCTTTTTGAGATATATTTAATAAATGAGCATTCGATTCCACCAGAGCTGGATTACGGGTTGATAACCGCATTACCTTTATTTAAACTGCGTACAAAGGAAAAATTAAAGATAATACTCAGTGATAAGAGAACCCCATTGATTTTAACCACTATAATTTCGTTCTACAGGCGAATTTTCCAAATAAACCTGTTCAGGCTGTTTGGTCAAAAGTACCTGGCGTACAAAAGCACAAGGCATAAAATATGCGTTATTATATCGCTATTTTCCAGTCTTCCGCTCAAGCTATTACCGCTGACAATACTTGTCAGCTTCAACGCGAGCAGTCAACAGTTAAACTATCAGTCAGTTGAAAGCTATCAAAATCTCTATCAAAGAAATAGCATAGTCATTTTTTATCAGGAAACAGATTTAACACAAAAAAAGCTGGTTTCCAGTTTAAACATGCAATTAAAGATGAAAATACCCGACCAGCACTTTCAATTTATTGATATTACACACCTCAATAAAAAAGAAATAAAAAGCATTTTATTACCCGCCGCTTCCTGCGTTATGGGGATAGGTGAACTGGCAACAAAAAAAATGCTGACAGAGCGATTGCCATTAAAATATTTCAGTTTACTGGTTCCAAGGCACACCCTCGATAAACTCAACCGAATTTATCATAAACTTGGTATTGGCATCACCGGCATCTATGACGAACAACCTTTCACCAGGCAACTTTATCTATCCAGAGCCATTAATCCCAATTTACAAGCCATTGCGGTGCTATTAGACCAGACAGATAAGTATTATTTACCAGAATATCTCAAACTTGCTGAAAAACATAACCTTAAACTCAAATACAGGATATTAAAACCATCTGACTCAGCAGAAAAATACTTACAAGAAATGGCCGATGAAAATACCTATTTTCTTGTCACGCACAACAGACAATTAGCCAATGAACCCAGGCTGGCTTCATTAGTCATGTCAGCCTATTATCAAAACATCAAATTAATTGGTAACCGTTATCAAAATTTAAAAACGGGTACTCTGGCAAGCATTTACACTTCAGCGGCAGCACTGGCCAGTGAAGCAGGAAAGTCCTTCAAACAACTTTGCGAATCCGATGAGTTACCAGCCCCTCGCTTTGCTAAAAATTTTAATGTTGCCATTAATAAACAAATTGCTGAAAACACAAAAATGAACAGGCTGAGTGGCTCAATTCTGACACAACAGATTACCGATATGGAAAGCAGGCAGTAAAAATATGAATGAATGGGGAATAAAAACCAGAGTTATTTTGCTTGCACTAATCCCTACGGGACTAGTAGCACTGGTTATGGGCGCGTATTTCATTGCCACTCGAGTCCATGATCTTGATGTCTCACTAAAAGAGCGCGGACAGGCCATTGTCAACTACCTGGCACAAACCTCTGAGTATCCCGTATTATCAGCGAATACCGAGTCATTACAAAAACTGGTTTCAAAAGCCAGAGATGGCGATGATGATATTCTGGCTGTCGCCATTTATGATAAAAATAATTTACTATTTGCCAGCTCTGGCACGACCCCTATAATCAGACAGCTTGCCGCTAACACTCAATCGATTCCCAGAGACACTTATTCTGAAGAGCTGGATAATGGCATCATTGTTCGAACTCCAATTCATACTCAGCCTCTGTTAAATAACAGTAGCCAGTTTAATCAACTGTCACAACAGCTTCCCATACTTGGTTATGTCTCAATCTATTTAACCACGCAAAACGCAAAAATAAGACAATACCAGACCATTGCAACGGCCATTATCATTTTATTAATTGGTTTTGCCCTTGGGGGTATCCTGGCACAAGGCATGGCTCGCTCCATTACCCTGCCAATTATCCAGTTGGCTACCGCAGTGAAACGAATAAAAGAAGGACAGTTAAAAGTTATTATCAATTCAGATACCACCGGTGAACTAAAAACGCTGGTCGACGGTTTTAATGATATGAGCCAATCTATCTATGAAGCCAGTGAAGGTATGCAAGCCGCGGTAGAGCAAGCAACAGCTGATCTGCATGAAACCAATGAAGCACTTGAGCTGCAGAATGTTGAGCTGGATATGGCAAGAAAACAGGCCATTGAAGCCAGTCGAGTAAAATCAGAGTTTCTTGCCAATATGAGTCATGAAATTCGTACACCAATGAACGGTGTTATTGGTTTTACCAACTTATTGCTACGAACTCAGTTAACCAACAAACAGAACGACCATTTAAACACCATTAAAAAATCAGCGAACAACCTGTTATCACTGATTGATGACATATTAGACTTTTCCAAAATTGAAGCTGGGAAAATGGATCTGGAAAAAAGGCCTATCAACATTGCCGATTGTGTTGATGAAGTTCTTAATTTATTAGGTCCGACCACCCGAGAGAAAAAAATTGAATTACTGGGCATTGTCTATCAGGATGTGCCAGAACATCTATTGGGCGACTCTGTCAGAATTTGCCAGATATTAACCAACCTGACCAATAACGCAATTAAGTTCACCAACGAAGGCAGTATTCAAATCAGGGTCATGCTGGATGATGAGTCGGCCACCACAGTAAAATTAAAAGTCAATGTTACCGATACGGGAATTGGCCTTTCTATGGAGCAGCAGGAGGTGCTTTTCCAGGCATTTACCCAGGCAGATACCACCACCACAAGACGTTTTGGCGGAACAGGCTTAGGTTTGGTAATTTGTAAAAAGCTGGTTGAGTCCATGAATGGAAAAATTGGTCTCGAAAGCCAGCAAGGTGCAGGTTCAACCTTCTGGTTTACAGTTGAAATTGAAAAAGATCCAGAAGAAGTCAAAGAAATTGAATTTGGTTTTCCCGGCAGAAGAGTGCTGCTCCATGATGCCAGTCCTGTTGCACAATTATCTATCAGACATCTTTTACATCGTTGGAACAGTTCAATAGAAACTTGTGACAACCTCGATTCACTCATTGAAATGGCATTACTTAATCATCAACAGAATAAAGATGTACACCTGATTCTCACTGGTGGATATGAAACAGCAGAACACCTGATAAAGCTTAACCAGCTCAAAGAAATTGCCGACCAGTTAAACTGCCCGGTTGCCATCATGTTAAACTCAAACGAAGAGACGGTAATAAAAAGTTTACATGGTGTTGGGATTCATCGACATATATTAAAGCCCGTTATCAGAAAGAACTTTTATGCTGCCCTTTTTGACTGGTTTGATATTGGTAAACGATTAACCAGTAACAAGCCAAAAAATCAGGAATTATCCGGTCCGACAGAATCCGGTCACTCTAAAATTTTATGTGTCGACGACAATGCGGCAAACCTGAAATTGATTGCAGAGTTTTTGTCTGAATTTAATGTAGAAACGGTGCTAGCAGAAAATGGTCTCGAAGCGGTTAAAGCTTGTAGAAAAGAACAATTTGACCTTATTTTTATGGATATTCAAATGCCGGAGATGGATGGTGTCGAAGCAACGCATCATATTCGAAAAATGAAAAGTAAACGTGCCCGAACTCCCATTGTCGCTCTAACTGCCCATGCCATAAAAGGAGAAAAGGAAAAGTTACTAAATGAAGGTATGGATGATTACCTGACTAAACCAATTAATCATGCCCAACTGGAAGAAACCATTCGCAAATGGACACGTAAAGAACTCATCAGCCATATTGATAACCTGCAGGAAAATCAACAAACTGTAGAGACCTCCAATACGGCCTCCTCCGAAACTCCCGTTAATAACAAAGCCGTTGACTGGGCGCTAAGCCTGAAAGCCGCTAATCAGAAAGCTGATCTGGCCGTTGATCTGTTAAACATGCTTGTGAATAGTTTTACCGATGCAAGAGCAGAAATTACGACCGCTTTTAATGATAAAAATCATGAAGAACTTAAGAAGCAGGTCCACAAATTACACGGCGCCACCGCTTATTGTGGTGTTCCAATTTTAAAGAAGCTGGCCTGGGAATATGAAACCCATTTAAAGACCAGCGAACTCAACGAAGAGTCAGCTATTATCCACGCGCAGTTCATGCAGGCTATCGATGCCGTTGAAAATGATGCTTCAGAGTTTCTGGATGGAATTTAAATACGGATAACAGTTTCTCCCTGAGCATTAGTAAATATTCCAGTCCAGCTATCGTCTTCTTTGCCAGGAATCGCGAAAAGTTTGCAGTCGCCCTGCATTGTGACCTCTTTTAATGCAATATATTGAGAAGAGTCTTTTTTTGAAAATTTTTGCATCACAGTATCTAAATCTTGTTGAGGAACATTTCCGTCATATTTCACCCAACTCGACTCTGCTGACGCACCGATAGTTTCTGGCTAACTGACTAAAGAGCGAGGAGAAGAATCAGGAGAAATTTCAAATGATATTCCTGTATTAAATGGTGAAGCTGAATTTTCTCGCTCATGAAGTGCAGCAGCTTCATTCTGAACAGCCTGTTCATCATTCAGTTTGTTTTCCGCTATGCTTTCCTTGTGACTTTTATATTGCAAAGCGGCCGCAAACATTACAAATATACCACCAGAACAAATCAGGACTTTAGAAGCTTCAGGCGCAACCTTATCTGTAACAATTCCAAGAATAATATTTGCAATAGCTATTGCGAGCGTTCCATTTATTAAACACTTCAGATTATCTAAGCTTGAAGTTATCTGATTATCTGTGATTCGAGTATTGAAACGTGTGGGATCTCCCTGACTGGTGTTTCTTACAGAACCAGAGGTGACTCTATCTGGTAATAAAGGCTGACTCAGAGAAAAATTATTAGTCCCCGTTGAAGGTATTGTATTCACTGGCATAGATTTATTTCATCAAACTATTAGCAGGATACAATTATTCAATAAAAACCATCTCAAATCTGTAATGACAGGTAAAATTTTTAAAGAGATTTGTTTGTTTTGTTAAACTGGGCTGCTAAAGTTCATGCAGACCAGGCCTGACTAAACCTGTCTGTGCCGCCGTAGCAGAAACTATATCTGAGTAATAATTAATTGATCAACGCCAGTCGTTGACAAGGGTTCCAGTAAACTCACTTTTAATAATCCAGACTCATCATCAATCAAATCAATTCTGCAACGAAGTATCCGATTAGATAGCTCCACAGGCTCATCAATATCAACAAAAACTTTTAAGTAGTTTTCCGTATAACCATAAAAACGATACTTGCCATTGTTTAATCTTTTGGCTTTTCCTTCCCATAAAACAGTCTGCTGCTGATTAATCATTCGCTCTATACACTGCCGTTTATATTCACTCGCCAGCTGGTGTAACTCTGTGCTTCTCTGTTTTTTTACAACCGTTTCTATCTGATCAGGTAAACGAGCAGCTTTAGTACCTTCACGATTGGAATAAGAAAAAATATGCACGTGGCCAAACCCTGCCTGCCGGATAATTTCTCTGGAAAGCTCAAAATCTTCTTCTGTTTCCCCGGGAAACCCCACAATAATATCTGTCGTAATATTAAAATCGGGGTTTACATTTCTGGCCTGCTGTAACAGGTTGAGGAATGTTTCTGATTTGCAACGCCTGGACATTTTTTTTAATATACGGTTGCTACCGCTCTGAATTGGCAAATGCATATGTGGCATGAGTCGTTTGTTTTTAAACAACTCAAAGAAATTATCAGGTAAATCCCAGGGTTCAACTGAGGCAAACCGGATTCTTGGCACACTGGTTTTTTCGAGAATAGCGACCACCAGTTTATAGAGAGAAGTTTCAATATCCGAACCATATCCCCCAACATGAACACCCGTTAAAACAATTTCTTTAACGCCCTGTTGCTGTAATTGCCTGATTTCCGCTAATAGCTCATCAACGGTACGACTCGATTCGTCTCCCCGAGCAACAGTGACAATGCAATAGGTACACCGGTAACGACAACCATCCTGAATTTTAATAAAAGCTCGTTCTCGATTACGCACAAACAATGCCGACTCTTCTGGCTCTGTTGCAGCATAAGGCATCGACTTCCATTCAATCAACTCTTTTGATTTTTCCGCCAGCAGGTTCTTATCTGCGTTGCTAACAATCAAATCAACACCTAATAAAGCTTCCGCCTGTTGCTTTTCCAATGAGGCATAACACCCCGTAACGACCACTCTGGCCTGGGGATTTTTACGGTGTAACTTTCTAATGGTCTGGCGAGATTTTCTTGCTGCTTCGCTAGTTACTGCACAAGTATTGACAACTATCAAACTGGCATCTTCAACTTCGCCAGTCACCGAAATACCAAGCCGGTTGAAATCATTTGACCAAAGCTGTAATTCAGCTTCATTTAAGCGACAGCCCAACGCTGTCAGAAAAACCTGCATTCTACTTCTCTAAATCGGTTAATTAAAAATTTAAAATGAAAAAGCAATATACCTGTTACATCACTTTTATATATGTTTGCCTGATATTTAAGTTCGTCTGGTTTTTGGAGTCCAGGCCCATATCATTTCGCACTTTACAGGTTCTACGCTAGCCTGATCAGTGACCACCACAGCAATACTCAACTCACCCTTTTCTACCGAATGTAAGTCTTCAATCTGGGATTGTGTAATAGTTGCAACCGCTTGCAAATTACCCGTAGAGCGCTTAACATAATCAATATGCATACTTTTTAATACCGGTACTTTATCGTCAGGTATATTCATACCTAACACAAGGCCACTGGCTGTTTCTGCAATCAGACTTGTAGCAGCAGCATGAACACTACCAATATGGTTACGCACTTTCTTTTTGTTTTTCAATGTAAAAACAGACTTTTCCTGAGTTAATAACTGACATTTTACACCAGCAGTCCCAATAAATTTAATCGTAGATCCCAAGGCGTAATTCAGTAACCAGCCCCTTATCCATTTTGGCTTACTGGATAACTTATCGACTATTTTTGCCAGCTGATTTTTCATAATATCTCTTCTAGAAAGGTTGACTAATTTGTCTGATTACGGGGAAATCAATCATTGCTGGCAGTTCACCAGAATACGACCGTGTTTCTTTCTATCCAGTAACGCATCAAAAGTTTCAGACAGGTTACTTAATGCAATTTCTTCGGTATTAATTAATGACAAATGGCGCGGTTTAAAATCTGCTCCCAGTCGTTGCCAGATAGCCTGCCTTAAAGGCATTGGGCAATTAGTCGAACTGACTCCTAACAAACTCACCCCACGTAAAATCATTGGAAACACTGTTGTATCAAGTTTATGGCTGTCCGCAAGACCAATACAGGCAACATTTCCCCATAAATTAACATGAGCAATCAGATTTGCCAGCTGTGTTCCTCCAACATTGTCAATCACACCGCCAAACCTTGATTTTTCCAATGGACGATGCCCAAGCGTCAAGGCTTCAGGAGTGCAAACCTGATTAGCCCCAAGGCGAGTTAAATAATCCAAACAAGCTTCTCGACCGGATACGGCTATTGCCTCAAACCCCAATGATGCAAGAATATCAATCGCAATACTACCAACACCACCAGAAGCGCCTGTCACTACAATGGAGCCCTTATCAGCGGTTTGCCCGTTTTGCATCATACGGTAAATCGCTAGTGCCGCAGTGAATCCGGCAGTTCCCAGAATCATACTCTCTTTTAAAGATAATCCCTCAGGTAATGCAATGACCCAGTCCGCAGGCACCCGGGCCATAGCAGCAAGCCCACCATCATGAGACTCCCCCAGACCACAACCATTAACCAGAACAGAATCACCCGGTTTAAAACGGGGATCAGAAGAAGTTTCAACCACTCCAGCCAGATCGATACCTGCATTCAGCGGAAACTGCTTGAGAATACTGCCTCTACCTGTTGCAGCAAGTGCATCTTTATAATTAACCCCTGAATAATGGACTCTGATGACCACTTCACCGGGGGATAACTGGTCTATCGTCAACTGTTCCAGACGATGAGAAACACCCTGCTCCGTTTTATGGACCCTACAGGCCTGAAATTTCATTGCACATTTACCCAGCTTAAAATTTGGCCGTATTGTACCTGATACCAAGATTGACTGGAAATACTGCAACAATAAAAATGACTAACAGGTTAGCGACAAACTGACTATCTTCAAGCAGACTGCTATCAGGCAAATCAATATCAATAACCAGCATTCAGATTAAATGGGGTCAATAAAAAAAGCGCTGTCGGACAGCGCTTTTTAATCAGTATTTAATAACTGATAATCAGGAGCTATTTCATCAATAGCCCTTTAATTAATAACGCTCAGGTTATTTAACACCATGCATTAACTTGTTGATTAATGGTCCAATCACAAATAACAAAACACCTGCCCCTATCAACAACCAGAAACTAAATGTAAAGCCATCAAGTGCAGAGGTAGCGGTCATGCCTGTCTCACCACTCATATTACCGGCCAATATACCTGAAAAGTTATTACCGATAGCAGTACTTAAGAACCAGCCACCAAACGCAAGACCCGCCATCGAAGCTGGAATTAACTTACTCACCATGGAGAGACCTATTGGTGAAAGACATAACTCACCTATTGTATGAATGACATAACACAGAATTAATGGCCATAGAGGGATCATATTATTAGTGTCTAACAGGTTGTCCAATGCAAACATCAGCACATAAAAGCCAAATCCTGTAAAAACCAGTCCCAATGCAAATTTACGAGGAATACTGGGTTCAATATGACGTCTGGCCATTGCAATCCAGATTATTGATAAAATCGGTGCAAAGATTAATATGGCAACCGCATTAACAGACTGAAACCAGGCGATTTTAAAATCAAACGTATCAGTCACCGTTTTATCAACTATGTTTTGTGCCAGAAAGGTTAACGAACTGCCTGCCTGCTCAAAGAACATAAAAAAGATAACATTAAATCCAAACATAATCATACAGGCATAAACCCTGTCAATAGCAATCTTACCGTCTTTTTTTGCGCCGGCTAGCAACATCGCAACTAAACCAATAAATAACGCAAATAAAATCCAGGCCAGAACCTGAGCCCCTGCGTACTCCATTAACACGTAAATCGGAGCAATAAATAAAATGGAACCCCCAATAACCATTAACAGATTTTTAGTTCTTTTTGGTGTTTTTGGTAATGCACCAATTCCTTTCAACTGACGACGACCAATGTAAAACCAGATATAACTGATAACCATACCGACGCCTGCCGCACAAAATACCGCTTTATAGTTATACATCATTGGCGTATCACTATACACGCTGGCTAACCATTGCGTGATAATCGGCGATATCATAGCGCCTGCGTTTATTCCCATGTAGAAAATACTAAATCCTCGATCTCTACGAACATCAGTCTGGCTATACACCTTGCCCACTAATGTGGAAATAACGGGTTTAAATAATCCATTACCAACGATGACTGCGGACAGACCAATCATAAACAGGTTTTGATCGGGCAACATGATAATAAACAAACCCGAGCCCATAATAATTGCGCCCACCAGGATAGAGTGTTGGTAGCCAATCACCTTATCAGCAACATAGCCCCCAAAAATGGCACTGGCATAAACCAGAGCAAGGTAAGCCCCATAGGTATTCGACGCCCATTGCTGACCAGATTTGTCACCATCAAAAAACTGAGCAACAATATAAAGGGTTAACGCCCAACGCATACCGTAAAATGCAAATCGTTCCCAGAATTCGGCCATAAACAACATCCATAATGGACGAGGATGTCCCCATAATGTATCAAACTCCGGGAGGTGGTCCGACGTTCCAACTCCGTCAGCTTTTGATGTAGCTGTACTCATTTAAGTCTCCTGCCTGCTAATTATTCTATTCAATTATTTGTTTTATTCTGGTTGTAGCCTGACACGGCTCAATACAATAAAATCCAAGACTTAATTATGACATTGTTTACAATATCATAATTAGTGTGCGACTAAGTTAATCATTAATTACGCTCTGACTCAACCATTTGTTGCAATAAACCTGAATATTACCAACCAGATGAAACCAGATAGTTTCATAACTGT
>JADGFG010000046.1 GCA_016743995.1 Kangiellaceae bacterium | reverse complement strand
AAGAAAAAAAAACGGATGCAGCAAATTAATATAGAGCTGGAATCTAGTGTTGAACAAAGAACAAGGCAACTGGTAAAAGCCAGAGATGAACTTTCGCAGGCCAACCAGGAACTTGAGATTCTGGCTGTAACAGACTCTTTAACCGGACTTGCCAATCGGCGATATTTTGACTTGCAACTCAACCGAGAATGGTTACGTTGCTTACGAAATAATCGCTCAATCTCTATTATTTTTTTTGATATCGACTACTTTAAAGAGTTTAATGATACTTATGGGCACCTGGCAGGTGATAACTGTTTAAGAAGCATTTCTTCAATGTTGAGTAAATCCAGCATGTTTAAGCGAACCGGTGATCTGGTTGCACGGTATGGTGGAGAAGAGTTTATCATTCTACTGAGTGTTTCAGATGATTTTGACACCAGAACACTCGCCGAAAGACTTCGCGAAAATGTTGAAAACTTACATATTCCTCATAAAAAAAGCAAAGTTGAAGAAGTCTCTAATGTAACAATCAGCGTGGGCTTTGCCACAGAACATCAACTTAAAAATAGCACACCTGATAACTTAATCAGTAAAGCTGACTCTGCGCTCTATAAAGCAAAGAAATCAGGTCGCAATAAGATTTGTGAATACGCTCATGAAAAAACCTCGCCTACAAAAACTTCTAATATTTCCGCTATTAACAGTGGTAAACACAGTGAGCTTAAATAGCTGACTTCGCGGTCAAGACCCCACTGATTGGCCTCATCAATACACTCTTTCTGCGACGATACCGACAGAGCGTTCAAATTGACGCATTTGTTTATTTAAGCTATACCTAAATTCATACATCTAAAAATATGTATACTTAGTTCTAACCATGTCTATGAAGTATCATCAGGTTTGTGAGTGATTACTATTATGGCTAAAGTAGTTACATTCGGGTTAATCGTCTGTTTTATCTTTAACAGTTATTGTATTTTTGCAGACTCCCCCGTAACCATTGGGCTTTCCACTGGTCTGACAGGTAAATATCAACCTATGGCGCTCATGCAGAAGCGTGCTTTATTAATGTGGGAATCAGAAGTTAATGCCAAAGGAGGCATACTATCTCGTCCGGTCAAGCTATCAATCTATGATGACCAGAGTAAAAAAGAAGTATCCATTGCTATTTATCGTCGAATGATTGAATTAGAAAAAATGGATTTTTTAATTGCTCCCTATTCAAGCGGCATTACCGCAGCAATATTACCGATCACCGAAAAACATCATTATCCAGTTTTAACACCTGGCGCGGCCGCAGACAGTCTGTGGGATAATAATTACCGCTATGTATTTGGTGTTTATGTACCTGCGAGTCGATATAGCCTTGGTTTTCTGGAAATGATGCTGACACATGGTGTCAATAAAGTCGCGGTAATTTCCATGGATAACACCTTTTCGAGAAGTGTGGCAAAAGGCGCAAAAACGTGGACAAAAAGGTTTGGTATGGAGCTTGCGATTAACATGGAATTAAAAGTTAAAAGCCCTGATTTTAAACTGGCAGCCAGACAGGCTAAAGCACAGGGAGTAGAGGCAATATTGATGTGCGGTCACTTTACCGAAGCAGTCGCGATGCGTCAGGCGCTAAAAGCGATTAACTGGTACCCAAAAGCCTATTTTGCATCGGTAGGCCCTGTTCTGGACAACTATTACAAACAACTGAAAAAAGATGCCGAATTTACATTTTCTTCAACCCAGTGGCAGTACCACCCCCAACTCCCTTTTCCCGGTGCAAAACAGTTTTATCAAACATTTGTTAAGCGCTACCAACAAGAACCCTCCTATCACGCAGCTGCTGCTTATGCTTCCGGATATATATTGAAGAAAGCAATCGAAAGAGCCAATAGCTTTGACCGCGAAAAAGTCCGGGAACAACTATCAAAAATGGACCTGATGACACTTATTGGCCGATATGGAGTCGATAGCACAGGCATTCAGCTTCGACAGTTTCCATTAGTGATACAATGGGTAAAAGGTAAAAAAGAGGTTGTCTGGCCCAGCGAGCTCAACACAGTTGAAGCCCGGTTTCCTTGAGGGAAACCAATGAACAAAGTAACCTCTCGGCTGGTTTTTCGAATCACTCTTCCTCTGATAGCTTTATGGTTAACTCTGGTCCTGTCAATTTCAGTTTTAGTTCAAAACTCTGTCTCGACATTCCTGAAATCCAGTATTCAGGAAGATATGTCATGGTTATCTCGTGAAATAATCAACGTTTGTAATGTAGCCCTGGATAAACATTTAAAATCAGGAAAAGCAGGCATTGATAATTTAATCAAAATAGCACAAAACAGAGCAATATTAGAAACTGAAGATTTGTTGCGAGATTTTAATGTTTATGGTCTGGTCATTACCGGGCAGTCAAACATTCACTTTAATAAAGAGTTACCTGTAACGCTGGAACAATTATCAAAAAAAATCATCAATGAATTAGAAGTGATTAGAATACAAAACAAAAACAAAGATTATTATGCCTATCATTTTCGTTTTGATCCCTGGAAATGGAATATCTACCTGGTCAAACCCGCAACAGCATACACCGCCTTCAGAACCGCAGTAACAGAAGCTTATATCACCGTTGGATTTATTTTATTTGTCGCTGTTGCCGTAATGGTATATCTGATTTATCGCTCTCTCAATGCACCGGTCAGAGGAATAATAAAGAGCATAGACAGTGGAAAGAAGCCCAGCTATCAGGGCGTTTACGAAATTGAGTATTTAAGCAACACCATTCGAAAAATGATGACCTCTCTGGAAGTACTCAATAAAAATCTCGAACATAAAGTGATTGAAAGAACCAGTGAATTACAAATTGCCAAAGAGTCCGCCGAAAAAGCAACACAGGTAAAAGGTGAGTTTCTGGCTAGAATGAGTCATGAAATTAGAACACCTATGAATGCAATCATGGGGCTAACCCAATTAGTATTAAAAACAAATTTAACAGAGTCACAACGTGATTACCTGGTTAAAGTTGACGAATCATCGGAACATTTATTACTCATCATAAATGATGTATTAGACTACTCAAAACTGGAAGCCGAAAAGCTGGAGTTAGAAGATGTCCCCTTTCTACTTCACCAGACTTTTGAAAAAATGGCCAGCATGTTTCGCTTTAAAGCTGAGGAAAAAAATATTTCATTGTTCTTTAAAATTGCAAATAACATTCCTTTACAGGTTTGCGGCGATGGATTAAGAGTATCGCAAGTTCTCATCAACCTGATTGGTAACGCCATCAAGTTTACTGCTAAAGGTCGTATACTCGTTAATTTATCTATCGATAAACAGCTGGATAGCCAACATCCCGATAAAATTGCTTTACATTTCAAAGTTGATGATACTGGTCCAGGTGTACCCGTATCAAAACAAAATCTCTTATTTGCACCTTTTACTCAAACAGACAACTCTGTCACCCGAGAGTTTGGGGGGACAGGGCTAGGACTGTCGATTAGTCAACGCTTAATTGAGTTGATGAATGGTAAAGTCTGGGTCGAAAGCCAGCCAAATCAGGGGTCCACCTTTCAATTTTGTATTTGTCTTAAAGTTGACAAAACACAGCCTCCAGTCTATTTGCAACTGCCGACGGCTATGCAAACCATGCGAGTGCTCATTATTGAACCTTGTCAGTACATTAGAGAGATATTAAAAAACATTCTGGAAGAACTTAATCTAAAAATTTATATTGCAAGAACTCTGGAGGAAGCTAATGAAGTTATTCCTACAAAAAATTCAAACGTGAATCCAGATAATAACGCTTCGTTTGCACTCATCATGATCAACTGGGAGTGCTATAAAAAATACTCAGATAATAAAGCAAAGCCTTTCCCTGACCCTCTGGCAGCGAGTCGTTGGCCTATAAAGCCCAAGGTCATATCTCTAAATGCATGCTCTGATCTGATCATTGACGATTCTCGGTTAACCAGTGATAAAACATTACTCAGCCCTTTTACTACTTTTAATTGTCTTTGCGCAATACTATCTGTATTTGGTAAAAAAGCAGAAACATCATTAATAGCAGGTACCTCCTTTGAAGAGACGGCCGATGATGATTTGGCATTAATTACTGGAATTAGCGTGTTACTTGTTGATGATAATGATGTCAACAGAATGGTGGCAAGTGCATTTCTCAAAGTTGCCCAGATTAAAATTTCAATTGCCACTAACGGAGCAGAAGCAGCTGCCAGCATAAAAAGTCGATTAATTAATAATGAGCGCCTGTATGACGCCGTTTTAATGGATATTGAAATGCCTGTTATGGACGGTTATCAGGCAACTATGAATATTCGATCCGACTCTCGTTGTAAAAGTTTACCTATCATTGCCATGACAGCTCACGGTCTCAAAGGGGACATGGAAAAGTGTCTGTCAACAGGCATGAATGGTTACATCACTAAACCGGTTTCAGCCAAAATACTTTACCAGACATTGGCGAACTGTATCAAAACCAGTCAGCAATAAAAGTCTCGGGAGTAGCCTGTCGTACTCTTGTTGACTTTAGTGAAAATTAACCGGTTCGTAATAATAAACAGTTGCTTCCCTGATAGTAATATAGCCAACAGTTAACACCTGAAATTAACTAAAGTCCAAACTTTTTAACCAACAATTTGAGCACTTGATTTATGCCAATAACTTTTACGGAAACGCGATCGGAAAACTGAAGGGTCAGATTAAAAACGATGTCACTAACCAGGTTTTTTGTTTCACTAAAATTTTGAGCTTCTGACCTGATCATTTCAATGTCATTGAGTAACATTTCCAGCACAATAAATGGAGATACTTCTGATAATCCGCTATCGCCAACAGACATTTTTTTTGCGGAAAATTCCACTTGTTGTAAATGACTATCATAAAGACTTAATGCAGACACTATCGTCGTATTTTGTAGCTGTTGGTTAAGACAACTCAGTTCACTCCTGTCAACTTTCAACAAGAGAGCCTGCTCAACCGCACCAGAGAGCCGTCCATGAAAATAGTCAATTATAATATGATTGAGCATTTCAAGGAGCTTTTTCATTGACGCCAGCTTTTTATTATCAGGCGCTTCATTAATTTTCAATTGAAATGAAAAGACTTTCTTTTCAGGTTGAGGTCCACCAGAGAGCTTTTTAAAAGCTGGCTTTTGATAAATCGACACACATAAATCATGACCCTGCGTGACGGAATTCATAGCAATAATATTTTTACCGTCAGTCACCTGAGTAATCTGAAAAAAATAGCCATGATTAACACTGTGAGTCGTATTTACATCCAGCAAACTCGCTTTTCTGTCTGATACAATTGATTGACAAGACATATTTGTTTCCCTGATAAAAGCTGAATTTCAGCTAGAAATGCTACCCCTTCTGTTCAGAATCGACTGTTTAACGAACAACTTTAGTGCCTGACAAACTTCATTTGAGATATTTTGTCATTTATCTCGACCCGTTAAACCGCGGACATAGAAAAGCAGACAACAATTATAAGTAATCGATAGTATTACCAGAACAAATACCTGATAAATTGGAAATTAATCGAAATAAGCGGTATAAAGTAAATTCCGGGTGTAGCAAGTCATAATAGATACAATAAATTTGATGATTAAAAACAACGTTATTTATTGTATTGGTTGTTGCGTACTCTTCTATTCAAGTTTCCTGACCGCCAATAACATTCCTGAAAGCTTTAGTTTAAATTACCAACAACGGGCTTTATCAAACTCCGCGAATCCGTCTGCACCTGCTTACATCATCCGTCAGAGAAACAACAATAAAATTCCAGGTCTTGTTTCAGGGGTAATGTTTAACCTTGCTGCAGGCGTTTCCTATGGAAACATTGATAACCTGTTTGAACTGATTGATGACTCTGCAGAAGCCATTGACCCGGATAATCCCGACAATCCTGACGATGATGGGGGCTGGGATCTCGGAGATATCGAAATTACCGATCCAGATGTCGTTGATTTACTTAAAAAAGCAGGTAAAGAGGCAGCAATACTCGGTGGGACACTCGCATTAATCGGTATTGAAGGTTATGCCAGAGCTTATGTAGAAACAGACTTATCTTTTGTGATTAACGAAAATTTATGGGGTGGAGTACTGACATCAGGCATTAAGGCGACAGGCTCCTCCAAAGCATTGGGTATTATTGATAGCTTCAACTTCGACAAAGAGCAGGCACAATCAAACCTGGAAGCGATTTACCACCTGACCCCGCAAGATCCAGAAACAAGTATTGATTTAACCGGCGGTTTTAATCTGGTTATCGACCCATCAACAGGAAAAGTTAGAATGACCGTTAAAAACGACAGCTTTTTACTGACCAAAGCAGCAAAAATTGCTCAGTTTAAAGCTAGTTTCAGCAAAGCAATATTGAATCACAAAGGGGGCAATTTATATTTTGGAGCGACTCCAGTGTTTTATCGAATAGGATTAACTCGTATTAACCATAGAATCGGTGATATCAAAGACTCTGAGTTATTATTTGAAGAAATCAAAAATTCGAAATTTATCTACAAAAATGGGGTTGATATTAACCTGGGACTTACCTGGTCAGGAAAAAACTTTCATCTGGGTGCAAGCCTTCTTGATGTATTTGAGTCAAAATACCGATACCCGGAACTGGATCCCAGACGGTACAAAGATCCAGATATTATTAATTTGATAAAGCAGGACGAGTATTACGCTATCGAACGCCAGCTCAAAATTAACTATGCTTACCTCAGTCCAAAGCGCCACTGGGCTTTTACCACTGATATTGATGTCAATAGTAAAACAGAACCCATGGGAGATAAATACCAATGGGTGGCTTTCTCCGCCAATTATACCGATGAAAGTTGGTGGTTACCGGGACTCCGTGTTGGACTTAGTAAGAATTTTAGTGGTAGTCAACTTAGCTATGTGAATCTTGGTGCTACATTATTTAATTATCTCAATGTGGATATTGCCACAACACTGGACCAGGTTGATATTAAGGGAGATAAATTTGTACGCGGCGCTTATATAAATCTGGGCTTTCAAATTCCTTATTAACATGACCTTATATTATCTGGAACTCTTATTAACAACCCCTTTATTAAAACAAGCTCCTTGTTAACAATAAATATACAACTCAGGTTATTTACCATCAACAAGCCAATGACCAACTATAATCAATATAAGATAAGCTTTAAAACAATGCGTTGTACAACACAGTTTGACACAATGTTACATCATTACCGAGTATCATGCCTTAATTCAGTCAGACGGCTCATCATTCTGGCAATGTTTGTCTGCCAGCCGGCCATCGCTGACAAAAACTGGCAAACCGTAATTTTTGAAAATGACTTTATTGCCAATGATGACAGCGGCTATAGTCATGGAATGGGATTTAGCTGGGGAAAAGAACCTCAGTCGAATATTAATAAACTGAACTTGCCGGACTGGCTAAGAAACACAGCCGGATACCTCCCCTTCTCTCAATCTGATTCTCAAAATTACACTGTAAGCTACCTGGTCGCTCAGGCAATATTTACACCTGCGGATATTAAAACTGACGAATTAATTGAAGATGACAGGCCGTATGCTGGCTTGCTTTTGTGGCAAACGAATCTCCAGTCTTTTAACGAGACGCTTTCTGAACGTTGGCGACTCACACTCGGTATCGTTGGACCTTTATCTGGTGCCGCCGTAGTACAAAAAGTAATCCACAAAACGATTAGCGCCAATGAACCCCAGGGCTGGGAACATCAGTTACAAAATGAACTGGTTTTTACCCTGTCTGGTGAGCAAGTGTGGCGCTTGCAATATGGCCATTTAAGACGCAACCTGGAATATGACTGGCTCGGATACTCTGGTGGTGGACTGGGTACTTTACGTAGTGAACTTGGTGCTGGCATTGGGTTCCGGCTGGGGCGTTCATTAAGACAAAGCTTTCCCAGCGCCTCAACAATTCCAGGCAGAAATATCAGCCTGCCCGCAGCAGGCCCTAAAAATGAGTGGCATTTATTTCTTAACGTTTATGCGCGTTATGTATTTAATGACATTACAATTGATGGTAATACCTTCAAGGAAAGTCACTCAGTAGACCTGACCCATGAGCAGCTTTTTGTCGCAATTGGAGGAGAGTTTAATACTCAGAACTGGGGATTTACCGCTTCAGTACAAGATAGCTCCAGACAGTTTGAACAATATGATGAAAACGGATTATTTGCAAATTTTTCTCTGACTTACAGATGGTAATAACAGATTTACAGAGGATAACCGGCTAAAAAAAGATTACCCTCTGTTTGAGCTTTACACGCTCTGACTGACAATAAAACTAACAATGCAAATTAACAATAGACTACCCACAACTTCGCACAGGCCCAGCAAAAATACCGTAAGTTCGACAACCTTTCATTTTAAGCAATGAAGCAAAAAACCGCTCCAGTTTCGCTCTAAAGCTAATCATCATTAACCCGGCAACAATCAATCCCATCCCGACAAGTTTATGTTGTTCTAATGGAGCTTCAAAAAATAGTCTCTGCCATAAAAAGGAATAAAGTAAATTAGTAAGTATTAATGGTGCTAGCTGGTTACCTGAATCAACCAACTGATAAGCTTTCACTCGAAATATCTGAGTACTGATTACCATAATAGCAATAAGAATAATACCAGCCAGCACGAATGTTGAATGCGCTGAGTATGCCAGTACATTCAACTGTTCAATAACCGCACCTTCAGTTGTATACCAGACCACTGGAATTGCCATAATTGCCGCAAACGACATACACCACATATTTGATCCTAAAGGTGATAGATTACCTTTTGTGGAACGAAACATACAAACCTGAGCCAGCGCATTTCCAAATCCGGCCCCCAGTCCAATAAGTAACTCTGGGCGTAAATTAATTCCACCACTACCACCGGCCTGAACAACAACCCCTGAAAAAGCGACAAGCAGAGCGATTATGGTAATATTTTGTATTTTAGTTTTGAAAAGAATTTTCTCTAATACAGGAATAAATAAAGGCCCGGTACTAAAGAGAACAACACTCTCCATTAGCGACAAAGAAGGAATCGCATAAATGAAACAAAACTGACTTGCAGTCATCCCCATCGCTCTTCCAAGCAATGGAGGAATATCTTTTAATTGCGGCATTTCAAATCGAGTCATCATGATTAACCAGATCATCAAAATCGCAGGTAGCGTAATTCGCAAAAAATACAACAGTTCTGGTGTCGTATAACCTGACACCAACTTCGCAATTAAGCTGGATATAGAAAGACCAAGCGTTGAAACCAGCATAAAAGTAATTGGTTTAATAGAATTTAACATGTAAAATTCCCGGACAATATAATTAAAAATAGTAAAAGTTAAGGTTGATTTATTCTACTTCTCTAACGGCGCGAACAATAACACAGCAAACTGGCACTAAATGTTATGTCGTCGGAGTTTTATAACCACTTATTACTTTTATTACTTATTTGTGCGAGACGTTCTGATTTTACAAACAGTTACACTTTATTACTGCATCTGGCATAGACTTTTATCGTACCTGTGAGCTTTTTTATCTTCGATAGAAACCAGGGGAGAGAAAACAGAGTTAGTGATAACCAGAGCACAAAATTGTTTGCAGACTTAAACAAAGAGGATAATAAAAAAGTGCTAATTAAAATCGACTATTAAAGTCATTGTTAAACAAAACCTGGCTACAGTACCAGGTACATCCTGCTCACTTCAAGTTGCACCCAGACTTTTCGATAGAGTCATTCAATCCTGCCACCTGTTATATGACCATGACCACTGTTCAGGGTACTGCATAATCACCTGTTCAAACCGAATATATATTTTTTGCATAGCGGAAACAATTTCGTTTTTACTTCTGCCGACGGCCTTACTGAAAACAGTCTCTATAACGACCTTATATTGTCCATCATCTGATAACACAGGATAACAGAGCAGTAATGGAACAGCGCTATAGGCTGATAGCACGGCAATACTCCCAGGCGCTTCAGTACATTGATTAAAAAATTTGACTTGCACGTCATCGACGTAATGATCAGCGGGCAGGCAGATAACAGCGCCACTTCGAGAGGCTTCCAACAACTCAAGGAAGTAGCCGGACTGTTTCTCACAAATGATAGACACATTACAATGAGCAAATAACTGTCGAACTGATTTCGATAACTCTGGCACGCTCGAAAATATCTTTTCCGTACCTGTTAATTTCTGTAACGTAAACGGGACAACGCCGCTACACCCCATATGCATTGTTGCGACACTTACTCCACGGTCATTTTTTAAAAGTTCTAATGTAGCGGCATCACATTCAATTTCAATTTCTAGCTCATTAATCCAGTAAAATTCCATGATTCCAAAAATATAGTTCTGATACGAAGCTAGTGCGATATTTTCAGCCTCTCCCATTGTCAATTCTGGAACAGCACACATCAGATTTTTTATGCTTCTCAATCGCCTATTGCCTGCATGCTTGAAAATACTCTGAGCCATGCAAAAAACAAGGGAACGTCTGAAACTCATAGGAATGCACTTTAATAACATCGCAGCAACACGAACGATGAAATCGACTTTAATGAGTTTCATTTTCGTCAGGCGTTACAATTAGCCGAGTAAATCGAATTTTTAACGCATCTTAACAGTGCACCAAAAGTTTCAAATGATTCTCGGCTTAACTCAATGCTGTTCATATTGACAGAAAAAGAATGCTCTAACTCAAGTAATAAATTCATAATACTCATAGAGTCAAACTCCGCATATACCTCTGACAGTGGAGTCATATCATTAAAGTAGGAAGTATCCTGATTAAACACCAGGTTCAATATGTGTTTCAAATTGATTTCAACATCCACTTTTCTTTCCTCACTATTAAAAATAGTATTCGTAATTAAAATACTACTATTCAATCAGTTGAAAAAGCTGTTTATCTGTTGTTAGTCACTGTAATTAAATGTAATTGTGTGCACTGATAGAACTTTTGAAAGAAGAATATCGATAACTTTGCGGAAAATGGCAGTCCAGGACTACAATATTGTAAACACCTGGATTAGCAGTAAAATGAAAAATTCGCTTTAATAAACTATCTTATAAAAAATTAAATAAATTGAGGCCCTGAACTCTGACAAAACTTGCCTGAGCCGCTTCAAGGATAACTAGCTGCTGAGAAAATCGCGTTGAAGCTTCAACCACGTCAAGATCCTGTACATCTGATAATGTTGCTTTGCTTGTCACCAGCAATGCCAGGTTACTGTTATTCTCTGAATCCACGACATTCAGCCGACTACCTACCTTACCGCGTACTATATCAATATTTTGCATACTTCTATCAAGCGTTTCCTGTGTACTATCAATTATATTTGTAAATTGGGCTCTACCTGCGGCACTATCAGAAAAACTACCAACCGCATTTATTGCAGTCTGAATTGTAGTAAAAATATCTTGTGAAACACTGGGAACAATATTAAAAACATCACCAGCGGCAGGCGCACCTTTTACTTTTGTTGTGATCCCGTTAAAAGTAATCTGGTCATTTTCCTGCCAGACAGTGACAGGAACAAAAACGGTTGCTGAAGTATCGCCAGTCACAGTATAAGTTGTATTTCCATTAACATCTGTGCCAAAAGTAACTGAGTAGGGTTCTGCTAAAAAATTGGGCGGAGCCTGGTAAGTCCCGGGTGAAATAATTCCGGCCCCCGTATTCGCTGGGTTAGAAGACGTCGTAAATTTACCATTCCCATTTTTTATGTCCATAAATACATCAAATCCGGAATCAGAAACGGGTGTCACTACCCCACTACTAACCCGTAACATTCTCTGATTTTGATCACCATTGTAAATATAACTTCCAGTAGCGTCTCTGGTAAATGGCTCTGCTTTTACCTTACTTCCAGAAAACAGATAATCACCATTAGCATTTTGAGTGTTAGCCATTCCTTGCAGTTCCTGCAAACGCTCAGTCATTTCAACAGCAATGGCATCAAGCTGCTGTTCAGTATAGGTTCCATTACCAGCCTGAACCAGTAACTCTCTCACACGAAATAACACAGTAGTCACACCAGTTAACACGCTTTCTTCCAGCTGATTACTAGCTTTAGCTGCATCACCGTTCTTATTAAACTGCTCTAACTGTGAAATTTCTGTACTCAAAAAACTGATCGAAGTTGCCGCAACGGGATCATCAGATGGTTTTAATACTCGCTTTTGCGTGGCCAGCTGAAGCTGAGTATGCTGCAAATCCGCCTGACGTAATAACATTTGTCTTACGCCAGCGTTGGTCATTTGCGCGGTTGATAGTCGCATAATTATTACCTGACAGAATCGAGGACAGTTTGAAACAATGTCCTGGCCACACTAATAACCTGTGCAGAAGCCTCGTAAGCTTGCTGATATTTAATCAGATTTGCTGCTTCTTCATCAAGGTTAACACCTGATGTACTTGCTTTTCTTTCTTTTGCCTGAAAAAGTAAACTCTCAGATGCATCTCTTTTTATTTGTGCTGACTGAGTTTTTACCCCCGTGCTACTGATAACTCGCCCAAATGCCTGCTGAAAATTGGAGTTTCCATTATCCAGAGTCGATGCGAACTGAAGTTCTCCCAACGCCGAAACATTCTCATTATTACCTGCACCATTATTATTATAGCTGATATCAAAACTATCTCCATTCTGCGGGTTTCCGTTAATCGTTACTTCATAACCATAGGCATTATAGGGAGCACCAGCTAGCGCCAACATATTATTGTCCTGATTAGCGACGAAACCAGTCACTCCGCCCACAAGCAAAACTGGCGTCCCGGTAGTCATATCATAAATTGAAAACTCCCCCGGTGTCGCATCAAAAGTTACTCGTAAAGGTGGTGTAAGTGCACCCGGAGTTGTCGTAAACGCCGCAGTACTGGTGTCGCTAACGCTGATTCCCTTAATCGCACCAGAACCAATATTACTAATCAGTTTCTCTCCTCTCACTGGCGATGCCGCAGCAATCTGTTCCGGTGCAGTTACCAGCAAATTAAAATCACGTGCAAAATTTCGCGTTGGTTGTAACTCAAACGAATCACCATTAATAGCTGCTCCCGATTGAAAATTAATCGTCATTCCAATACCCGGAACTGCAACAGTTCCGGGTACAACAGCAGGCGGTGCAAAAGTAGCGATTGTTGTATTAGTTGTCTGATCGATCAGTTGATAATTACCCGCTGATAAATATAACTGATAATTAGAATCTGTTAATAATGACGGATCATCTATCGTTACGCTAAGTACAGCGTTACCCGCATTAGCTGAAGAGGCAATGACTCGACCTGCCGCCAATGATGGGTCATTAATATCCGTAAAATAATTTCCACCAAGCTGATTATTTAAATCGATCCCCAGCTGGTGTTGTGAATTAAACGAATTAGCAATACCGAAAGCGACTCTTCCAAGAGTATTAAATGCGGGTTCTATCACATCACTCACAGCAGATAATAATCCTCCCAGCTGCCCTCCCTGAATGGTTCGTGTTACATCAATACTCGATGAACCAGCGGAGATATTGAGTGTCATACTTCTGGGATCAAGCGGGTCAACATTAGCGGTAAGCGAGTTTGCAACGGAACCAATCACCAGAGATTGCCCCGTACCAATAAAGACACTTATCGAACCATCCGGCTGATCTAAGGTCTGAACAGAAACCAGCTCACTTAAACGGTTAATCTGCGCATCTCGCTGATCCAGCAGATCAGGTGGAAAACTGCCAGGCGAACCGGCAATCTGATTATTCAATTTGGCAATTGAGTCGCCAAGGGTAGTAATTTCTTTAGCAATCGCACCGATACTACCATTAATCTCTGAAATTTGTGATTCCAGCTGCGAGTGGACCAGATCAAATTTGGAAATCATTGTTTGTGACTCACTAACCATGACTTGTCTGGCGGGAATAGATGCAGGGTCATTGACTACCCCCTGAAGCGCAGTAAAAAATTTCTGTATAGCATTATTAATTCCACTATCACTATCTGCCAGCAAGCCATCGACCCTTTTAGCCTGTTGCAGGAAACTATCAAAATTATTGAATTCTGCGGTCGTAGATTGTACTTCCAGCTGTTGAGACAGCTCAAAAATTCGCTTAATGTTACCAACCTCAGAGCCCGTCCCTCGGTAATTACCCCCTAAAAATTGAGGTAATCTGGCCTGCTGCTCTACTCGCTGCCTTGAATAACCTTCAACATTCGCGTTGGCGATATTATGAGAAGTGGTTGCAATAGAAGCCTGATTACTCAACAAGCCCGAAACACTGATATCAAATATACTCATATTAAGTTCCTGTTAAAATAGGTCCTCAGTTTTATTCTTGAGCGAATTAAAATTTTGTAAGACTTCGCTGGAAAATATACGCATAATTTTTTTCGCATAATTCGGATCAGTCGCATAACCAGAAGACTGTAGTTTTTTAACATAAGATTCCGGATTTGATGTGGAGTTCACAGCGTCTTCATAACGTGGATTATTTTTTACAAAATTGACGTAGTCTTCAAATGAATCTGAAAAATCAAGATATTTTCTAAATGATGCGTTAACCTTTTTAAACTGCTGGTTTTCTACTTCCAGCGTATCTATTTTTATGCTTTCGCCCTGCCAGCCGGCATCGGCTTTAATGCCAAACAGATTAAATCCAGGTTTGCCTTTTCCATCATGCATAATGAACTTACCCCACCCCGTTTCCAGAGCAGCCTGTGCGACGAGTATTCGGGGATCAATGTTCAGCTTTTTAGCTGCTTTTTCCGCATGCGGTAACATCTTTTCAATAAAATCAGTAATCTGATTAAATAATGCTTTTTTCTCTGGCTTTTGTAAGGCGACCTCTTCCGTTTGAACGGATGAAACCTTATCTGTCGTCAACTCAGTCAGTTGAACATTTTCAGAGATATGTTTTTCAGAGACTTGCTTTTCAAGACTTTGTTTTATATTTGCAAACAAACTCAATTCTGGTGTTTCAGCCTGTTGTGACTCTTTAACGGAAGAACCTGATGTGCTCTCGGAAACGGCTGTTGATGCTCCGTCCTTTTTTATTTTATCAAGATGCACTGCCAGCTCATCAGTCAGTTTTGCGACACCACCATTCCTTGATAATTGTTCGATTAACATCTCACTAATTCCAAGGCTTCCTCGATGTGACAAGTCAACAGATAGCTGCTCATCCAGCATACCTGTGTACATTTTTTCCTGTTGACTACCCATCATAGAATCAGCACCGATAACTTCGCTGGCCTGACGCATCGACTTTAACATCAGGTTTAAAAAGAAAGACTCAAACTCTTTTGCTGCTTGTTTTATCGCACCTGACTCATCAACCAGTCCCTGCTGTCTGATTTTATCTAGCGAGTTTAAGTCCGAATAAATACTGGCCTGAGCATGGCTTTCAATAATAGAGTTGTCAGTAGAGATTGCGGACATGTTAAATCACCACCAACTCGCCGCTGATCGCACCAGCCTGTTTGAGCGCTTCCAGAATAGCCATTACATCTCCAGGAGCGGCCCCAACCTGATTCACAGCTTCAACAAGTTCCTGTAATGTCGCACCAGGTTGAAAATGAAACATACGCGAATCTTCCTGTTCAATATCTAGCTGACTATCCTGAGTGGTCACAGTTGTACCCTGACGAGCAAAAGGTGCTGGCTGGCTAACATCCTGACTCTCTTTAATTTTCACAATCAAATTACCATGAGCAACCGCGGCCTCCTTCAGGTTAACATGCTTACCAATCACTATGGTTCCAGTTCTTGAATTAACAACAATTCGACCAACAGATTCTGCTGGAATAACATTGATATTTTCAATAAATGAAAGAAAATTAATTCTTTGAGCTGGGTCCCTCGGTGCGCTCACCTGAATAGAAGTTTGATCCATTGGTTTAGCGGTATTAGCACCAACGGACTGATTAATCGCTTTAGCCAGTTTCACTGCTGTCGTAAAATCAGGCTTATTCAAATTGAAAATAAGAAAATCATTGGTCAGGAAATTACTGGCAACACTTTGTTCTACCGTTGCACCGTTAGGAATTCGTCCAACAGTCTGATGATTAATACTGATACGCGAACCATCAGCTCCTTGTACACCGAACCCGCCCACAATCAAATTTCCCTGGGCTATTGCATAAGTCTTTCCATTGGCTCCTCGCAGCGGTGTCATTAATAAGGTTCCACCACGTAAACTCTTTGCCTCACCTAAACTACTCACAGTAATGTCAATATTTTGCCCTGCTTTGGCAAATGCAGGTAAATTAGCATGCACTGCTACTGCCGCTGAGTTTTTAAGTTTTAGCTGACTACCTTGTGGTACATTAATGCCAAAACGTGCGAGCATTGTGCGAAAAGTTTGTTCGGTATACCGCGTTTTTTCACCGGTTCCATCAAGTCCAACCACCAGTCCGTATCCAATCAGCTGATTTTCTCGCACGCCCTGAATACTGGTTATATCCTTAATTCTTTCAGCACCAGTAAATCCACTGATAAAAACAGAAAGAAAAATAACAGTTAATTGTAAATATCTTTTCATCATTAATACCTTAAGCCTGTCCAGCACTAAAACGGCCACCACGCAGAATTGAAGAATCGTGATAACCAGCCGACCTCATTCGCTTCAGCAAGTGGTCCTGTTCCGCCATAAGAAAGCCGGGCATTCGCAATTCTTGTTGATAATATTTTATTATCTTTATCAATATCTTCAGGTCTGATTAATCCTGCTACTCGAATAAACTCGCTCCCCTGATTAAGTGAAATCCATTTTTCTCCTCTTATCATTAAGTTACCATTCGGATAAACCTGGTGTACAGTTACAGTAATCGTTCCCTGCAAACGATTACTTTGCTCACTATCAGTTTCGGCTTTAAATTCTCGATCCTGAGCACCGGAAATAACACTCAAATCAGAAGTGCCTCCTCCAACAGCAAGTGGATTCCCAAACATCGCCGGTGCAGCAAGAGAAACACTGGCATCTTTGGTTAATTCTGTATCTGCTTTTTTACTTGCGTTGGTATTTTCTGTCAGAACAATCGTAATAATATCGCCAACTCTCAGTGCTTTTTTATCTTGAAAAAGCATTTGCGCATTACCAGGATTATAAATTGCGCCGGGATTAGACTGGCTGGTATCGGTTACCTGAGGAAAAGCCGGAGCCCATGCAGGGTCATCCATCGAAGCATCCTGATAGACAGTCAGACAACCTGGTAATAATAAACAGAAAGTCAGTATTAATGCTATTTTCTGAATTTCGACTGACAGCTTCATCAAAATAACCTCTATAACGTCTGATTAATAAACTGAAGCATCTGGTCTACAGCGGAAAGAACCTTGGCATTGGTTTCATAAGTTCGCTGAGTTTCAATCATTGATACCAGTTCCTCTACAGTGGACACATTAGAAGTTTCTAACTGTCCACCTCGAATGGCACCCAGCCCATCAAGGTTAGGTGTACCAATAACTGGCGTACCACTACTGCCTGTTTCAACAAAAAGATTTTCACCAATGGGTTGTAGCCCGGTAGGATTAATAAAATCAGCCAGTTGAAGTTGTCCCAGGTTTGTCGGTGTAGCCTGTCCCGGTTCCTGAGCAGAAATAGTTCCATCAATTGCAACTTCCAGACTGGTTGCTGTTTGTGGCACGGTAATCGCAGGCTGCAAAACATAGCCGCTTCCCTGGGTTACAATTTGCCCATTTTCGTCCAGCGTAAAATTACCTGCTCTGGTATACCCGGTTGTTCCATCAGGCAATAAAATTTGAAAGAAACCACTTCCCTGAATAGCCATATCCAGTTGATTATCTGAAGTCTGAAAACTCCCCTGGGTATGAATTTTCTGAGTCGCAACAACTTTAACACCGGTTCCTAACTGTAAACCAACCGGTAATTTGGTGTCTTGTGAAGAATCAGCCCCAGGCTGTCTGAGGTTCTGATAAAACAGGTCTTCAAAAGCAACACGAGACTTTTTAAAGCCTATTGTTCCGGCATTGGCCAGGTTGTTAGATATAACCGCTAAATCTTTAGTTTGTGCTTCAAGACCTGTTTTCGCAATCCAGAGTGCCGGGTGCATATTGATTACCTCTTAAAATCTGATTTCTCTACTTGATAAACCGCTAACATTATTAGTGTCAAAAAAATTACTTTTGTTAGTTAAACTTTATGATTGCAATAATCGATCCAGAGCGCGACCACGCTCTTCAACTGAAGACATTAATTTGACCTGCACTTCAAATTGACGAGAAAGACTAATCATATTGGTTAACTCTTCGACAACACTGACATTACTCGATTCGAGCACACCGCTCTCCAGAGTCACCGAAGCATCTGCTGCGTAATTCTGATTGGGGGGAGCTATAAATAATCCGTTTTCGTTTTTTTCCAGAGTAGCTGGATCCGGCTTAACCATTTTAACTCTATCAATAATGGCAATCGAATTTGCCTCCGCCCCTATCGGAACAATGGTAATGGTACCGTTCTGTGCAATATCAATTTTCTCAAAGGGAGGAATAGCGATAGGTCCATTATCACCAATAACGGGTTGGTCCAGCGCATTAAGCAACTCACCATTAACACTAACTTTAAAGTCTCCACGCCGGGTTAATAATTCTTTTCCTGATTCATCCTGAGTAACAAAAAAACCATCACCTCGAATAGCAACATCGAGGTTACGACCGGTTGAAATAACTGCCCCTTGATCAAAGTTATAACCCGGCTGTTCAGCCATTGCAAAAGCTCTTGAAGGCAAGCCGTCGCCATAAACAGGCATCGCCCGAAACTGAGCGAGGTCAGCCTTAAAACCAGTTGTTTTTGCATTCGCCAGGTTATGAGCCGCCTTAGCCTGAGCCAGTGAAGTTTCACGAGCTCCAGTCATTGAAACGTACAACATTTTATCCATAATCTATCTCTCAAAAATAAGGGGCGTTATTCTTAACAGGCAATAAAACCTGAAACTCAATTAGCGAATATTAATAATTGCCTGAGTCACTGTATTATTGGTTTCTATTGATTTGGCATTCGCCTGGAAATTTCTTTGTGCAGCAATTAAATTAACCAGTTGCGCAGTAA
The DNA here is from genome assembly GCA_016743995.1 of Kangiellaceae bacterium. Lineage (GTDB taxonomy): Bacteria > Pseudomonadota > Gammaproteobacteria > Enterobacterales > Kangiellaceae > Aliikangiella. The sequence continues at coordinate 7,772 of JADGFG010000046.1, read as the reverse complement.
GATCTACATTCGAAACTTCCAGAGCGCCCGAACGAATCTGACCAAAACTGGAAGTTAACGCTTCTCCAACCAGAGGCGCTCCAGAATCGATGGTATCTTCCCAGGAATTGTTTCCTATTTGTGAAAGCCCCTGAGCATTTTGAAATCTTGCCAATGCAATTTTTCCCAACGCTGTCGTCTGTCCATTACTAAAATTTGCTCGGACTACACCAGTATCTGAAATTTCTACGCCAGTCAGACGTCCAATCGGAAAACCATTCTGATTTAATACGTTCACCGTAAACGGTGATGAAAATTGCGTAGTACCATTGTTCGCATAATTAAATGTTAATTGCTGAGTTGGATCGGAACCATTTAAAAAATCAATAGCGGTCGTCTGTAAAGTAGCGGGTACATTACTAACAAAGCTTCCTGAACTATCAAAGTTAGTCACATGATAAAGTTGACCACCGGCACCTGCAGCACCACCCACCACATCAATATTGAGTGTTGCACCATTGGCATCGGTTGAGTTGTAATAAGTTGCCCATTGATTATCTGCAACCTTGACATAATAAGCTGTCACCACATGGCTTTCACCCAGCGAGTCAAAAACCGTCAATGAAGTAGAAGCATTAAAAGTTGAAGCCTGAAGCGGATCAAACCCAGCTGCAGGGAGAATTGATGCTGCTGCCGGTAAATTAATTCCGATATCAACTTGTGTCGTCACCGTAGGCACACCTGCAGTCTGTGGTAACTGCAAAGGAATGGTACTAGACAAGCTGGTCGCTGTTACCGTTCCGTCGGCATTAACCGGGAAAACCTGCAAACGTGCACCGGAATTACTAACGACAAAACCGTTACTGTCTACCCCCATTTCACCATTACGAGTAAAAATCGCATTGCTATTGGTATCACTGGGTGACAAAACAAAAAAACCTTCTCCGGAAACTGCCAGATCGAGAGTATTGGAACTAAATTCCAGATTTCCCTGATTAAATTGTTGCGCAACATTGGCCAGCAGAACACCATTACCAATTGTTGTTCCAGAACTACCAAATGAAGTCGTCGAAAATATATCGGCAAACTCAGTACGAGACTCTTTATAGCCAACCGTACTCACATTCGCAATATTATTTGCTGTAACATTTAAATCGGCCTGCGCTGCATTGAGACCACTTAACGCTGTATTAAAAGACATTTACTTCTCTCCTGTTATTATCCAATCTCTTTAACTTCACTAAACTCAACCTGATCAAGCCCTGTTAAATTCAATAGAACTTTTCCATCAGCGCCTCCCAGGCTAACACTTTCTACCTGAGCAACAATAGATGTTTTTAATTGCTCGGATTTACCACCAAGCTGTCCATAGGCGGCAATGGTATAATTGCCTGGAGGCATTCTTTCTCCGCCATCATTAAATCCATCCCAGACAAAATCGATATCACCCGCTTCCTGCGCACCTACCTCTATACTTCGAACAACCTGTCCCGAGCCATCTTTAATTTCAAAACGTATATTAGTCGTATCTTCATCCAGATTTAGCTGACCAGATATTCGAGATTGTTCGCCTGCCATTAAATAAGCTTTTTCTCCTGAAATAAGAACTTTACGACCAACCAGAGAAGATGCCTGTAAGGCCTGGTTAGAGGTCAGCGACGTGGACAAATCGTCAAATTTGGTGACCAGTGACTGCAAACTATCAACACTGGCAAACTGTGACATTTGCGAAATAAATTCTTTATTATCAACCGGCGTCAGAGGATCCTGATTAGCCAGCTGAGTGGTTAATAAAGCTAAAAAATCGGCTTGTCCCAGCTCCTTTTTAATTTCCCTCGAAGGCGCCGTATGGTTTTGCAAACCGATATTTGAATAATCTGTTGTATTTACATTAGTCATGATTAATCTCTATTTAATTACTGACCAAGAGTCAAAGTTTTAGCTAGCAACTGTTTGGCTGTCGTTGCGACCTGAACATTAGATTGATAAGCGCGCGATGCAGAAATCATATTAGCCATTTCTTCAACCAGATTAATGTTTGGCGCGTAAACAAATCCATTTTTATCTGCCAGAGGATTATCGGGCTGATGTCTGGCTACGGGTTCAGCCTGACTCTCGACAATACCTAAAACGGAAACCCCGGCCTGCGAAGCCTTGCTCGTGCCATTAGTAGAAATACCATTTAACACCGCCTGGAAAACTGGATGTCTGGCACGATAAGTTTCACCGGTACTACTGGCTACACTGTCGGCGTTGGCAATGTTACTGGCTGTCGTGTTTAAACGAACACTTTGTGCTGACATTGCCGAACCACTAATATCAAAAATGTCGTAAAGTCCCACTTTCTCTCTCCACCTGTTTCATTAATTGATTTAACGCTTAATCACTAATAAGTTAACTTAAAATTAAAATGACTACTTCACTCTCCACGAATGGCATGCAGCAGACCTTTTATCTTTCCATCTAGAAAACGCAAAGATGTCTGATACTCCATCGCATTTTCAGCAAATTTTGTTTGTTCTATTTGCGCGTCAACCGAGTTACCATCACCAGTATCTGGTTGAGTAGGTATTCGATATGACAAGCCTGGAATCTCGGTACCCAGCTGGCTATCAAGATGAGCGCCATGGGTTCTGGACAAATCACTGGATTGTGCGTTCTCTGCCTGCTTGAGCGCTTTGGAAAAATCAATGTCTCTCGCTTTAAAGCCTGGTGTATCTGCATTAGCTAAATTATTAGCCAGTACTTTTGCACGTTCCGCCCGAAGCGAAAGTGCTGACTCATGAATACCAAATGCTTTTTCAAAATTGATCGACATAGTTTTTCCATTGTGCTTCGAGTTAAATGATTCAGGCCTCTGACCGCCATGTTTTAATCACATGAATAAAATGCAATCTACATGCCAAAACAAATAGTCTATAAAATCAGTCTGTTAGATGTAAAAGATAACAAAAGCGGCAATCAGAAACCGCTACAGGGGCAAATGCTTAGTTAGATAAAGTTCGAGTGAAGTAAAGTTCAGATAATTTAGAATTCCGAAATGGCGATATTACTGCTAACCGTGATTACTGTTAATCGTAAAAAATGAACTAAACAGTATCTTTTTGATAAACCAGGCCGGGATTACAACGCACCATACTCATCTGAGTAACATCTCGGGTTAATGCTTCAGATGCGCCGAGAAATAGGTAGCCACCAGGATTTAAACAATTAACCAGTCCATTGATAACCTTGCTTTTATTATCACTGGAAAAATAAATTAATACGTTACGACAAAAAATAACATCAAATTTTCCCACACTATAGGGAACATTTAACAAATTCAACGGCATGAACCGAACTCTGTTGCGCAATAATTCGTTAACCTGCCAGTCTTCATTATCAGACGGTTTGAAATAGCGTTTTAATTTTTCTGGTGGCATACCTCGATTCAGTTCAATCTTCTGATAAATGCCCGTTTTTGCTTTATTAAGTACTCTTTCAGATAAATCCGTCGCAACAACATCGGTTGACGTGAGTATACTCACTTCATCGAGTTGCATCGCAATGGAATACGGCTCCTGTCCGGTTGAGCAAGCTGCACACCAGATCCTCATATTGGAGCCCCGGCCTCTATATTTAGGGATAATTGTGCTTTTCAGATATTCAAAAGGGTATTTATCACGAAACCACAGGGTTTCGTTCGTTGTCATTCTATCAACCACCTGACGGAGCAGGGGTTTTCCAGTGGGTCCAGAAATCTCATCCAGCAACTGAGCAAGAGATTTCATCTTGTTTTCCTGGATAAAGTTACTTAACCGGCTCACAACCAGGTATTGCTTGTTGTCACCAAGTAAAATACCACTCTGCTGCTCTAAGACCGTTTTAAATCTCTCGTAATCTGTTGAAGATATTTCCATGAATAAGGTTCTTGTTATTAATCGTCGAAATCCATACGTTTTTGTACAGCTTGTGCTAATTCGTCGGGATTAAACTTGGGAATAAAATCGTTTGCACCCACTTTTTGCACCATAGCCTCATTAAAAACGCCACTAAGAGAAGTATGTAGCATAACCCACATACTCGACAATCGTTCATTATTTCTAATTTCAGCGGTCAGTGTATAACCATCCATTTCTGGCATTTCTATATCTGAAATAAGCAATAAAACCTCATCATCTATCGAAGTTCCATCTTCAACAACTCCCTCAAGATATTCCAGCGCCTCTCTGCCATCCTTACAAATTTTTGTTTTAAAGCCCAGCTGCTCAACGGTTCTTTTTATCTGGCCTCTGGCAACCGAAGAATCATCGGCAATTAACACCACTTTATCCTCAGGAGCCTTGCCCTTATGCATATCCACAAATTCCTGACTGACCGTCGCATTGTTTGGCGTAATTTCAGCAAGCACTTTTTCAACATCAATAATTTCAACCAGGTCCCCATCAATGTCTGTCACCGCAGTTAAATAACTGGACTTACCCGTACCTTTGGGTGGTGGGTGGATATCATTCCAGTTCATATTAACAATACGCTCAACCGCTTTCACCAGAAAACCCTGTACTTTTCGATTATATTCTGCAATTACCACAAAACAATCCCGGACATCACCCAGAGACGGCCCGTTAACCGCCAGACTTAAATCAATAACCGATATGGTCGCACCTCGAATATGCGCGACCCCCCTGACAACAGGGTTGCGTTGAGGTAATTCAGTCAACTCAGGACACTGAAGAACTTCTCTTACTTTAAAAACATTAATGCCATAAACCTGCTTTCCTTTTAATTTAAACAGCAATAATTCAAGCCTGTTCTGACCCACCATCTGGGTTCTTTGATTAACTGAGTCAAGAATACTCGACATTTGAAACCACCCTTTATAAAGAATCTAGTCTACATTTAAATCGATTCTGTAATAAATAACTAAGTAAATTAAGGCACAGTTATTGCTTGATTATCATTGTAAGAGAGGAAAAAAGCGTAATATAATTTGCCAGATACCTGCACTTTACAATAACACCAGCTCTGTAACTTGCTGTTTTTAAGTATAGCCAAGATTATTAAAACAACAGGAAAATCATGAAATTAATTAGCTCGATAAAAATACCAGACAGTTATAAAGAACTTTTTATATCGAGTAATCCTTATTTTTTCATTATGCTATTTTTTCTTATTTTGTCAGCTTTTAGCAGCTCACTAAAAGCTAAGGAAATACAGTCTTTAGAAGAAATACAAATTGCGGCAAAAATTTTCCTTGAGGAAAAGCAGGTTGCTGCCGATAAGAAACACAGAGAGATACAAATTGGCCATCTGGACCCCAGATTACGACTGACGAAGTGCCAGAAAAAACTCGATGTGTTTCTGCCACAAAAAACACGTTTAACAGGAAAGGTCAGTATCGGTGTTCGTTGTCAGTCACCAGTAAACTGGAAAATTTACATCTCTGCAACATTGATTCAGTTTCAGGAAGTCTGGATATTGAATCAAAACCTTGCAAGAGGTGATATTTTGACTAAAAGCAATGTCAGTAAACAACGAGTAAACCTCAATAATTTACGCTATACACCAGTACAAAAAATAGCAAAGCTGGTCAATACCCGATTAAAAAGGGCGATGAGAGCAGGCTCTGTGATTTATGAAAATAATATTTGTCTTGTTTGCAGAGGAGAGAAAATCAACGTGACGGCAAAAAACCGCTTTTTAAGCATTCATGTTGAGGGGGTAGCACTAAGTGATGCCAGCCTTGGAGAACAGGTGCAAGTAAGAAATGTAAAATCCAGAAAGGTTTTTGGTGCTACGGTGGCTGGAAAAAATCAAATTTTTGTTAAACTTGCAGGAACACGATAAATTATGGTTATGGACATTAAAAGTCTTGTGCCCGGCCAAACCTCGCTGGGACTCAATAAATCTGAAAAATCAAAAAATAAAAGAAAAAGTGGTGGCTCGTCGGATGCTTCTGCCAGTTCAGAGGATTCAATCAATATTACTGGAAAAGCCTCTCAGATTAGTCAATTGATACAACAAATGAAAGCGTCGCCAGCGGTTGATCTGGACAGAACCTCGCCGATTAAAGAAAAAGTAGATGATGGCTCTTATGAAATAGAGTACCAACAGGTTGCGAACAAAATGCTGGATTTTGAGTCCAGTTATTACAAATAGTACAAAGAGCAGAATAAAGCAATAATACCCTTGCGGGCCCCGAATCCATTCAAATTTAACCTGGCCCATGATATTACTTTTAGCTTTTCTACTCTTTTAGCTTTCCCACAAACAGACCTTCATTATACCTTTATTAATTAAACACAAAACCAGATAGACAAAAGCAAAAACACTTCTACGGAAGCCATTTCTGAGTTCAGCTATTTAGAGAGATAAATCAACTAAAAATATGGTTCAAAAATTGCATTATTAATATCTAAGAATACAAGCGAATCATTAAGGCTAACTTTACCCGTGATTACAAAGTTTGCATGGGAAATAGCTCTTCTAGTTCAGATAACAGGATATTTTTATGAATGAATTACAAGTTTATCAGACAGTACTCAATAGCTGGAAACAGGACTACGAACTATTACATGACATTTTAAATAGTGAACAACGAGCACTGGAAAAACGAGTTTTTGACCAGCTTGTCCAACTCGTCAAAGAAAAAGATGCGGCGGTTAAACGTATCAACTCACATCAGGTACCGCCAATCATTAATGCACAAGGCGTTAATAATACCAGCTTAAATGAGTTTAAAAAGTTTTGTAGTCGCAATCCGGCGTTAGCCGAAAGCTGGACAGAACTGATGCAGTTAGTTGAAAAGTGCTGTTTTAAAAACGAAGTTAACGCACGATTAATCGATCTGCTTAACCATTCAAGTCAACGAACTTTTAACCTTATTAAAGGTTGTGACCCAGATAATAATATATACAATTCACAAGGTAACCGCACAACCGTTCGTCATTTCTCAAGCTCTCTGAGCGCTTGAAAATAATAGAATATCATTATTTTACCAGTAATGAATAAACGAGCAAAGCGACTGTAACCAATATCGATATACCCAAACCTGCATTTCCAGGGAGTTTGGGTATAAAACCAGTCGCCTGTAACCGTCTATTTTAACTAATCGCCGAGAGGCCAGCCTCCCAGCTTTTTCCAACGGTTAACAATAAAACAAAAAAGCTCTGCCGTTTTTTCAGTATCATACAGAGCTGAATGAGCCTGCTCCGCATCAAACTTGATTTTTGCCGTCTGACAAGACTTAGCCAATACGGTTTGTCCGAGAGCTAGTCCAGATAATGTTGCGGTATCGAAAGTAGTAAAGGGATGAAACGGGTTTCTCTTGCATGCAATTCGTTCATTCGCGGCCAATAAAAAAGCCATATCAAAACCCGGATTGTGACCAACCAGAACACTTCTTTGACACTCCGCTTCTTTTTGCTTACTTCTTACCGCTGAAAAAATCTGATTAAGCGCATCATTTTCTGAAACGGCACCTCGCAACGGGTTGTGAGGGTCAATACCAGTAAATTCCAATGAAGCCGCTTCAATATTTGCCCCTTCAAAGGGTTCCACATGAAAATGCCAGCTTTCATCCTGTGTCAGGTTTCCTCGATCGTCAAATTTTAATGTCACTGCAGCAATTTCCAGCAACGCATCTTTTGCAGCGTTAAACCCGCCTGTTTCTACATCGATTACTACGGGATAAAAACCTCTGAATCGACGGCTCATCATTGTCATTTACAAACCCTGTTGGCAACCCGGTTGCCAGGTAAATTAGAATTGGTCTGGATAAACCAGTCTCTCGTTACTATTTTGTCGCATACTAT